>JASHQC010000066.1 GCA_030037735.1 Thermoplasmata archaeon
TATTGTGCGCGATGGAGTACGAGGACGCCGTGAGACTGTAGGATCCGCTCGTGATGAGATTCCCATACAAATCGGTGATCGCGAGGCTCACGTTGAAGCCGAACAGCGTGGACCAGGGCAGCGTTCCAAACCACTGCGCGGCGAAGGGCGTGATCACGGTTGCGAGATACGAAGTAAACACTTGCGCGAAGCCAAACGCTTGCGTCCCGCTGACCGTTCCCTGAACGTCGACGTTCGACATTCCGGACGCGATGGATGGGACGGTTAGAGATCCCGTCCAAGCTTCGAGAACGGCGCTGTATTTCAGAGTGGTCTTTGCAACAGTTCCCTGCAGGGTGACGAGGGTCGCCTGGTAGACACTGCTAGTCGCGCTGGTACCGCTCTCGGGTACCGCGGTGATAACAATCTTCTGTCCGGCGGTGAACTCATATTGCGGCTCGTTCGATGAATTGGTAATGGAAACCTGGATGCTGGGAGTGGAGCCCGGCGGCACGGAGGCGAAATAGTTTGCCCATTCCCCAATATTCGGCGCTCCCCAGCCATTCACGAGGTTGTAACCGAACTGGTCCACCCACGGGCTGTTGTAGCCAAACGTGATTGGTGTGAAGGCTTTCGTATAGAGAGAGGACTCGCCGATCTGATAGATGGTCGGATTGAGGAGGCCCAGCGAGCCCGAGATGGCGCTGTCGATGTCGCACACCAGTCCCGCCAGGAGCGGAGAAGCTTCGCTCGTTCCTCCTATCGGGATCCAGGTGTAACCGGCATGGGAAGAAACCTCCCTGCTATCGACGAGCTCGTAGGTTGCCGGACCCAAGGCAGCCTGCAACGAAAGGTCCGGGGTTAGCCTTCCGCTTGGGTAGGAACTAGGTGTCGGAACCCCGTTCTGGTACCATGGCTTGGGTTCCAACGAGCTGACACCTCCGGTTCCACCGCCGAAATTCGCGAGATTCGGCTCAAATCCCAAATTTGACCACGCCGTCTGGAGCGAGGAAACCACCGTCGAACCTTTGAACGTCAGATAGGTCTGCGTCCCGCCAACCGAGGTCACGTAGGGCGAGGATTCGGGCCAACTTGCACTTCCCAGCGGCTGAGCACCATACCCGACTCCGCCTCGATCCCCAGAGGCAGCGCTAAAGGTGATTCCTTCAAGTGACCCAAGGAGGAAATATTGATCTCCCAGCACCACATTGAAGTCAAAGAGACCGGGCCCGAACAGCGAAAAGAACCCTTCTGGTTCTAGCCAGCTCTGCGATAGCACGTTCACCGCGTCTTGCTGATCTACGATCGCAATGATCGGAGCCCAATTCAGCGCATCGTTTCCGACATACACTATGATGCTAGCCCCGGGGGCCATCGCGTGGGAGAATTCGACGTCCAGCTCCTCTTCAATATCGGCAGTTCCAAGATTCGGGTCATACGGTCCGACCGGTACGATTTCGAAACTAGGCGGCGCCGGTAACCCGGTTAGGCGATCATAGGCTTTCAGCTCCCCAGCCATGTACGGAGACCCGCCAAACTCGAAAATGCCAATGGTCTTGCCCTTACCGTTGAATCCGTTCGCGATCAATGCGCTAGCGTTGTAAGCTGAGCGAAGGCTCGAGGCTTGATATGACTCCTCTGGACCGGTCACCTCGGGAACGGCCGGAGATGCCGATGCGCTTGGAGTTGGAGCGCCGTCGGCAGTTGGAGGTACCGTGACATTGGGATGTTGCGCGAGCAGCGAAGTTAGATTTGAAGCGTAGGCGTAAACTCCTGGAAGAGTCGGAGAGCCAGAGGTCGAGTAGTAGCTCTCTTTTCCGTTGGAGTAGAGCATGGTCGAAAGCCCCAGTGAAGACTTCAATTGTCCCACGGTTGCACTCGCCACAATGATGGAATCTTCCGCCGTGCTGACAATAGAAAATCCGCTGGACTTCAGATAGCTGAGCGTCGATTGATATTTGGCGACGGGCAAGAACAGTTGCTGAATGGTTTGTTGGGATAGAAAGTGACGGAATTCGGGGGACTGGGGATTCGATATCGCCACTTCCATCGATTGCATGAGAGCTAGATTATTCAAGGGTACCGCAACGGTAACAAGAATGGGAAATGAAGAAGGAAGAGCGCTGACTTGATTGTAGCCCGGTATCGCTACCGCGCTTGAGGTGATGGCCTGCAGCGAAGGCATATCACTCGTCGTCGCCGACGAGGTGACGGACGATACCGACCGGTCCAAGTGGAGGGAACCGGAACCGGACGTGATCATCAGCCCTAGAACGACTACCGACGCGGCGACGATGAACGGTCGTCTCTGGAATGCGTTCATAACTGTCGATGTCAGGTTACGACGTTCTATCAAGCCGCCGGACGATTCGTCGTAGTTGTACTTACAATTGGGCACTTTGATAGCGAGAGTTGCTACCTTCTTCGTCGCGAGACGACGCGACGGCCTTAACCGATCCGTGCTCGCCGGAAGCGGTCCCGCCGGTATCTGCAACTTATTCCACCCCTTGTTAACGGGCGGGAAGATTGCTCGGGGTTCGGCAAGTCTCGGGTCGCCTGTGGTGAATTCCAGATGGCCAGTTCAAAACCGGCATGAGAACCACCACTCCGGTAATGACGGCCACCGGGTAGTTCCACAGTCCGGCACGGAATCTCGCCTGGTAAAGAACAACGAGCGCCGAGAGGAGCACCGCCGCGAACGGGACGAGGGCGCCGGGCGCGGCCTGGCAGTCGCGGCCCGCGGCGAGCGGTAGATCGATTCGCCAGGCGCTGCAGCGGACACGAAAAAGCACGCGGACCGTAGCAGATTAGACACCTGACAGGGAAAGCCAGAGATTACTTGTCCTCCCGCGTCGCGCTCGTACTTTCGGCGTGGGGAGACTGGCCCATGGGCCTTGGTTTGGCATCTTCGTCGAAACGGTCCGGCGGGCGAACCGTCTCCTTCGGGACACTCGTTCGCAGTCCAAAGTAAATGGCCAGCACGCCCCCCACCCAAAGCAGGAGGGCCCCGAGGAGGAAGCCTCCCCCGGAAAATAGGCTCAGTGAGGCGATGGTAATCGTTCCGATCCCCGCGAACGTGTGCGCCTCGGGCCAGAGATAAACGAAGAGTGTGAAGGCTAGGGCCAAGCACCCGAGAAAGATGGTGAGGATGGCCACCACCACGGTCGAGACGGAAGTCCCGAGCGCGAACACGGGCCAGCCAGACGGCAAAAAGGAGTTACCGGTACCGGTCAGGAATACTCCCTCTAGTACAATCAGGATCGCGCCGACCGAACCCAGAACGGTGGCTCCGAGCGGGTAGCCCTTCTGCATCGGCGACTTGTTTCCCGCGGGGCCACGATCCTTGCCCGGGTCGTTTAACCCGAGCGGGGCGAGAATCCCCCGCTCGAGGAAAGGATCTTCCGCAATTTAAGAGACGGTGGAGGGTCCTAGTGGCCCGGAGGATGGTTTTCAGCCCATCGACGGAAACCCATGGCTTTAGACCGGTCTTAGACCCGATGGACGAGATTCGACCGACTGGCCTGGAGATACCCTTAGAACACACGAGGGCCTCGGGCACCCAATGCAAAACCGGGTGAAGCCTTCAAGCCCTTCGATCCTGAAGCTTCAGAATGCGGCGCAGCGAGGAGACCGTGGAGCGGAGTCGCGCTTCTGGCGACGGGCGACGAAGACGAAAACTCCGCTGGTGGAGCCAATGGCGAGCGACCCGACGCATCGGTGGGTGACTTATGTTTGGCGTGGAGATCGCCGAATCCACTCGGTAGGTCTCATAAGCCCTCAGACGGCCTTTGGCACGATCGATCAGCTTGAACGGGTGCCGAGAACTCAAGTGTGGTACCGGACCTTCAAGGTGAGGAACGACGGCCAAGGGACCTACATGCTGCTCCCCAACCCACCTTCGGTAGTGCCCGCAGACCTCTTCGGATACCTTGCTCTATGGCGCAAAGCAAAACCTGACCCCCTGAACCCCATCTCGTTCAGTTCGGCGGTCAATCCCGATTACCCCAAGGGTGGGCTAGGAGGCCACCACTGGTCGGTCCTTCAACTACCGAACGCGCCGCACCACTCCGAGCTGGAGGCGGGACCGAGACTGCCGAGAGGAACGATCTCCACGTACCGAATTCGAAGCCGGACACTGAAGAACAAGCGGAAGATCTGGGTCTACCGACCTCCGGGGGAGCGTCCGCTCACCCAGGAGACTCCCGTCGTCATCTTCTTTGATGGATTCCGGTACATGACCGACGCGGCGGCCCCAACGGTTCTCGACAATCTGATTCACCGGAAGAGGATACCCCCCACCCTGGCCATTTTTGTTGATCAGCTCGACGGAGCGACCCGGAATCGGGAACTCCCCGGTTACCCCCCGTTTGGACGCTTTCTAGTTCGCGAGCTCATGCCTTGGATTCGTAAAGCTGTGGGATTCTCCCCTTCGCCGAACCGTACCGTTCTGGCCGGGATGAGCTATGGGGGCTTGGCGTCGATGTACTGGGCATCCCGACACCCCCGGCTGTTTCAGAACGTCATTTCGCAATCTGGCTCGATGGGTGTGAGTCCACCAGGAATCGACGAGCCCGTGGCGCTGGCCCGATACTTCATGCACCGACCGAAACTTCCCCTCAAGATTTACATGGATGTCGGGCGCTACGAGGCCCGTAGCGAAACCGAGAACGATGTAGGACACTTGGGCGCAAACCGACACGTTCGAGACATCTTACGGGTGCGCGGGTATCCACTGCTGTACCGCGAGTACTGCGGGGGCCACGATTTCTTCTGCTGCCGACAAGGCCTCGTCGATGCCCTGCGGTGGATTCTTTCGTAGAAGGAATCGGCCGGCTAGTTGCAGTTTGTTGGTACTTGAATCACACCGGTCCGCGCACGGTTGACGCCCTCCGGCAGTATTGGGGGGACTTGGTTCAGGGCGGGCCCGTGGTCGAGCCACGCCTTTCGCAAGATTGCTTTGGGTGAGTACAACGGAACTTGCTACTATTTGGGCCGATACGAACGAGCTTTGGCACTGCGCGGTCAAGAGGCTGGTGCCACGGCGGAGCGAATCTTGCCGCCCCGACGTGGGTACAGCGGGTTAGGCCGCCTCGGAATCGACCTCGAGGAGGCGCCCGTCCGGGCCCTCCTGAGAGCGGCGAGTCGTCGGGTTGAGGCCACGCCCCGAAAACCGCTTCGGTTGGTTTAAGCCCTCCTCGCCGGATGCTCGGGCCTCCAAGAACGGCCCCGGCTCGGCGTGGCCCGGGGCGACCTGGTGAGATCTAGCCCCGAGCGGATTCGCTGGTTATTACCGAAGAAACGGGATACAATCTCTACCGATCGCTCGGGGCGCTCGAAGCTCGGACTCCGAACCCCGGCTTTGAGCCAACCGAACCCACGGGCCGGCGAGGGAGCCCAGCGTGGAAAAACCCTCTGCGTGCGAAAAGGTCGTTCCGACCGGGGCAGCGGCCGTACGGCGGAAAAGTGCTGTTTGAGGGACGACTCAAGTAATCAAGAGGAGACGCGACTTTCACCGACCTTAGACGTTAAGCCTGCGAGCACACTCATTGCCTGTCTCCTCCCTTTACGATCTCTATGGACGGGGCTCCAAACCAATCGTGGTTCGACCTCACGCCTGCAGCTGCCAAGGATGTATTCGTCAGGATCCGTCCGATTGTCACTGTACAGCTCATGCTCACGATTGCGGCGATCGGCTTTGCGGTGCTTTCAATCGTATGGGTCGACACCAAAAGTATCCCGTTATGGGGACCGGCGATTCCCATCCTAGCTGCGATTGGTTTCGGCGGCTTGCTTTGGCGCGACTATCGTCGGCATCCAACCCTAAACTTACCAGTAGCCCTGGAGATTGGGGCATCTGGCTTGGTTTTCTCCTCTGCAAGCGGTAACACCTGGGCGTTTGGATGGGGCTCGCTCTCCCGAGATTGCTTTCTTTCCCGACCGGCCCCGGCGCGATTCTGGGATCCCGTCGATGGCGGGTGGAGACCCGCGCGTTCCGGAGAGCAGGACAAGCGGTGGGGCCCCGGTTTTAATGATAAGCCGCCTCCCCCTTGCTTTCAAAAAGACAACTTCAGAGCTGACCTCACGGAAGAAGCCTATTCTGCCGTCGTTGCGGCCGCGTCGCGGGCTGGACTGGAGTTCGTACCTAAGAGCGATGTCGTGGATGAGCGATGGACAACCGTGATGGCGCGCCGCGTCCGGTGACTCGGGGGTAGGGCAAGCTCAACTGACCGTTTAGTTCTCGTCCGGAATGGTTTATCGGCATCCGCCCCGATTGGGGGCTGTGCGAGCCGTCTACCTCTATCTCGGCCCGGCAATCCTCGTCCTGCTGGGTATCTACTGGAATCTGATTACGGGCTACGGCGCGTATCTGGTGGTCGGGCCCGGGTCCCTCCTCGTCGCGCTGGGTGCGATCTGCGCGCTGGCGGTTTGGCTTGCGCGTTGGAGCCGCGCTCGCTATGGGGTCGTGAGGGTTCGCTTCGCTTGCCCGCCTTGGCTCGTGCTTGCAGCCATCGGGGCATTGTTCATTGCTACGGGCTTCCTCTCGCCCGCTTGTGCCCGAGCGCCGAGCCCCCCGCCCAGTTTGTCGCCCGTTTCGCCCCCGGCTTGCCTTAACCCCGAGCCGGCACTCGGAATCTTCGTGATGGGCCTCGGACTTTTCGGGGCGTTCCTGGCATTTGTTTTCACCTGGAATCCGAGGCCGCGCACTCCCGTGACCAGGCCCGCCTGAGCTTGCCGTAGTGCACGGCTAACCTGTCGGAAAACGACCCATTCTGCTCGCATGCGCTAAGCGGCAACCACTCCAGTTTCGGGGACGACCCGCGGGTTAATGGACGCGACCCTCTGGGAGTAGTTCGCGTCTCAACGGCTGGGTACGAGGTAGCTGCACTACTGCCAGCCAGGTACAACCATCGAACTGTCAGCCGCTCAACTGTTTCGTCCTCGGTTCCAATTCGGTGGACAGGGCACTTGGACTCCCACTCCGTACGTAATGGACAACCGGGGCTACTGCGGCAGGGTATATCCACCGACTCCCACGAGTGCTCTTGACAATGAGGTCGTGCTGTTGGGCGCGAGCAAAGATTTGCTGGTAGACCTCGCCCGACAGGACTGATTCGGTGCCTTTGGTTCGCAAAAAGTAAGGCGAATCCACTAAGACTGAGGAACGAGGTGCGGAGCTGAAGTCGTAGAGTTCGAATGATATCCTCGGTTCTTCCCAACCTATAGAGATGGGACGACCAGATGGAAAGATGATCTCGAGGCCGGAATCGTTAACTCGAACAATATCGGCCCCATGCCGCGTTCGCGGCAAACCAAGTGCAGCGGTGGCGACGAAGAGGCTTGCGAATCCAAGGACGACGAGGAGCGTGAGAAATCGGATCGATGGTAGACTCGCTGTCGCGAGCCCGTGGGCATCAAGACCAACGAAAATTAGAGCCCATGCCAGGGAAAGCGCAATCGCAACAATCAGCATCCAGCGTTTTCTTCGCCTCGGGCCATCCGATTGCTCACGAAGGGTTCGAAGATCAAACTCTCCCGCCCTCAAGAGTGTTCTTCCAGAGGTTGTCATTCTTCCGCGATGATAACGTCCGCAGTTGCTGCCGCCACACCAATTCCAGCCAGCGCCGCAGAGATCGTCGCATAAGTCTTAATTTCCGCCGGGCCGCTCGTCCAGGCTCGCAGAGCTACGAAGATCGAGATTCCTGACGCTGTAGAGGAAAAAGAATCTGGGATGACCGAGCTCGGCTCTGGCTGAGTTCCCCGCGCGAAACGCACCCCTTTCGAACAGTCGCCCGGTCTTCAAGAGAATCGAGCGAGCTGCCGAGATTGGACTTCAGAGTCAATCCGTTGCTTTCAGCCTGGTCCCACCCGTCGAACTTGTTCCGAAGTTTCGGGGACGTTCGTCGTGAGAATCAGCGATTGAAGCCATCTCTATGACTTTGGAAGAGCCGAGTAGCCGATATCCTTCCGTAACCGAAAACGTGTGGAACGAATGAGCTCTCCATCGAAAACGTAGGTAGCACGGTAGACTCCCACTCGTGCCCGAAAGACCTCCTTTCCCCCACTTCGACCTATAGACTTGACTTCACACCACGGCGGAAGTCGGTGAGGATTGAGCTCAAGGAACGCCATCAGCTCGTCAAACTGGTTCGCGATATCGGTCGGGACCGCGAGGTATTGAATTCGGGCCTCCGGGGTCATCTCGACCCGAGACACGCTCTAGTACCTCCGCTTCCGCTCCTCCATCACCTGCCGCCAGGGGATTCCCGGTCCCTCTTCCGCCTGGCGGATCATCTCTTTCACGAATGCTTCTGGCACGTGTTCCTCGATGAAGTCGACCAGGACGTCGTCCCAGGTCATGTCCCCCCTCTTGAAGGGCTGAAGCATCTTCAGTGTCGAGGAGTGAATGGATATCGAGGTCATACGGTCCGACGCCATCACGGACAAGAAGGCATCAACATTATTTTAATTATAGCCCCGAGCGGATTCGAACCGCTGTCGCCGGCTCCAAAGGCCGGCATGCTTGGCCACTACACCACGGGGCTGCAGTCGAACGCACCGTGGCACGATACTAAAAGGTCCCGGTCTTGAACGCCCCCGGCGGACAGTCCCCCGACGAATGCATGACGGAAACTCGCCTCGTCCGAGAGAACGCACTACGCCGGACTCGGATACTGGCCACTCTGGGTCCCGCGTCCGCCACTGCTCGAACTTTGCATGACCTTCTGGCGGCAGGGGCAGACGCCTTCCGGATCAATTTCTCCCACGGGGGAACGGGTGAACAGCAGCAACTGATTCGACGTGCTCGGGCCGCCGCTCGCCGGGCCCACCGGGAAGTGGCCATCGTTGCCGACCTTCAGGGCCCGAAGCTACGGCTCGGGTACGTGGCGCAGAACTCCGTCGAGGTTCGCCCTGGACAGCTTCTCAGTCTCGATCTCGATCCGACCGTAGGGACCGAAAGGCGAGTTTCCATTTCTGTCCCCGATCTGCGCTCGGCGGCACAGCCCAGAGATCTCCTACTCCTGGGAGACGGCCAAGTAGAGCTCCGCGTCGAGCAGGTGTCTTCGAAGGCCATTCGCACTCGGGTGGTCCAGGGCGGGAGCATACGGTCTCGCCAGGGAATCTTCCTTCCCCACGCGCGATTCCACCGCTCCCTCTTGGGGCCCAAAGACTTGGAGGATCTCGCCGTCGCGCTGGACGAGCGCGTCGATTTTATCGCCCTCTCCTTCGTCGGGACGGCCCGCGATGTCCGGGAGGCCCGGCGAGCCATCGCCGACCGGACCCAAGAACCAGTGGGGGTGATCGCCAAAATCGAGCGCGCGCGAGCGCTCGACGCAATGGGGGGAATCCTGCGCGAGTCGGAAGGCATCATGGTCGCCCGGGGCGATCTGGGAATCGAGGTACCGCTCGAACGGTTGGCGTTGGAACAGAAGCGACTCGTCGCGCTCGCTCAGAGGACCGGTCGCACGAGCATTGTGGCGACGCAAATGCTGCTTAGCATGGTCTCGTCCCCTCGGCCTACCCGCGCCGAGGCTACCGACGTGGCGAACGCGATTCTCGACGGCGCCGATGCCGTGATGCTTTCGGAGGAGAGTGCCATCGGTTCGTTTCCTGCACTGGCCGTGGCCTGGATGGACCGGATCGCGCGAGCCACCGAGGGCGCTATTGACCGCGAACGCTTTCGAACCCCGCGCGTCGATGAACGAAACCCGCCGATCGAAGAGGCGGTGGCGAACGCCGCCGTGCGGACAGCCGAGGCCATCCGCGCCGGGGCGATCGTGATTCCGACGCATTCCGGGCGCACGGCCCGCCTGGTCTCCCGGCTGCGGCCTACGGTCCCCATCTTGGCCTTGTCCCGACTCGAGACCACTCGCCGGCACTTGGCGCTCACCTGGGGGGTGCTCACGGAGGCGGTTCCCGCTCGCCTCTCGCTCGACCAACTGCGACGATTTGCGGAGAGCGCTTCTCGACACACCTTCGACCTACCGGCCGGACGGCCGGTGGTCCTGACCGCCGGTTATCCGGTGGAGGGACGACCGACGAATCTCGTCACCGTAACTTCGACGTGACCGGTTCGGCACCCACGGTGGAAGCCGAACTGTCCGTGACTCGCGGGATGCCGGCCGAATTCGGAGCGACGAGCAGAACCAGCGGTATCAGGACCAACGTCAGAGCTCCAACGAACACCCATGCCGTCGTAAAGCCCGCCAAAACAGCGACGTAACCGAAGACGATGGCTACGAGGCTCCCGACGAGCACTTGGATCGAGTTGATGACGGCGATGCCGAGGGCGAGGCTCTCCCCACGAATCTCGGGCAGGTACGAAGGGATCAGGTAGAGGACTGCGAAAACGATTCCATCGAACAGGCCCATGATCACGAAGAGCCCTGCGCTTACGTAGAGGCCGAGGAGGGGGATCGAAGCAATCAGGGCGCCATCACCCACGGCGAAGAGGGCCAAAACCCACCGGCGGTCCCACCCCCGCTCGGCAATCCAGCCTCCGAGGGGTCCCCCGGGAAATGACATCACGATGAAGACCGTCGCGATGTTCGCTGCCGTTTGGGTTCCCCACGCTGGGTGTACCTTGGTCGCGTAGAGTACGAAATCCTGGGCGACAATGTATACGGCAGCCCAGAATCCGGTTAACGCGAGGGAGAGCGCCCAGATCGACCGGGAGCGGAGCACGCGCCCCATCGTTTGAACGAGTCGGGAACGGTCCCTCTCGGGACGGGGAGTCTGCTCTCGGGGCAGCACGACCCAATTGTACACCGCCATGACGAGCAACGCAGCTCCACCGACCCCCAGCGCGAGCTGCCAACCGAATCTCAGCCCAATTGCGGCGCCGGCGGTGACACCCGCCGCTCCGCCCAGACTGAACCCCCCGTTGTAGAGGCCAATCACGGGGCCCCGCTGGCCTGAGGGAAAATACGAAGCCACCAGGCTCAGGGCCGGAGAGAAGAAGAACGCCGCGCCCACCCCCGCGAGAAAACGGAGGAGAATCAGGTCGAGGATTTGGGTAGAAAACGCCGACGCCAGTCCGGCCGCGCCCATGACCACTAGACCTGTCAGCGCGGTTCGGCGGGACCCTAGGTGCAGGTCGAGAATGCCGGCCGGGACCTGGAAAACGCCAACTCCCACGAGGAAGGCGCCGAGGACGAGGCCCAGCTGGGCCGCATTCGCGTGGAGGGAAGTGCCGATGAGGGCGAGCACCGCCCCCACGTTATACCAATTGAAGGCGTAGACCACCCGGGCGCCGAACAGGGCGAGGGCCGGGGTCAGGCGGGGATTGCGGCCGTCGGACGCTCCACTCAGGGGATCAAACCTCGAGTCCGGAAATACCGGAGGAGCCCTTGCGCCGCAAGTGCCGTGCCCGAAATCAGGTCCGCCCGCACTTCTGCCGGAGACTCGGGGGACCGAATCTCCCGCTCGGATCGTTGAAGGGCCGCTTCGACGTGGTCCACCGAAGGGTCCTCCCGAGCGGCGGCCAACGCGACCTCGCGCCAGCGCATCACGAGGGGAGGATACTCCTGAAGAGCCCGAACGCCGTCGGATTGAGGTCCAAAGTGGGTGTACAATAGACGGGCAGGGTCGAGTTCCCGCATCCGGTCGACGCTGGCCAATAATGCTTCGAGGTCGAGGTCCGGTGGGGGCAGGGCAGGTCTCACCCGGTTGGTCCCCGGAAGATGTACGCCCGCCGCATCGCCAGTGAGGAGGGAGCGAGTGGGCTCGTCGAAGAACGCGAGGTGGTGTTTCGCGTGGCCCGGAGTGTTGACCACCCGTAACTCTCCGTCCTTCAATGGCAGGCGCTCCCCGCCAGACAGGGCGACGAGACGGGCTGCCGGCACGGGAACAATCGCTCCCCACAACGCATCCGTTGCCGCTCCCCAAGCGCGACGGGCGCTCGCGACGAGCTTCGTCGGGTCCACCATGTGGGCGAGTCCTTCTCGATGGACGTAGAGGGTCGCCCGAGGAAACAGCTCGGCGGCCGTGCCGAGTCCACCGGCATGATCCAGATGGACGTGCGTGACGAGAACCCGTGTCACCTCGTTTCGGTCGATACCGGCCGCCGCAACCCCCTCGCTGAGATGCTCACGGCAGGTGGTTGGACCGGTTTCGACAATCGTCCAACCTTCCGGTCCCGGGAGCGCATAACTCGCAATGATGCCCTCCACGTCGCGAAAGTCGAGGTCGATTTGGAAGCGGTTCGCCCCCAGCTCCTCGACGTGAACAGAGGACATGGAACCTCCTTCGACTGTCCGACTCCGTTCAGGGACCAATGAAATATAGCAGAATGCCGGCCCCGACGGTAAGCGCCAAAAACGCCACGAACGCCACGGCCCACACGGTCTTGCTCCACCGCATCACCTTCGCCCCGTCGAGCGGTCCGATCGGAATCATATTGAAGGTCCCAAACCAGCTGTTGACGAACCCCAAGAATTGCAATGCTCCCACGACAACGAGCTGGGAGGGGACAGCGGCAGCGACCCCGAACGATGAGGCGAGGAAGATAACCCCAAAGACGACGTTGGTCGATGGTCCCGCCAAGCTGGTCCGTCCCCAATCTTCAGGGCTCCCCATACCGCCGATCATCGTGGCCCCCGGCGCGGCGAACAGGAATCCGATGTAGGCCGTGATGAGGGAGACGATGAGGCCAATCGCGGACATTCGGAACTCCGCCCAGTATCCGCGTCGCTGCGCCGAGACTTTGTGGGCCATCTCGTGAGCCACGAAGGCGGTGAGCGCCGCGGCGATTGCGGTACCCACGTACACAGCCTCTATAGGAGCCGCGTAAATCGCCGGTCCGCCGTAGAGTAATATGAAATCGACCGTGAGCACAACGGCCGCAATCGCTAGATGACGAAGCTCGGTCGGCGAGGTGCTCAGTGGGCGCTGGGCCGAGATTTTCGGCCCCACCGTGTAGGAATACGTGTAGGGTCGATACGTCCCGGTCAACTTCCAATCCCGGGGCCCGGGGCCCCCATCCTAGCCAAGAGTTCGGTGGCGGCGTCGGGAGCGGCCGCGACCGAAGGCCCCTCCCACGTAGTCCACACCGGGGCGCCCGGTCCGCGTGCTTACTTAGCCTTGGCTCGACGGGCCGAACGGCGACGAACAGGCCCCGGCCTTCGAGACTTTCGTGCACCCGACCGGGTCGTCCGGCGCGACTTGGGACGGCGCGGGGCGGAAGGGCCCTTTGAGGGGGCCCGATGAGCGACGGCTGGGGTGAGGGGGGTCGCCTTTGCGGGTCGAACGGGCGCCGGCAGACCAATGTGCAAACTGAGGGCCTGCTCGGCGTCGAACTCTAGACCCAGCGCCCGGGCCCGTTCGATCTCCCGTTGACCCTCCACGGCATGCCCGGTTTTCTCGAGAGCTGCGCCATGGAGAAACCGGAGTCGGGCATCCTCCGGTGCGATCTCCAGCATCACCTTCAGCTCCGGCGTCACCTCAGGCCACCGACCGGCGTCGACTAGGGCGGCCAGGAGGTGGGCCCGGACCTCGTTGCGGGACGGATCCTCATTGATCAGCCCCCGGTAAATTTGGATCTCCTCGTTCGGTTTTCCGGACGCGCCGGCCGCCGCGGCCAACCCCAGCCGGGCCTCGAGATTGTCGGGGGAGATCGCGAGCACCTCGTGGAAGATCTTCTGGGCGTCGGGGACCAACCCGAGCGCCAACAGCGAACGCGCCACGCCATTCCGGGCCGGGGCGAACTCGGGTTTCAACTCGAGCGCCTGCCGGAAGAAGCGGAGCGCCAGGGCCGGCACACCCCAGTCGAGCCAGGTCCTGGCCCGCACAACGATTTCATCGAGCTGTCGCGCGCTTGGAAGCTGGCGGGTCTCCCCAGGGGTGGGGACCGCTCGAGGTTCCTCGCCGATGTAGCTCCCTAAGTTGAGCCCGGTCACGAGCTCGCGGAACCGGGCTCCATCCACGACGGTCGCCCCCTTTCCAATGAGCTCCGCGGTGAGCGCGAGCGGCAACCTTCCCGGCGAGAACACCACGAGCCGAGACGGCCGGTCCGCGGCCTCGCGGAGGAGCGCTTGGACCGTGGAAAGGGAAACCTGGGACGGGTCTTCTAGAAATGCGTAAAGAAAGTCGTCCGTCGTTCGCAGCAAAAACCCTTCTGGCGTCGGACGCATCGCGTCGGGTTGCTGGCCAAAGGCCTCGGTCAATCGGCCCACGAGCTCGCTGAACGCCGGCGCCGGCACGTGACTGGCCACATCCCCAGATTAAATATACTCAGCAGTCGAGGCGCGGACGTGGAGTTCGAGCGTCTAGCCAAATGGCTTCCACGCATCGAGCAGGAGATCGCCCGGACCTACGCGGGGGCCCGGGAAGCGGCTCGAAACGATGTCGCGGCCAACGCACTCAGTGTTCTGGAGGAGTTCACCCTCCGAGGAGGCAAGCGGCTGCGGGCGCTGCTCGTGCTCGGGGGATTTCACGTCGCGACCGGTGGCGAACCGGGCCCGGCGTTGAGCGCGGCCGCCGGCATCGAGCACTTCCAGAGCTGGATGCTGATCCACGACGATATCATCGACCACGCGGAGGAGCGGCGCGGAGGACCTTCCGTTCATCGGCTTCTCGCCACGCAGCATGGCGACGAGCAATTGCTAGGCTCGAGCTCCGATTACGGCGTCGGAATGGGCATCACGCTGGGGGACCTGCAGGAGCCGTTTGCCGTCGAATCCATCCTACGGAGCCCGGTGCCCGGCCCTCTCCGGTTGCAAGCGCTACAGGAGTACGTGCGCATGACGCGCGAGACAGCGTACGGTCAGTTGCTCGACGTGCGCAACGGCGCGCTACCGATCGAACGCGTTCGGGAAGAGGACGTGATGGAAGTGCACCGTCGCAAGACGGCCGAGTACACTGTTGCGGGACCCCTTCGACTCGGCGCCATTCTCGGCAGGGCCTCTCCGAAGCTGCTCACCGACCTCGCGTCGATCGGCACGGACCTCGGCGTGGCGTTTCAACTCCGCGACGATATCCTGGGCGCCGGCCTGGCAGAGGGTGACATCGGAAAGAGCGCAAATGACCTCATCGAGGGAAAGCGGACCCTCCTCGTCGTCGTCGCGTGGGCACGGGCGGACCCGGTCGGCCGCGCCTTGCTGCAGGAAGTACTTGGGAACCCTGCCGCCGCCCCCGCACGCGTCCGGGCCGCGCAAGAGCTTCTCCGTTCGACCGGCAGCCTGGCGTATTCCGAACAACAAATCTCCGAGTTATCGAGACAGGCATTCGAACGGATTCGCACGAGTGCCACGATTCGGCCGGGCGCCAAGAAATTGCTTGAACAGGTCGGCGACCGGCTCGTCCGCCGGTCGATGTAGATTGCCCGGAACCGAGGAAGAGCCGGATTACTGGGATGTTCCAGTGGGGGAAACACCGGCGGCCTGCAGCGCGTCCGAGAGCTCCTTGGTCATCGTCGTGTAGCGTTCCTTCAGCTGGTTCTCGTTTCGCTCCAGCGCCTTGACCCGAACCTCGAGGGTCTCCTTGTCGTCGGTGAGGAGGTCGACCACCTCCTTCTTGCTCTGGGCCTTCACCAGTAGGCCCCCGATCGGCCGGTAGATCACCGTGTCGTCGGCCACTGTTTTGAGCTCGTCCAGCGTGTGCGTCGTCTCGCGGAGCTTGAGGTCGATCTGCATTCGCTGTTGGGTGATCTGCGACAAGTCCTGCTGGAGCCGCTGGTACTGCCGAATCTCGTTCTGCAGCTTCGCCGGTAGGGCCATCGGCGGCGCCAGAAAAAGAACGGGACTTAAGCGCTTCGGGGAGAGGCCGTCACGCCCTTGGCCCATCGGGCGTGGCCTGCCCGCTGGCTACCCGTTCCGTCGATAGCACGAGTCCGACCCAGGCCAGGTATGTGTTCAGCGCGGCCCGGCATGCACTCGTGTCAGCCGCCACGATCCGGAGCTCGACCGACTTGAGGTCGACCCGGACGAGATCGGCGCGGGCGCGAGGGACCTCGCGGGCCACTTCGGGCGCCAAGGCTTGTGCGACGCGGTCGGCCTCCGCCGGTGACGTCCGATGGATTCGGATAATGGCCCGCCAGTCAGCCGTCCCGGTCAAGCGGCCAACTCGCGTCGGAGAGCCTCGACCACCCGGTCGGTCTTCGCAGCGGCGGCCTGAACGTAGGCGGCCGGGTCGAGCAACTGGTCGAGTTCGGCCCCCGTGAAGTACTTCTGCAACGTTGGGTCCGATTTGGCCCGGGCCGCGAGGGATCCGCCGCCTGTCTCTCCTCGAGACATCGTGCGGAGGAACTCGTGGGCCTCGGACCGAGGAACTCCCTTTGCCGTGAGGGCCAGCATCAGGTTCTCGACCATGACGCTCCCTCCGCTCTGGCTCAGGTTGGAGGCCATCCGCTCCGCGTCCACCTTCAACCCGGTGTGCACGTCGATCAGCTTGCGGAGGATGTCGTCCGTGAGAACGATGGAATGCGGAAGCACGATGCGCTCGTTCGCCGTATTCGCGAGGTCTCGCTCGTGCCACAGCGCCATGTTCTCAAGCGGCGGCAGCGCGAAGGCACGGATCAACCGAGCCAGGGAGGTCACGTTCTCCGATACGACCGGGTTCCGTTTTTGCGCCATGGTGGAGCTTCCCACTTGACGCCGCTCATCGAAGGGCTCCTGGACTTCCGCGATCTCGGACCTCTGGAGATTCCGGACCTCCGTCGCCAGACGTTCTGCGGTGCTGGCTACGAGGGCCAGCCAGCCCGTAAACTCGGCGATCCGGTCCCGGCCCACGATCTGGGTCGGAGCCTCGTCCGCGCGTAGCCCGAGGCGTCGCATCACGGCCGACTCAATCTCGAAAGACTTAGGCCCGAACCCGGCACCGGTTCCCACAGCCCCTGCCATCTTCCCGACACAGAGACGAGGCGCGAGCTCGTCCAACCGTTTGCGATGCCGAAGTACCTCGGCCGCGCTGACGGCCATTTTGTACCCGAAACTAATGGGCACGGCGTACTGGCCGTGCGTGCGACCTACCTCGGGTGTGCCACGGTACTTGTGAGCGAGGTCGGTAAGGGTCTGCGCGAGCTCGGTCAAGTCTCCGCGTAGAATCCGAACGGCGTCCTGGAATTCGAGCGCCAGCGCCGTGTCCGTGATGTCCGCCGACGTGGCCCCATAGTGGACCCACGGCGCGCCGACTCCCGATTGGGCCCCGAGCGCTCTCACAATCGCCATGACGTCGTGCCGAATCTCTGCCTCGAGCCGGTCCACTTCGGCCAATGTCACGTCGGGGCCCGCTGCCGCGGCGGCAATCGCCTGCGCGGCGTGGGGTGGGATGATGCCGAGCTCCGCCTCGGCTTCGGCGAGTGCCGCTTCGACCCGCAGCGCACGGCGAAGTCGGAGCTCGCGAGAAAAGAGGGCGCGGACCTCGGGACGGCCGTACCGGAACTCCAGCGGGCAGAACAGTTCCCCCGGATTTTCCGTCACACGCGGCGGACCCGGACCTGCCTATATATCGATGCTGTGGACCACGAAGTCGGAGTGCCATGGGATGTTCACCGCGCATCCTTTCCGATGCGTTTTTACTCGCGTCCGTCTCGAGCAAGGCCACGGTTCAGCATGGGGCGCGTTCTCGTCGCTCTGGGAGGCAACGCCCTCCAACGAGCGGGCGGGCATGGAACGTGGCCCGAGCAGGTCGCCCAGATGCGCCTGACCGCCGCCGTGCTCGCCACCCTAGTGGCCGACGGGGAAGAGCTCATCGTCACGCACGGCAACGGCCCCCAGGTCGGCACGCTCCTCCGACAGAACGAACTCGCCGAACACGAACTTCCTCCACGCCCGATGGACGTCTTGGGGGCCGAGACCCAGGGCCAAATCGGTTACTTGATCGAGCAGGAGCTCACCGCCGCTTTGGTTCGAGCGAAGGTCCCGAGGACCGTCTTGGCCCTGGTCAGTCGTACGGTAGTCTCACGACGAGACCGTGCCTTCCAGCACCCTGACAAGCCGGTTGGGAGGTACTATTCCGAGGCAGAAGCCCGACCGCTCCGGAAGCGCCAGGGATGGGAAATGGTGTACGACGGCGCGCGGGGCGGATGGCGACGGGTGGTCCCGTCGCCCGAACCGGTACGGTGGATCGAGGGGGAAGTCCTCCGAAAGCTCTTGCCACGAGGTTGGGGGGCCCACATCGTACCGGTTGTCACCGGGGGCGGCGGGGTCCCCGTCATCGAAAAGACCAAGGGCGTCTACGAAGGGGTCGAAGCGGTCATCGATAAGGACCGGACGGCCTCCCTGGTGGCGATCTCGATGGACGCCGACACGCTCGCGATTTTGACCGATGTGCCTGCCGCAGCCATCGGGTTCGGAAAGCCGTGGGAGAAGTGGCTAGGTGAGGTCCGCGCGTCCGAGATGGAGTCGTATCTCCGTCGCGGCGAGTTTGGAGAAGGCAGCATGGCGCCCAAGGTGCAAGCCTCGCTGACATTCCTGCGGTCGGGGGGCCGCCGGGCGATCATCACCGACCCCCCGTCGCTGAGCCGCGCTATGCGCAACGAGACCGGCACACGGATTGTTGCCGATTGATGAGAGCCTTCAGCTGCGGTGCGCCGTCGCCCTCAACAGTTTGGCAATACCGCTTCCGTACTGGAACGCCTTCTTGGACCGCCCGGCCAGCTCCGGGGGCAGTCCCAGCGCTACGGCCATTTCTCGGAGCACGGACTTTCGCGCCGTGCCCGATCTCAGTTGGTCGATCGGGAGCGCTCGAGCCAGGCTCAGGAATTCTCGGTCCAAGAACGGGGATCGGAGGTCCTTGTGCACTCTCGTCGCGAGAGAAAGAGTGAGGGGCCAGTCATCGCCCAACAGTCGGTCGAGGTCCTTCCGACGCTGAGCCTCCGCGTCGGCTGACGAGAGTCCATCGAAGTGGGCATATCCCAGAAAGAGCTCGTCTGCACCTTGTCCACAGAGCACTCTCGCGTGATTCGCGGACTCCAAGGCGAACCCGAGACCCAACAGTACTGGCCGGGAGACCTCGCTGGCCGAGGCTAAAGTGGCGTGCTCCATGGCCAAGAGGCGTTCGACGTCGGGCCGACCCACGGTTCGATGAGTCCACGGCAGCGCCAGGAGGTGGGCGCCTTGTTCCGCCGCGATAAGATCGGAACTGCCCTTCACCCCCACGCTCACGAGCTCGGTCTGGGCGTGTCCCCGGACCCCCCATGCGACCAGCGAGGAATCGAGGCCGCCGGAATACAGCACGCTCACCTCGGTACTGCCTTCGATGGCTCGCGCCACCGATTCGGTCCAACAGGATGCCAGGAGTCGAAGGTCGGAGGAGTATCCAGGAGCTCGGTCCATCCACCTCCCCCGTAAGTGAACGCTTAAGAGTTCGCCGACGCCCACCGGGCCGTGAGCGCTGCGACCGCGCGTTCCCGGCCCCGGCGACGTGTTGTGTTTGTGGACCGCGACGGAACGCTCATGCCGGATTTTCATTACCTGGCCGACCCCGAAGCGACGGAACTGGCCGCCGGCGTAGGCGACGCCCTTCGGTTGTTCCGCCAGCACGGTTACCTCGTCATTTGCGTGACGAACCAATCAGGGGTGGGTCGTGGACTCTTCACCGAGCAAACCGTGCACCGGATTCACCAGCGGCTCAACGAGAGATTGCGGCGGTACCGGGCGTCGATCGACGCGTTCTACTACTGCCCCCATGCCCCCGAGCAGCAGTGCGACTGTCGCAAGCCCGCCACGACCCTCTTCCAACGAGCAGCCGAAGATTGGGCCATCGATTTCCCCGCGAGCGCCATCATCGGGGATCGGCTGCTCGACGTCGAGGCGGGGACGAAGCTGGGGCTTTTCACCGTGCTAGTCCCGGAAGTGGCCCACGAATCGCTCGTCGACCGGGAACTCGCCGAACGGGGAACTCGCCCGGACGTGCGTGTATCGAGCATCGGGGCCGCCGCTTCGGCCATCCTCCACCGCGGGTAATTCCGCTGAGGCGGCCCGTAGAAACCTTCTAAAGGCGGCCCGGCTCCTCGCGCGGACCCTCTCTTGGTGCTCCCGCTTTCTCAATCAATCATCGGCGTCGTCGCTACCTGCGTACTGTCCGCCGGAGCCGTCCGCTCCGGAGCGCTGACTCTGTTTGCCGGATTGGTCGCGACGGCTTTCGGGTCCTTCATCGTGGTTGTGGGTGGGTTTCCCTACCTTGCCCTCCTGGTGCTGTTCGTCGTGGCGAGCGTGCTCGCTACCCGATTCCGGTTCGAGGAGAAGATGCGGAAGCACGTCCAGGAGGGAACGCATGGCGAACGGGGCGTGGCCAATGTGCTCGCGCACATCCTGGTGCCATCCGGTTTGGTGGTCGTGGGCTGGGCGGTCCCCCGCGTCCTTCCACCGGCGACGACCGCCTTCCTCTACGCTTCCGCCCTGGCCTTCGGCGCCTCGGACACGTTCGCCAGCGAGTTCGGTGTCCTGGCCGGTCGCGCCCGCAGTGTGCTCACGGGAAAGACCGTCCCGCCGGGGACGAATGGCGGAATATCGGCCCTCGGCGAGGCTTGGTCCTTCGTCGGCGCATTCACCACTGCGCTCGTCGGGGGCGGACTCTTCCTCCTGTTCCGCCAGCCCATTCCGCCGCTCGGGACTTTTTTGCTCGGAATCACGCTCGCCGGATTTCTGGGTTGCCAAGTCGATAGCGTGCTGGGGGAGACCTTGGAGAACCGGGGCTATCTCACCAAAGGAGGCACGAACCTGGTGGCGATGTCCCTCACGGTGCTTGTGGCCTGGATTCTGCTGATCGCACTCGGGTAACTGTCCGGATGACCGCGGGAGACGAGCAAGGAATTGCCGTCGTGCTGCTCTCGGGAGGAATGGACTCTGCCACGGCTCTCGCCGTTGCGCGGCAACACTTCCGACGCGTCGATTGCCTCACCGTCGCCTACGGGCAGCGGCATTGGAAGGAGATCGGTAGCGCGCGTCGACTCGCGGCGCACTTCCATATCTCGCACCACGAGGTTCTTGAGCTGCCGCTCGGGCCGCTGCTTCGATCCGCGCTTACGGATCGCCGACGCCCGCTCCCTCGCGCGCACGCCGGCCGGGCGCCGGGGCGCATTCCGTCGACGTACGTTCCGGCTCGAAACACCATCCTGCTCTCGATCGCGCTGGGGTACGCCGAGAGCGTAGGGGCCCGGGCCATCTACATCGGCGCTAACGCGATCGATTATTCTGGCTACCCGGACTGCCGGCCGGAGTACTTTCGCGCCTTCGAGCACCTAGCCCGCCTCGCGACCCGCGCGGGGGTCGAGCGGGGCCGGGAAGTGACGATCGAGGCGCCGTTATTGCGACTCTCGAAGGCCGATATCGTGCGCCTGGGTGGGCGGCTCCACGTTCCATGGGAGCTCACCTGGAGCTGCTACGTGGGCGGGCACCGACCGTGCGGACGGTGCGATTCTTGCGTGCTCCGGGCCCGGGGCTTCGAGGAGGCCGGTGTGGTGGATCCGCTGACCGCCCCCGTTCACATCCGCTCTAGGCGCTCGAGCCCCAAGGAGTCGAGGGTGTTTCCGAGGGCCTGACGGGTCGCCGCCACCAAGGCAAGGCGGCTCGCGCGGGCAGGTTCCTCCGCGCGGAGGACGGGGATCGCCTGGTAGAACCGGTTAAACGCCTCGGCCAGACCGTAAGCATACGTTGCCACTGCATGCACGTGACCGGTGCGCGCGACGTACTGGATCGTGCCAGGGAGCCGGGCCACGACCCGCACGAGGTCGGTCTCCTCGGGGAGGTTGAGGGCCCTCGTCTCGAAAGGAAACGGCGGAGACTCCCGACCGGCCTTCCGCAGGATGCTGCCTGCCCGCGCGTACGAATACTGGACGAACGGTCCGCTGCGTCCTTCGAAGGAGAGGGCCTCCTCCCACCGGAACTTGACTGGTTTGTCGGGAGCCACCCGAAGAACGTGGAAACGAACGGCCCCGGCGCCCACGCGCTCCGCGATCGAGGCCACCTGCTCCTCCGACAGGTCCTCCCGTCGCTTCAGCACCTCGCCGTGGGCCCGTTCCACCGCCTCGTCCAACAGGTCGTCGAGATGGACCGCCCGTCCCTTCCGCGTCGACATGCGGCCCCCTTCGGGGACCGTGATATCTTGGTAGATCAGGAACTCGGGCCGGCGCGTCTCGCCAATCTCCGCGAGCATCGCATCCAGGGTTCGCGCGTGCAGCTGATGGTCCTGTCCCAGCACGTCAATGACCCGGGCGAATCGGGAGAACTTCTGGAGATGGTACGCGACGTCGCGCGTCGGGTAGAGTGACGTTCCGTCGGCCCGGGTCACGATGATCGTGGCGCTCTCCTTGGGCAGGCCGTATCCTTGCGCATCGAGCGCGAGGGCACCGTTCTCCTCGAGGATTGCGTGGGGGGACTTTCGGAATCGCTCGATGACCTTGGCTACCGATCCGTCCTGGACTAGGCTCGATTCCCAGACGAAGCTGTCAAAATGAACCCCAACCCGTGCCAGAGAGGATAGCATACCTCCCAGGACGGCTTCCGCGATCTCCCGGTGCAGCGGAGGAGCCTGATGCGACTCCAGCTCCCGGGTCAGTTCGGCCACCTGCTGGGCTGCCTCCGGGTTCTTCTTCAGAAAGTCGCTCACGTAGCGATAGGGTCGGCCATACCAGTGGTCCGCCTTCTCGGTGGAGAGGGTGACCCCCTCGGGCGGACGCGCCCCGTCCCGGACCTCGGGCGGCCATTGGTCCACAGGCTTCGACCAGATCCATGTGATCATCGCGGACTGGCGACCCAGGTCGTCGACGTAGTACTCGGTCGTGACCGGAAAACCGGCGGCTCGGAGGACCCGGGCCAGGGTGTCCCCGATGATCCCGTTCCGGACCCGACCGACATGAAAAGGGCCATTCGGGTTGGCGCTCGTGTGCTCCACGCAGACCTTTTCGGTACTCGGGGGGCCCCGGCCGTACGCGGCACCACGGGCGATGACCAGCTCGAGAGTGGCTTGAATCAGCCGCGACGTATCCGCGTGGAAATTGACGTAGGCCCCATCGGAGGTCACGCGCACGAGCCCGCCGCTGAGCGGAAAATCGGTCGCAAGTTCCGCGGACAGCCGCTCGGGCGGCACTCCGAGGGACTTGGCGGCTCGGTGGGTGGCGTACCCGAAGTCGGCGACCCCCGAGGGGGCATCTTCGAGCTGCCGGTCGAGCCCCTCGGCGGATTCGGGATATCCGTGGGCTCCCAGCCGCCGGGCCAACTCCTGGTCAATTTGCTCTCGCACAGGGCGCCACGGGTCCCACAGATTCCCCGATGCGTCCGCGTCGCTCGTCGGCACGTCTCCGCCCCGAACGCTGATGAGACGTGTCGGTCTTAACCGTTCGTCCTAAATGCCGACCTTGCTCGTTCGCTACGGTGAGCTGGCGCTCAAATCCCCGCCGGTCCGGAGAGAGTTTGAACGGGCACTGCAACGGAACATTCTGGGTCAATTCCTCGCCGCGAAACTGACCTGCCGCCTGCGCGCCGACCATGGACACCTGTACGTCGAAAGCGACAACGAGACCGAGGGCATTCGCTTGGTCCGGCGCGTGTTCGGAGTCACTTCAGTCAGCCCGGTGGAGGAGATTCCGACCGAGCTCGAGGGGATTCGCTCGCGGATCGTATCGTGGGCCGATCCGCTCCTCGGGCCTCGGAGTTCGTTTGCGATTCGCGCCCGTCGAACCGGCAGCCATTCGTTCACGAGCCAGGAACTGGCACGGGACCTGGGCGGGCGGTTGCTGGCGCAATGGCCGGACCGAGAGTTGTCCGTGGATCTCGAGACCCCGGCCGTCGAACTGTTCGTCGAGGTGCGGGCGGCCCGAACCTACCTGTACTCGACCCGAGTCCGTGGGCCGGGGGGCTTCCCGCTTGGCGTGGCCGGCCGGGTCGTGGCGTTGGTCGACGGAACGCGGGGCGCCGTGGGAGCGTACCTGATGATGAAGCGGGGCTGCCGGGTCGCGTTCGTTTCCGCCGGAGAGGGGGACCAGCTCGTCGGAGGCACGCTGTCCCGATTTGACCCTCAAGCCCGGGTACTTTTCTCCGCGGGCGAGGAGGTCACGAGTGCAGTTCGGGCCCTCGCCGGGGAGACTCGGGCGGAAGGAGTCGTGCTCCCGCTCCACGTCGAGCAGTTCCCCGCGGCTCGGGAGGCCTGGGGGGAGACCGTGCTGTTCGCTCCCACCATAGGCTTCACGGAGGAGGAGGTGGATTCTCGGTGGAAAGAGATCACCGAACTCGCCGGCTGACCGACACTGCCACTCCACCGCAACAGACCCCGGAGCCTCCGCCGTCGACCTCCGGTCCGCCCGTGCCGGTCGACGCCCCGGATCTGCTGGAGCCCCCGCCCCCGCAACACGCCGCGGCCCGGCTGGAAGAACGGCAAAAGCGTTGGTTCCAGCGGCGAGAGATCGCCGTGAAATCGACGGCTACCGTACCCGCCTCCGCTCCCGATTCCGAGGAGAACCCGGCCTCGGACCCAAAGGGCTAATGTAGGCTCCTCGGGTGGCCGCGCCGTTCAGGTGTCAGAGTGCCGACATGGAGGGTCTCGGGCGAGTTCTACGCTCGTCGTAACTGCTGGCAGACCTTCTCGAAGGTCCGCGATGCCCCGACTGCGGAGGCCGCTCGCGAGTGGGCGGTCTCCGTGATCGGCGGCTGCCATCACGTTCCCCGGCGCCTGATCCGGATCGGGTCCGTGGAGCCGGCGCAGGCATGAGCACTCCCCGGAACGATGCGCCGCCAGTGACCGAGCAACAGGTCCGAGACGACCTGATGCGCCTCGACCTCTACCGAAATCAGCTGTCGCAGATGCTCCAACAGCTCCAGCTGATCTCGGCCTCGCGGGCCGATCATCAGCGGGCGCGGGAAACGTTGGAGGGACTGGACCGGATGGGGGCTGACCCGGAGTTGCTGGTCCCGGTCGGCGGCGACACTTTCCTGCGGGGGTCTCCCCGGGACACCGCGCGTGTGCTGGTGGGGATTGGCAGCGGGATTGTCGTGGAGATGGAGCGACCCAAGGCGAGCCAGCTCCTCGCCGAGCGGTCGGTACGACTCGATCAGGCGTCCCAGGACCTGGAGAACCAGATGCGCTCCTTGGAGGAGCGAATCACGGCCCTCTCCAGTCGACTGGAAGCGTTGAGTCAGAGCGCCGAGCGGGCCGGTTCCGGCCCGGCCACGGACAATGTGGTCATCGATTAAGGCCCGTCTCTTCGGCTCGTCGAAGCGGGAGGAGTCGACCGGAGCCGCGGCGGGGGAGAAGCCCGCCCCGCCCACTCCACCGGCCTCTGAGTCGCTCACAGAGGGTTTCGGCCGGCGACTCTCCGACGACACCCTCGACACGGTCCTGGAGGATCTCGAGATCGCCCTCCTTGAATCGGACGTGGCGCTGTCGGTCGTGGAACGGATTCGTCGGGACCTCCGAAAGGAGCTCGCCGGAAAGAAGCTCAAGTGGGGCGCGGACGCCGAGGCCGCGATCCGCTCCAGCTTTGAGGCGTCGGTCCGGTCGATATTGTCCCAGCCTCCGATCGACCTGTTGGCCCGCGTCCGGGCGCAGGACCCCCGACCTTACATCATTCTGGTCGTCGGAGTGAACGGCACCGGCAAGACCACGACCGTGGCCAAATTGGCCCACTGGCTTCGGGAGCAGCAGCTTTCGGTCGTGATCGCCGCCGGGGACACGTTCCGGGCAGGGGCGATCGAGCAGTTGCTCGTGCACGGAGAGCGGCTCGGGATCAAGGTGGTCCGGCAACAGGAAGGGAGCGACCCTGCGGCCGTGGCCTTCGATGCCGTCGCGCACGCGCGGGCCCGGCACCTCGATGTGGTGCTGGTCGACACGGCCGGTCGGCAGCACACGAACGAGAACTTGGTGGAAGAGGCAAAGAAGATCCGTCGGGTCGTTCAGCCGCACTTGACGCTGTTCGTGGGGGACGCCCTCTCGGGCAACGACACTCTCGAGCAGGCCAAGGAATTCCAAAAGGCGCTGGGCATCGACGGGCTGATCCTGACCAAGCTGGACGCCGATGCCAAGGGAGGCGCGGCCTTGTCGGCTACGTTCGTCACGAAGAAGCCCCTGGTCTTCGTGGGCGTCGGGCAAGGGTACGAGGACCTGCGGCCGTTCGACGTCGACTGGATGGTTCGACGTCTCCTTTCGGAGGGAACCGCTTCCTGACCGCTCGGGTGAACGTCGTTCTCGTTCGGCCGAAAGAGGACGGCAACGTCGGCGCCGTAGCGCGGGTTGGGCGGAACTTCGGCGCGGAGCGACTGACGCTCGTCCGCCCCCGGGCGGCGCTGGGACCGGACGCCCGACGGCGGGCGATGGGTGGGATTTCACTCCTCCGTAACGCGCAGACGGTCTCGACCTTGGAGGAGGCCGTGTCGGACTCCGACTTGGTCGTCGGGTCGACGGACTTGGTACTCGGCCGTTCCAACGCGTTCCTGCGCCGGTCGATCGACCCCGAGAGGCTGGGAGCTATCGTCCGAGCCGCCGAGGGCCGAATCGCCCTCGTCTTTGGACCCGAAGACAACGGGCTGGGCCGGGAAGAGCTGGGCGCCTGCGACCTGATCGCGCATATTCCCGCCCGCCGGGAGTTCCCCACCCTCAATCTCTCCCACGCGGTCGGCATCCTGCTGTATGCCATTCACCGCGCCCAGGGAAGCGAATGGGAAGAGACCACCCCCGCACCAGAGCGCCTCCCCCTCGCCGGACGGGAGAAGGAACTACTCCTCCGGCGGCTCGCTGAGCTTATGGCCCGGACCGACTATCCCCGCCACAAGCGCCGGGGCCTCATGCTGTTGTTCCGGCGATTGTTCGGCCGGGCCGTGCCCACCGAGCACGAGTATCGAATGATGCTCGGCTTTGTGCGGAGCGTCGACCGAATCGGGAAGAAACGACATGGCTGAAGCGGCCGACTGGCTCCGGGTTCGCGGCATCGGGCGGGAGCGCTTCGTGGGATACTTGGCCGACTATCTGGCCGATATCGGATTCATCGTCGAGAAGACCGAGATCGCGGAGCCGGCGGCGACCCAGTTGGATGGATCGCTTGCGCGGATGAACCCCGCCGTACCCGAGGGGCTCCGGAAGCTCAAGTTCCGCGTAGCTCCGACCAGTGGAGGAGCGGCCATCTACTGGGAGGCCCCTTCCACGATTCCGTCCGCCGAGCTGGCCCGGGCGGACCGGTTCAGCCGCGAGCTCGAGACGCACATGGGACGCGCCGTGTCCACCGAGAGTCACGGGACGGCCAAGGTCGTGCGGTCCCCGGTCGCCCGGCTGCCCTGGTTGCCGAGTACTCACTCCAAGTGAGCTCCCCGGGTGCGTTCCCTCCTTGACCCCCCCCGGGGGCTAGGGAGGCCAGGAATGCCCCATGGAGAAACTGTTGATAGCGGCCTGGATGGCGGCGACGGAACACCGAGATGACCTGAGTGAATATGCTCGGCTCGAGTACTCCTCGACGGATGCGCCGTGGGTCAAAACAAGCCTGCGGCGCAAATTCGAGACCCCGCCCGCGCCGGACCGTCCGATCCAGTTCCAGGGTCTCGCCGGGACGCCTGAAGTAGAGGCGTGAGGGAATGACGTGTTCCCGTTCCGGTACTCTTTAATGACGACTCGGCGAGAACCTTGCTCTGCCGCCCAGCTTTCTTATGGCGGCGGACCTCTGACCCGGCCCCTTCGAGGGACACGGGCCCTCTAAGAAAGGCATGCAAGGGAAAAGGAGGAGAAGAGAATGGTGGCCAATTCTTCCGCGGGCACCGCGCGCGTCGACGGAGATTACGAGCTTCCCCCCGGGGGCACGCTTCAGCCGCCACCGGGAGCCTCGACAATCGAGATCACCGGCAGGTTGAGGAGTCGTGGATCGGGGTCGGTCGAGGGGTCGCTCAACTGTCGGGAGATCGAAATCGAGAATGGCGCGCTCACCGTCCGAGGAGCGGTACACGCCTCGGGCTCGATTACGCTCCGTCGGGGCCGGCTCGACGTCGCCGGGGACCTGGCCGCCGCAAGGTTGGAAGGCGATAAGACGATCTTAGTCCGGGGAAACCTGGACTGCCCCGAAGTCGATATTGGTGGACGAGTCGACGTTTCTGGCACGACCAAGGGGGACCAGTTCGAAGTCGGGGGCTCGGCTGACCTCCGGGGCGCCGTGGACCTGACCTCGCTCGATATCGGAGGTCGAGTCACCATTGGAGGCGGCACGGTCCGTCGGTCCATCGACGTAGGAGGGATATTCGAATCGACCGCGGCCCTTACCTTCGGTTCCCTCGAGATCGGGGGGATGGGCCGCGTGCGCGCGGCCGCCCGGGGAGAGTCGGTAGATGTCGGCGGAATGATCGACTGCGACGCCGACCTCGTGGCCACACGGACGATGGAAGTGGGCGGACGGGTCCGGGTGGCCGGGAAGCTTCAATCCGCCCGAATCGAGGTCGGAGGGCACCTGTCTGCCGGTTCGATTGACGGAGAGGACGTGGAAGTGGGCGGCCTGGCCGAGGTGACCGGTTCCGTTGCGGCGCGTCGTCTGCAGATCGGCGGCCGGCTGTCCGCGGAGCGGGTCGTCGCCACAGACCGGGTCGAGGTCGGGGACGAAATTCGGACCCGCTCGGGGGTAAAAGGGGACGTGCTGCGGATCGGCGACCGGAGCACCGTGCGAGGACCCATCGTCGCCCGGGAAGTGACAGTGGGAGAGCGCGGCGACGTGGAAGACGTCTGGGCCGGCTCCCTGCGGCTGAGGGAACGCGCCCGGGCTCGGAATGTTTACACCGAGGATCTCGAGGTCTCCTCCCGCGTGGAGATCCATGGGGAGACCCAATTCGTACGGTCCATCCGGGGTGACGGGGCGCAGTTCGCCCAGTCCCCACGGCAGGTGTCCCAGCTTCCGCCTCCTCCGCTCTGATGCCGGGCCGCCGCGAAGACCCCGCCGAACCGCTCGAAACCGCGAGCGAGCCACCGGCGGAGCCACCGCTCTTCGGCACCGATCGGCAAGGTCCGCTGGGCGCTCGACGTTCCCCTCTCGACCTGTACGCCGAGCTCCTCGAAGTGTTGCGGCGGGCGGCCTCGCCTTGTCGAATCACCCGACTCTCCTACGCCGTCGGTATGCCGGTGGACCGGACGCACCGGGCCGTGAACTTCCTCGTTGGGCTGGGACTCGTCACTCGCACGGCGGACGAAACTCCCGCTTGGCGGTTGACACGCCATGGGTACGAATTTCTTCGGACGTACTGGAAGCTCCGCAGCTTCCTAGGTCCTGTTGAGGGGTTCGTCGAATGAGCCCTCACACACACGTTTCGAGCCGGAATCTGTTTCCGCGGTTTCTGCTGACGCCAGAAATCCGGCTGCACAGGGTCGGAAGCCCCAGCCCTATCTCCCGAAGATGACCCGGGAGGTGGGACGGGAGAACACGAGTCCAGCTAGCTCGTCTTCTTCGCCATTTTCATGACGTCTTCTTTGCTAACGACCTTCTGGTGAAATTCCTTCACGTGCTGCTGAACGTGCTGCACGAGCTCGTGTTCCTTGGCACTGATCACTGAGAATCCGTCCTCGCACTCAACCTTCCACTTCTGCATCGTTGACGCCATTGCGTGTTCCCCTCGCCACAGTACCGAGACACGGAGGAACGCTCGGTGCGGGATAAGTTCGTCGAGCCAATCCGGACAGTCAGGGCACCCCGATCGGCGGTACGTGCCGACTCTGGATGCGCGCGCGCAGCAGAGTTATAAACGAAGCACAGGTCCCCCGCCGGCTTTCCATGTCCAGCTCGTCGTATCGCTACGCCGGCCGCTCGTTCCGCCTGACTCAGGGGCCCGAGGGCGCTAGTCTCCGGCATGAACGGCTCCTCACCTGGCGGCAGGAGACGACGGTCAACCGGCTCGACCACCCTACTCGATTGGACCGGGCCCGTGCGCTGGGGTGGCGCGCGAAGGAGGGGTTTGTCGTCGTTCGGGTCCGCGTCCGTCGCGGTGGGCAGCGCAAGCGGGCGATCATCGCCGGCCGTCGACCGAAGCATAAGGGGATCCTCCGGATGACGCTGTCGAAGAGCCTGCAGCGAATCTCCGAAGAACGGGCCCAGAAGCACTACCCGAACCTCGAGGTGCTCAACTCGTACTGGGTCGGCGAGGACGGGAAGCAGAAGTTCTTCGAGGTCATCCTGGTGGACCCTCATCACCCCACTATCCTGGCCGACCCCAAGATCGCATGGATCGCCGCTCCCGCGCAGCGCGGCCGGGTCTACCGTGGGTTGACCAGCGCCGGTGCGAAGGGTCGCGGTCTGCGCTGGAAAGGCAAGGGAGCGGAGCGGATGCGCCCCTCGCGGACCCAGAACCGGCGCGACGTCCGCCGCACGCAAGTCAAGGTCATTCCGTAATTCCGCTCCGGCCAACGTTCGGGTCGCGCGGCTCGGCCGGGACCCGAAGCCAGTGATCGAGTGGCGCTCCCGCGCGTTCGGCCGATCGATGCGCCCAGCCGGCCAGTCCCTCGACGTGAGCCACCTCCCCGTGGAGGGCCCTGGCGAGCTTCCGGCGGAACTCCGTGTCCACATGGACCCCCTCGGCGAGCAATAGCTCCGCGAGGCGGTGGGCCAGGTGTCCCCCCTCCCGGTCCCAATCGGTGAGTATGACCACGCGTTGCCCGGGCCGAGACAGCGCACGGGTCAATTGGCTCATTCCGCGGCCTGAGTGGAGCAGGACCACCCGGCCGGAGACCCCGAGCAACCGGAGCGAACGCCGATCTCGCTCACCCTCGACCACGACCACTGTCGAGTCCTCGTTCGTTCCCGAGAGGAACTCCTCCCACAGCTTGAGAAATCCTTGCCAGACCTCGGCGGCCCGCTCCATTCGACGTAATTCCCTCGGCGTGGCGTTTTCGTCGAGAACCTCAGAGACCGCGCACGGCGCGAAGAACTAAAGCCTCCGCTCTTTCCCCCGTTGTGGTTACATGGCGGATTACTACACCAAGCTTCTCGAATTGCGACGGGCCGAGGGATCGGCCCACGGACTCTCGAAGGTGCCGGTCGACTTTTACCCGCAGACGCGAGCCTACCTGGCGGAGCTGAAATCGACGTTCGAGACGGAACTGCGCGAGAATCCGTCGGGAAGAAAGGGCGAGCTGGCCCGGCAAACGCACCAGCGCGCCGTGCAGACGGCCCGAGACATTGTGGAGGCTCGCATGATGAAGATCCTCACCGCGGCGCTGCAGGCCAGCCTCGGGGGATCCCGCGACCTGCCGAACGCGCTGCCCGAGGAGCGTACTCTGCACGAGTCCATGCTCGGATACCTGCGGCAGCACCGGTCCGAGGTCGCCCCCTACCTGGAGCCGACCGGACCGGCACCCGTCGCACAGAAGCGGCCGATAGCGACCCCACCGCGGAACCTGCCCTCCGAGGCGGCTCCCTCACGTTCGGCGTCCCCCACCCCCGGAGCGGGAACCGATGTGCGGATCGTCCGGGTGCTCAAAGACACTCCGAAGGTTACCCTGGGGTCGGAAACGATCGAGCTGCGACGGGACGACGTGCTGTCGCTGCCGGCCGATGTGGCCCGACTGCTCCTCGACGGCCACGTCGTGGAACCGGTCGAGCTCCACGAGAAGTTCTCACCGGCACTACGCTGAGCGGCGGCGGGGCGCCAGCTCGAGCACCTTGAACGTGCTGAATCCGAACAGGAAACTCTTCTGAGCCAGCTTTAGCTTCGTGGCCTCGACAGGGCCCGCGTCGGCTTCCAAGCGAGCCCGGACGTCGTCGATCCCCCAGGTGACCAGGGCGTCCGAGAGTGGGCCATAGAAAATCTCCTCGAGGCCCGCGGCCTCGGCCGCGCGGCGGACCCGGGTGAAATTGACCCAGGCGCTGATGTCGGCCGTTCCGGGCCGCGATAGCGGGTCGACCGGGCGGTGGTCTCGGATCGCCTCGATCGTGCCTGTTCCCCCGCGGGAAAGAAGGGCCCCCTCTTCGACCCCGTAATCGATGAGCACGGCCCGCCCCCCGGCCACGTTGTCCCCAAGCTCCCGGATCCATGACTCCATGGCCGGCGAGACCTCGAGCACCGAGCCGACCGGCGCGTCGGCGGGCAACGCGGCAGGCGGCTGAGTGCGCTCCGGCCCGCGTACTTCGGTTCGGATAGGACCTTCGGCGGGAATGTTGACGCCCAACTCCGCCCACCCCGAGGCTGTCTTTACCAACCGACGGAACGGGAAAGCGTCGAGCAGCTCGTTGGCCAGGAGAATCCCTTGAATCGGACCCTCGGAGCCAACCGAGGGGGAGAACCGCCACGGTACCTCTCCAGGTTGTGCGACACCCAGACGTGACGAGATTACCGCTCGGAGCGCGGCCGATCGCTCTACGAGGACGTACTCCCACCCATTCGCTCCCGTCGATCCGCGCCGCAACGCGGTCCGTATGTCCGCAGCCAGCGTTCCGTCACCGGGACCTACCTCAACGATCGGGAAGCGGACGGGGGATCCTTCGGATCGTCGAACCTCCCGAAAGTGAGAGGCCAATGTCGCGCCGAAGAGGCCGTGCACGTGCGCCGCCGTATAGAAATCTCCCTCTCGACCGAGTCGCGTGCTTGCCCGGTCGTAGAACCCTCGACCGGGGTCGTAGAGCGAGATCTCCATGAACTGGTCGAACGGCAGGTAGCCGTCCCCGTCTGCGGCCACGCGTAGGCGACGCCGCAGCACCGGATCCACCGATCGAGCGAGCGACGCGCCGTTGCCGGTCTCTACTGGAACTGAGGCAGGGTCGTCCGGCCCCATGGTGATCGCGCGTGCAGGTCCCGAGGGGCTCGTCAACCGATATAGCCCAGGTCCTCGCGCGCCTGACCCGGCGTCTCCGCCGGGCGGGTGGGGGTCTCGGCTTCGCGGAACTTCTGGGCGATCCGGTCAATCTCCTTGGCTTTGTGCTCGAGCTCGGTAAAATCGATCGTGAGGTTCAGCACCTTGCTCAGGACGCGCAGCACCGCTTCGGCGCTGCGAGGGTCCACGAAGTACCCGGACGTCTCCCCCATGAGGCAGACACCATCCATGCCGTAGACCTGGCCTAGGCCGAGGAACAGGCCGCTGGCACCAATCAGCCCGCCGCCCGGGTCCGTCCGGGAGAATACCACCCCGTACTTTTTCATCGCCTCGACCCGGGCCGCCGAGGTCGCAGCCCCCAAAACGCGCGGGCCCTCGACGAGATGGCCTTGGGCGAAGCCGGCGAGCGTGTAGACCTCCCGGACGCCCATCTGGTTCGCAAGGGCCAGCACCCGGTCAGTAAGCTCGTACTGGCCTTCCGGCGTGATGCCCTGATAATCGCCCCCGAGCAGGATCAGGTCCCGCTGGTTCGATCCGGTCGCTCGCACATACGACAAGTCGTTCGAAACGAGTCGAATCAGTCCCTCCTCGCTCACGTAGACCTGGGGAGGGAAGAATTTCGAATGGATCCATCCGAAGATGGTGGCGTTGAGCTTCTCCTTGAGGTAATCAATCGCCAGCTTGCCGACGTTCCCGACACCCGGCAGACCCTCGACGAGCACCGGGTCCTTGAGCGTCACCTTTTCCGTGATGCGGATGAGAACGTCCTCCATCGTGGACTCCAGTCAAAGCAGCGGCGCACGATAGATAACGGTTCGCTGAAATGGAGGTGGACGGAAACCGCGTCGTGACGGTGGACACCTACCGCTGGTCGACGAACAAGCACGCACCACGGAGACCCCCCTTCCCAGAGCGCGACCGCAGCGGACTCGTCGGCTAGGGGACGACGTCCGTCGGGAAGAGAAAGGGATCCCGGCCCGCATGCCGGGACCCCCTTAGGCGGGCCGGTCCAGGCCGTCGGCTCGATTAGCCGACGGAGATGTGCTTCTCAGGCTCGGGGTTGGCCTTCGGGATCTCCAGCGTCAGCACCCCGTCCTGGTACCGCGCCGAGACCTTCTCAGACAGGATCTCCTCCGGTAGCTCAATGCTCCGGTTGAACCCCTGGTAGGTCCGCTCGTGATAGAGGTATGTCTTGCCCTTCTGTTCCTTTTCGGCGCTCTCCTTGGCTTCGATGCGGAGCGTCCGGCCGTGGAGTCGGATATCGATGTTCTCCTTATGAAGACCGGGAAGGTTCGCCCGAATCTCGTACGCGTTCCCCTTGTCCTCCACGTCGGCCAAGGCGGGGAACCACGACTCGAAGGCCCTAGCTCCGGAAAGGGAGAACGCTGAGGGAAGTCCCGTCAAAATCTCCTGTCGGAAGTTTTCGAACAGCTGGTCCAGATAGTTCGAAAGATCCATCGTTGGCATCGGTCGGACGGCCACTTCGGTCCCCTTGGACTTCTTCGCTTGCATAGCGTTCCTCGCCTCACCCGAGGCACGCTCTGATGTGGGAGGTGTCCCATCAACGCTCACTCAAGTCGGATTGACGGGGACGACCGGGCGAACCATTCGTCCCGTCCGGGCAGGGCCGGCGCTATAATCCCGGAACGCAGCGCTCGGCCGAAGAAAACGGGATCTCGTTCGGCCTCGGCAGTTCCCCGCCAAGCGGAAGCCGCCCGGGCCGGGAACGGCTTCACTCCCTCGCTCAGGGAGCCACGTGGAACCCGGTGTCGTCGATGGTCAGGCGCCGGATCTGCGTCCGTTCGGGGTGATTGCGAAGCTTCCTGACCTCGAGGGTGTGCTCGAAGGTCATTCCGTTTGGCTCGGAGCGCAAGGTGATCCCGAGGTCGGCCGCGTCTTCCAACATCGCGGCGGAGCGGCCGTCGAGCGACCCTTGCTCGACAGTGACCATCGCCTTGCCACCGAGCAGCTGGGTCCTCGATCGGATCTGCCGCACAAGACTGACCACCTCGGACACTTCGAGCAGCTCGAGGAGGAAGTCGAGGGAGTCGAGCACCAGACGGAACGGGGAATCGAGGCTCGCGAGGTCGTTGAGGAACCGTCCCACGAGGCTGTAGGGGGCCGCGGGCACCTCCGGGCGACGCGCGGTCCGGAGGTCCTCCAGCCGGAGCCCACGCTCCCGGATGCGCGACACCTCGAGCTGCGGCTCCAGGACCCGCTTGTAGTAGTCGTCCGAGAGGTTTCCGAACCGAATCGATTCCGGGTCCCAGTGGAACGACCGGAAGGCGGCCTGCGAGTCCACCGTTCGCTCGGCGGTCGTGTAGTACAGCACCGGCGTCGACCCGATGCCGGCCTGAGCGAACTGCTTCGCCAACAGGTGCGAGCCCGAGCCGGGCGTGCCGATGACCACGACGAGGTAGCCGGGAGGGAGGTACGGGGACAATGTGGCGTCGATGTCCGGGATGCCCAGGAGCGGCTCGTCGCCGGTGGTCATGGGGCTCCGTCGAGCACGAACGACTCGTCGACCACCAGTGAAAGGATCCGGTCGAGGTCCGTCCCCTCGCTCTCCAATGTGGTGAACAGTACGGTCAGCACAGAGCGGGTCTTCAGGTTGTTCGCGAGGATATGGAAGAACTCGGACAGGACGTCCGTGCTGTTGTGGACCGCGAGCGAGTTCACCGAGTCGATGATCACGACGTTCCGCTGGTTGGGGTGCCGCCGGAGCAGGAACTCGATCCGGAGCATGATGCCCTCGAGCATGGTGGGACTCTCGACGTACGAGGCATTCGGGAGAACGTTCTCGTAGCTCATCATCAGGTGCGAGATCGCGTCCACGAACGAGAGCCGAGCGGACGGGATGTCGAGCGCTTGAAGCAGGCTCCACACCAGCGACGCCGGGTTCGTGACGGAGACGTAGATTGTGTGACTGTTGGTCTCTCCCCCGAGGTCCCGGACCGTCAGGCCGAGCGCGGCGAGGTAGTTGTCGGCGTAATCCTTGGCGCCCAGCTTCAAGGCCACCGTGCCTCCAGTCGTGAACGAGCGTAGCCGCTCGGCAATCTCGGACTCCCGCGCCATCCGTCTACGCGCTCTCCAAGCGGCCACCCTTCAGGAAGGGAGCCATGAGCAGGCCGATCGGCGTGAGGTCGATGACGTACTGGGCGCGAGAATGGACCGTCCCGCGCATCTTGATGATTTGCAGGACCCGCAGCATGTCGCCGCGGCGCCGAACATTCGAGAGCAGTACGACGCCGTCGACGATTGCCTCCTCCACCCCGTAAAGGGAGTGCACACCGGGCACGGCGCCCACTTCCGCCACCATGAGCGATGTCGTTCCCAGTTCGGAGAAGGCCTGCCCCAGTTTCAGAATGAAGTCCCTGGCCTTTTCCTCGCTGCGGACCCGAAAGCCGACCGAGGTCAGGGAGTCCACCACGACCCGGCGAGCGCCGCTCTCCCGGACCAAGTCCTGGATCGTCCGGACGAGAATGTCCACCTCCCCAGGCATGAGCTCCTCGCGATTGAGCCCGAGACGGTCGTACACGATCGGGAGATCGACGATCGTGACCTGGTTCTGCTGGACCAGCTCCGGGCGGAAGAATTCGAAAGTGCTGAAGTTTTGCATCAGCTTGGCCGAGGCCTCGGTGACGGAGACGAAGAGTCCCTTCTCTCCCTTCTCCGCTCCCCGGACGAGGAACTCGAGACAGAGGGTCGTTTTGCCCGTGCCGACTCCGCCGGCGATGAGCACCATGTTGCCCCGGGGAATTCCGCCCCCCAGGATGTTATCGAGTCCCTCGATCCCGGTGACGCACCGATCCGCGGGACCCTCCGTGGTGGCCGGAGCTGTCCCGGTGCGAGTTCCGCTCACGATGCGGCGAGCCGGGGCTATGCTAAAATGCTTGTCTTCGCCGTCCCCGCCGTCCGGGCCGGGGACGAAGGGGCAGCCGGAATGACGGTCTACATCGGGCTCCTGCGCGCCGTCAACCTCGGGGGTTCGACGCGGCTCAATATGTCCGCGCTTCAGAAACTGCTGGGTCGGATGGGATTCGAGGACATCCAGCCCGTCCTGCAATCCGGCAATATCGTTTTTCGGGCCGACCCAACCGATACGGCTCGGATGGAACAGATGCTCGAGCGCGTGGTTTCCGACCACCTCGGGCTCTCGACCAATTTCTTTGTCCGCACCGCCGCCGAATGGCGCAGCATCCTCCGTCGGAATCCCTTTCCTCAGGAGGCGGAGAGAGACCCGGCTCACCTGGTGGTCGCATCGTTGAAGCGAGCTCCGTCGGCGGAAGAGTGGGGGGCGTTACGGAGGTCCATCTCCGGGCGGGAGAAGGTCGACGGTTCGGGCCGGGAGGCGTACATCGTCTACCCGGACGGGATCGGTTCTTCGAAGCTGACGGCGGCTCTCATCGAGCGGAAGCTAGGGACTCGTGGGACGAGCCGGAACTGGAACACGGTCCAGAAACTGGATCAGCTGGCCTCGGCCTGACTCGAATTGCCTTTCCCGGCCTCTCCCTCCACCTCACTAGATCCGTTCGAACTCGGGCCGGGCGCTGACCGTAAGATGATGGTGAGTCGCTCTCGCGACAGCACCCAGAAACTCCCCGCGTCATCCTTTCCCGTCCGAACGAGCGCTCCGTTCAACGACAGGAGGCGACCCCCGCTCCTCACCCATCGGTCCGCAAGCGCCGGAGTGTCCGGCCATCTCGAACGGAACTCGGAGAGATGGACCGTAAATTCGGGTCGAGTGTCCGCCCGGCTCAAGAGATCCCGCAAAGCGTCGAAGAATGGAGCGGGCGCGGTCGAGCGAACCGGGCGCGTTAGCGCGTCTCCTGTAGCGGGCGACCCCACCAAGGGGTTCCCCTCCTCACGAGACGGCTCGACCGGTTCATTCACCGGAAGGATTGCCCGAAACCGGTTGGGGTCCCCTGTCCCTTTCCGGGGCGGAAATACGTGCACCCAGTGTGTCCGCGAACCCTTGTCCACCAACAGCGCGGCCTCCCCCCGTGGCATGCTGAGGATGCGCTCCGGAGCGAGGCTCGGCACCCACCGGGCAACATCCCGAGCGTCGGAGGGATCTCCTCGGAACAGCACCACGTCGGCCGAGTTCGTCGTGGCGGCGTCCCGAACGTCCTCAGGAAGAGAGCGGAGCGACTGGGTCACAGCCCAGACGTGAAGATTGAAACGGCGTCCGAGCCGCAGCATTTCGGCCACGCTGTCGTGCGCGTACCACTGCGCCTCGTCGAGGATGAGGAACGTCTTCGAGGGCGGCTCCCGGCCGAGCACCGCGTTCCAGCTGAGCGCGAGGACGACCGCAAGGAGGTATCGCGCCACCGACTCCCCGACCTGCGGGGCGTCGCCGGAAATCACCGTCATTCGGCCGGGCCTCATGGCCGCGTCGACCGACCAAGTGGGAGACGTCGCGTCGAGCATTTCCCTCAGAATCTCGCTCCGCGTGATCTCCGAGAGAAGACGACGGGCGCCGTCACCGTCCTGCGGGGCGCGCTCAATTCGACGACGGAGGTCGCCGACCGCCTCCCGCGCGGTCTCCGGCACGACGCGTGACGAGAATCCCTCGGGCGTGAGGAGCTGCTCGGCCACGGCCAGCGACGCTCCGGGCCAATGGCTGGTGGCCCGGATGGCCTGGAACAGCATCTCTTCGAGACGGGGTCCCCAGTACACGGACTCGGCGTACCGGCCTGAGCGAACCCGGCGCAGAGCCGCGACGATGTCGCCCAGGAGTCGCTCGCGTCGCGCTGAGTTCTGACCGCCGCCCGAGGCGACTTCGGCGAGAAGGCTCAGGGTCAGGGCGGGGGTAGAGGGAGAGACCCACGACACGTCCGGGGCACGAGAATCCGGGAGCCCGGCGAGAAACTCGCGGGCCGTGTCTCCGATGGGGTCGAAGAGCATGACCGATCCCCAGCGGGCGGCTTGCCAAGCGAGGCGAACAAGAAGGGAGCTCTTCCCCATCCCGGTCTCACCGAGGATGAGCAGGTGGCGACCCTGAACGGCATCGAACGGCAGGCCGATGCACGACCCCCGGGGGTCACGCCCAACCCACAGTCGCGACTCCCCCGCGGAACGCAGGGGGGAAATGATTTCCGCCGTCGTGGAGGGCAGCGGAAACAACCCCACAAGTTCGGCTTCGGTCACGGCCGCGTAGGGCTCGGTTCTGAACCGAGCGTACCGGATCGGCCGGCAGGCGAATCGGTTCCCTCCGTCCAGGTGGGACATCACCTCGATCAGGTGAGCCACCCGTCTGGCGGCCTCCCGGTTCTCGAGATTGCCATCCGAGAGAATTCTTCCCTGAACCCGCCAGCGCAGCCCTATCCGCCGGGCTTCCTGGCGGTCGTTCAAGTCCCGCTCGGTGAACGTCAAATTTCGTGGCCCTTCCGGTTTGGGCTCGCTCGCGCTCCATTCCCCTTCTGAGCGACCCGGAACCTCGGGGTCCGGACGGAAGATCCACTCCACCTCGACGCCGGATCGAATCGTGCTCAATTCGCGAAGTACCGCATCGCACCACGGCGCGTCTTCTTCGCCGGAGGGAAGAGGCAGTTTCCCTTCGTTGCCGAGGGAGACGGCGAACTCCGGTGTCCCCTCAACCTCGCGGCCGCGGCCCTCGGTCGCTTGCCACTGGCCCGGCTCGTAGGCCGAGGAGAAGCCGAAATGAGCCCAACGAACCCCCACCGGCGGCGAAACACTGAGTTCTACTCCCCCAGGCAGGCCCGAGAACCATTTCAAACGGAGCGGTAGGGCGAGTCCGTGGGCCGCTCGGAGTACCCGTCGCAGTCGGCCGACGAAGTCACGCGTCGCATCGCCCGAGACCGGGCCAGGTATCGGTCGGAACTGGAAACCGCGCCACTGGGTCTCGGCCACCGCCGGACGCACCCGAAACCCACTCATCCGACCGGAGGGGTTGCAGGTGATGGTGTCGATGAACGGTGAACGGAGCCCTCCCCGAGGCAGCTCCCTCACGGGCGGTCCGAGTTATCGTCAAGTAGCGCCCCCGGTCCTCGCTTCCCGGTCGGTCCGGAATGCCGTCGATCGAAGAGCAGATCGTCGCCATCGAGGACGAGATCCGCCGCACTCCGTACAATAAGGCGACCTCGGGCCACATCGGCCGGCTCCGGGCTCGTATCGCCTTCCTCCGACTTGAACGGGAACGCCGAACTCGTGGCAAAGGGGGCGGGATCGGTTACGCCGTCCGAAAGTCCGGCCATGCCACAGCTGCGCTCGTGGGCTACCCCTCGGTGGGAAAATCGACCCTGCTCAACCACCTGACGGGGGCGAACAGCCAGTCCGCGGCGTACGATTTCACAACGGTATCGATTATTCCGGGAATGCTGAACGCCGCCGGTGCCTCGATCCAGATCCTGGACATGCCCGGTCTCGTGCCCGGGGCTTCTCGGGGGCGAGGGCGGGGCCGAGAGGTGCTCTCCGTCGTGCGATCCGCGGACCTGATCTTGTTCATGATCGACAAGGACCACCCGGACTTTCGGGGGCTGCGGGACGAACTGGAGGACGCGGGGGTTCGGGTCAACGCCCGTCGTCCTCGAATCGTCGTTACCCCAGGGACTCGGGGTGGGCTGACCGTCACGAGCACAGTCAAGCTCACCCATCTCGAGGCTGAATCGGCGACCGCGATTGCGCGTGAGTTCGGATTGCACAATGGGTCGATCGTCTTCCGAGAGGACGCCACCGCCGAGCAACTCATCGATGTCCTAGCCGGTAACCGGGTGTACCTGCCCGCCATCCTTACCGTCAACAAGTCGGACCTGCTCGAGCTGGCCGACCGGGCCCGCTTCCGGGAGCAGGCGAAGCCGTTCGAACCGATCTTCATCGCGGCCGAGACCGGGCAGAACCTCGATGAGCTGGTACTGGCCATCGTGCGCGCCCTCGCTTTCATCCGGGTGTACTTGCGGCCACCGGGAGGGGAGGCCGACCGAGTGGAGCCGCTCATCCTCCGGGGAGGCAGCCGGATCTCCGACCTCCTGGCTCGCTTGCCCGCGGACCTCGGCCGAAATTTCAAGTCCGCCCTCGTCTGGGGGCGCAGTGCCCGATTCCCAGGTCAGACCGTTGGCCGGGACCATCTTCTCGCCGACGAGGATGTCGTCACGGTGCTCATACAGCGCGGCCGGGTGGCCCCCGCCTGAGCGCCCGGTGCCGAACGCCGCCGGTGGAGGACGGCGACCGAGCCGCTAGAAATCGGTGCTGACGGTGGAATGGTTCAAGGGTGAGCGGCGCCGAGAGCGCTTGGAAGGGTCGCAGCTCGGCCAGGGCTTGTTCGACCGATGTCTCCGGCGACCGGCCTCTGCCCATGCTCGAGAGCTTGAGGGCCAACAGCACGGGCTGGCCATCGCGCAGAAAGAGCTCCGCATTTTCCCGCGCGATACTCGCTTGGTCCGGCTGGGCAATGTCCGAATAGAGCCCGTCGACAGGCGGCACCCATCCAGCGAAATCCTCCGGGTGGCCCGCGTCAGCGAGAATCGGGAACAGATTGGGATACCGTTCCGCGAGTCGGAGCAATCGGATGAACGGCCGCAGACTCATTTCCACGGCGTACACCGCTCCGTCGGGACCCACGAGGTCCGCGACGTGCGAGGCGGTTGTTCCGGTGGCCGCCCCGAGGTAAAGCCACCGCTCCCCAGCCTGAGGAAGAGGCCCGCGAAAGCCCCTCACCAGGGCGGCCGACAGTTTGCTTCGGTAAGGGTCCCACCGGCGCCACCAGCCGGAAGGTACCGGGACGAGGCGCTCCCCGTAGACGTCCGGCGGAGTACCGAGGGCTTCCGTGGCCGGAACGACTCGATCTCCTTCCCGAATCTCGTGTAGGCGTGGGGAGAGTCGTGTCCAGCCACCCCGGAGAGCGCCGGTCATGAGCCCCGCTGCTTGAGCTGGGCGATCCGTCGATCGCGTCGGCGAACGAGCTCGTTCGAGATTGAACGCCTGCCGGTTCCATCGGCTCGCGCCGCAATCGCGGCGAGGGCAGCGGCAGACCGGGCGAGCGCGCCCGTTCGGCTCGGAGGCACTTGCGACATCCCCTCGGCATGGTACAGTATCCCGAACCGAGGGGACCGACCCGGGCCAAACCGTCTTCGGGCACCAAGCAGCTGGATCCGGGCGGCATCCATCCGCGCCAGCGCTTGGAGGCCACCCGCGGCCGCGATGAGCTGGGCGGCCACTACCGGGCCGACGACGTTCGAGAGGTTCGGAGCGACGTCTCGGGCCTTCCCTTCCAGGGCCGTTGTCAAATCCCGGAGATGTCGCCCGAGCTGCTCCCGCGTCGCCGACGAGACCTGAGCGTACTGCGAGAGGGCGGGATCTCCTCCAGAGACCCAGCTGTCCGAGGCGTTCGTTTCCCGTTGAAGTACGCGCCGGACGCGTGCCTCCTCCCGGGCCAGGGCTACAAGGATGGCTTCTGGCGCACCCATCGCACGCTCGAGGCGACGGCGAGCGAAGGCGAGGAGGAGCCGCCGTTCTTCGCGATCCGGCCGGAACGCCGCGGAGCGAATCGCTCGCCGTGCCGCCAAACTCGCCTCCTGCGACGGGAGACCGTTCCGCTCCAGCCAGTCCTTCAGTGGCCGATCGCTGGCTACGATGACGGAGTTCCCGGCGCGACGCCGCACCCACCCGAGCGCGTCCGGTGGAATCCCATCCAATCCATCGGCGAGGAGCTCCGCCACCCGGGCGGGGCGCTGGTCGATCAGGCGCTCGTCAGCGACAGACCCCGAAGCATCGACCCACCGGAGCCATCGGCCGGAGCGGACGAGGGCCTCCGGCACGCCCTAGAACTCCTCGAGCACCTTCTGGAACCGGCGTCGCTCCTCGGGGACCTCCACGGGATATCGGCCCGTGAGGCAGCCCAGGCAGAGGTTCTCCTCCGGCATACTGATCGCTTCGACCAGTCCCGGCATCGAGAGGTAGTGGACACTGTCCGCGCCGATCTGTTTCGCGACGCCCTCTTCGGTGCGCCCGGCCGCAACCAGCTCCCGACGGTCCTTCATGTCGATCCCGAAGTAGCAGGGGGCGGTAATCGGAGGGCATCCGATCCGAACGTCCACGCTCGACGCGCCCGCGTGGCGCACCATCGCGACGATCTCCTTGAGCGTGGTGCCGCGAACGATCGAGTCGTCCAAGAGCACGACGCGCTTGTTCTGGATGAGCCCCGGGACCGGGTGGAGCTTCACGCGCACCTCTTCCTCTCGGCGCTTCTGGTCCGGCAGGATGAACGTTCGTTCCACGAACCGGTTCTTGATCAGGGCCTCTGCATACGGGATACCCGCGACGGCCGAGAATCCTAGGGCTTGGGGACGAGACGAATCCGGCACCGGAACCACGACGTCCGCCTTCGTCGGGCGCTCCCGGGCAAGGATCTCGCCGATCCGGCGCCGCACGTCGTAGACGAGTCGCCCCTCGACCAAGGAATCGGGCCGCGAAAAGTAGACCCATTCGAACATGCAATGGGCCCGCTCGTTGGCCCCTGCGTACCGCGAGCTACGCAGCGACGCGCCCTTCTCGATGAGCACGACCTCGCCCGGGGCCAAGTCCCGGACGAGCGATCCGCCCATCAGCTCGAGCGCGACGGATTCGCTGGCGACCGCATACCCGCCATCGAGAGTGCCGAGCACCAGGGGACGAATGCCCATCGGGTCGCGGAAGGCCACGAGCTGGCCCCCGACCAGCATCACGACCGCGTAGCCGCCGACTAATTCGCTCATCGATTTCCGAATGGCGGTCTCGAGATCGCGGGTTTTGCCGTACTCGAGGGCGATCAACTGAGCCATCGCCTCGCTGTCGGCGCTCCCTAGGAACTCGACGCCTTGGGCGAGCAGCCGCCGGCGGAGGTTCTCGTAATTCACGATGTCGCCGTTGTGCGCCAGCGCGGCGTCCTCGTCGCGCAGGCGGAGGCTCAACGGCTGGGCGTTCTCAATATCGGATGTGCCCGTGGTCGAGTACCGCACATGGCCGATCCCGACGGGGCCCCGGAGCGATTCGAGGAGTTCCCGGTTGAACACGTCGTGGACCAGACCCATCCCCTTCCGGTGGTGGAGGGTCCCGTGAGAGGCGGTCGCAATGCCGGCCGACTCCTGGCCGCGGTGCTGCAACGCGCGGAGCCCCCGGTAGAGGTAGGGCGCCGCTCCCTTGCCGGAGAGCGATACCCCGACCACTCCACAGTGTTCGTGCAACGCCATGGACGAGGAAACAGGTTCCTCCGCCGGAGAGGACCCGGCGGAGGGTCTTAAGGCGAACGGCGGGCCGAGGTAACCTGGGGGCTATCCTCAGCCGAAGAGGGCCGAGAGACCCTCGGCGGCCTCCTCCTCGGTGACGCCCTTCTCTTCCTTCTTCTCGGCGGGGGCGGCGGCCGGCGCGGCGACGGCGATCGTCTCTGCCTTCTTCAGGACGTCGGCGATGTCGACGCCCTCGAGCGAGGCCAGGAGCGCCTTGACGCGGGCAGCGTCGGGCGAGATCCCGGCGGCGCTCAGGACGCCGTCGATTCCCTTTTCGTCAATCGGCTTGCCGGCCGCGTTGAGCAGCAGGGCGCTGTACACGTACTCCATCGTTCTTCCTCCCGTGGTTCCTCTATGATGCAGGGGTTCCCGTCAATGCGTGAAGGGCCTTCGCCTCTCGGAAGGCGCGAGCCAGGATCTCGGGCAGAGTCTTCGACGTGGGATACGCCGAGTCCACCGCGATGGCGATGGCTCCCCGATAGGCCTTCGAAAGAAGCATTCGGACGCTCTGGGGGGTGAAGTAGCGGATCTCGACCGCCAACGCCAGCGCGCCGCGGTAGGCCCGAGCCAACTCGGCTCGTTGCTGGTCAAGGTCGATCGCGAGGGCACTCGGCGCGTAGAACGTCTCGCGCTCGACAGCCGCCCGGAGATCGAGACCGACCTCGAGGGGGAAGATGCTCAGCCGGGTCAGGAGGTTCGCCTTTTCGGTGGAGATGACCTCCCCGGCTTTGGCGATGACGGAATCCCTCTTCAGTACCACCTTGCCCTTCTCGATCGCCGCGGGAAAGCCGGCGTGTTGTAGCTCGGCGACGATGGGCCCCGGCTTGAACGGGGTCTCACCGCCAGGGACGAGGATGTCGTTCGGTGCAATCGCCCCACCCCGGGCCGGGGTGGCGGAGCGCGTTTGTCGAAGCTCTTGGTAGAGCGAGAACGGGTTCCCGTCCGCGGCGATGACGCCCGTCTGGTCGGTGACGTAATCGAGCAGCGGCCGGAGGGAGGGACGTTCCGCGGCAGCTTGTTCGAGCGCGTGTCGGATCGCGCTGTTCGGCGCGACGACCAGCGGGTGGCCCCGTTCGAGCAAGTCCTTCCGCATCTTCTGCAGCGCCGCGGCGGGGACTCCACGAATGCCGACGAGAGCGGTGACCGGATGCTCGAGGACCATCTTCTGGAGGCTTGCCACGCGAGCGATCTTTTCGGAAGGCACCGAGTTCCGGCCAGGCATCGCGTCCCCTTTCTCACCAGAGCCGAACGGCGGGACCCATGGTGGTCTTGACGTAGACCGACTCGACGTTGTTGCGTCCGCGCTCGAGCTTGCTCACGATCCGGGCAAGCAGGGCGTCGATGTTTTGGGCGGTCTCCGCCGGGGGCATGCTTCGCGTGCCAACGGCGGCGTGGAACGTCCGGTTCCCCTTCGAACGAATCCGGACCGAGCGCTTGAGCGCCTGAATCTGGTTCGTCGGATCGCTGCCCGGCGGGAGAGGGCGAGGCATCTTGCCCCTCGGACCGAGCACGACGCCGAGCCGTTTACCGATCGTCGGCATCAGAGGGGCTTCTGCGAGGAAGAAGTCGATGTCCTCGACGAGCTTCTTGGCCGCCTTCTTGTTGGACATGAGCTCATCAAGCTCCGCCGGGGAGATGGCACGGTCCGCCACCCCTCGGACCCGTTGGAGCATTTCGGGGCTTCCGAAGACGGCGACTCGCGTGGTCTTCCCGCGTCCCTTGGGGAGGGCGAGCTCCTCTTCGATCCGGTTCTTGGGGACCGACAGGTCGAGGTCCTTGAGGTTGATCGACAGGTCGATGGTTTCCGGAAACTTCCGTTCCGGGGCCTTGGAGAGGGCTTCGGTGACGACCTCCACCGCCGTGCGATCCGCCATGTTCCCCTTGCCGAATGCGGGGCCGCCGAGTAGGCCTCTCTATTTGAAGACTTAGGTTTGCACCGGCGAGAAAGCGGGCCCGGACGGTTGGCCAGCGCTCGACATCGTCTCATGCGTTCCCGCCGCGGAAGCCCATTCCGGGAAGAGGACCGCAGGGCGGTCAGGTCGAAGCGTCGACGCGACAGCGGTCTCGAGGCTGCCGCGTTTGTCCTAAACAGCATGCAATCCTATATACGCAGCCGACTTCCGCCCGCGCCGATGCATTACCCCAAGGTCATCTCGACCTATTGTCCCCGGTGTCACAGGCACACTCCGCACGATGTCGAGAAAGGAAAGAAGAAACCCGCCTCCGAGCTCAAGTGGGGCCAGCGCCGGTTCCGACGCGCTACGCGCGGCTATGGCGGTTTCCCAAGGCCGAAACCCGAGGGCCGGGCCAAGGCGGTCCGGCGGGTCCTCCTGCGATTCCGCTGCCGCCAGTGCAAGTACATCGTTCAACCGGTCGGCTGGCGCGCGAGCCAATTCGAGCTGACCGAAGTCGAGTGAGGAGTTGCTTCATGCCCGCTTCTCCATTTTGGGTCGTCAAATGCCCTGATTGCTCGGGCGAGCAGACCATCTTCAGCCGGCCCTCGACCGCGGTCAACTGTGTGGTCTGCGGTGCCACTTTGGCCACGCCCACCGGCGGCAAGGCCCACCTTCGCGGAACGTTCGTTCGGCTGGCTACGGCCTAAGTGGGGAGGCGCGTCGGTTTGCCACTCCGGGGTGACTTCCCGGAAGAGGGGGAACTCGTCGTTGCGACGGTAACCCAGATCCGGGATTTCGGCGCGTTCGTTACGCTCGACGAATATACCAACCGGGAGGCCTTCATCCACCTCTCCGAAGTGGCCACCGGCTGGGTGAAATACATCCGGGACCACATCCGGGAGCGCCAGAAGATTGTGGGGCGGGTGCTCCACGTTGACCCCGCGAAGGGGCAGGTGGACCTCTCCCTCAAGCGGATCAACGAGCACCAGCGGCGTGAAAAGGTCCAGAGCTGGAAGAACGAGCAGCGCGCCCAGCGGCTGCTGGCGATCGTCGCAAAGGCGCTCAAGACCGATGTGGAAGCGACCTACGACGCGTTCGCCGAGAAGCTGGTCGAGGATCACGGGAGCTTGTTCCACGCTTTTGAGGTCGCCTCGGCCGAGCCGAAGAAGTTCGCCGTCCAGTACGGGAAGGTCGCCTGGGTTTCCGCCTTCCTGAAGGTCGCCGAGGAGAACCTGACGCCGCCCCGGGTCACGATCAGTGGGACGCTCGAGATCTCCTCCCCGGCGTCCGACGGGCTTAAGGACGTCCGGACCGCCCTGCGCGCGGCGGAAGAGGTTGACCCGGAGTCGGTGATCGTTCAGTACGTCGGCGCTCCCCGGTACCGCGTCCAGGTCACGGGAACCCAGTACAAACAGGTCGAGGAGGTCCTCAAGAAGGCGACCGAGGCCGCCCTCGCAAAGATCACCAAGGTCGGCGGCCACGGGAGCTTCGCCCGGGCATGACCGATTCCCTGCTCCGGGTCTGCCGCACCTGCGGACGGTACACGCTCTCGCCGAACTGTCCGGTCGACCATTCAGAGACCCGTACGCCTCATCCGGTCCGATTCTCCCCCCAGGACCGCTGGGGGAAATACCGCCGTGCCTTACAGGCGGAGCCGGGATCGTAGGGCGCCGCCCATCCGAGGTAGTGGAAGAGGATCATGATGGCCACGGGAATGCACCGGATCAAGGTCGTGAACGAGATCAGTGACTTGGTGCCGGTCCTACGGGCCGTCGACACGCCACTCAAGCTCAAGCTCCTCCAGCGCCTCTCCGAAGCATGGCTCACGCCCGAGGACGTGCAGCACGAGTTCGGCAAGGAGGGGCTCAAGGTCCTCTCCCTCTTCGAGAAGCTCAAGCTCGTTGACACCCGGTGGGTGGCGCGCGAGGGACGCAAGACGCCTGACAAGAGCTACCATACGTACTACGGAACGATCAACATCAACACGACCGCCCCGCTGACCGAGGTGTCCGAGATCCTCGCCATCGCGAGCATGGACGATAAGGAGTACGCCAAACTGGAGCAGAAGATCTACGACGCGGTCGGGGAGGTGGGCATGTTCTTCTCCGATGTGGCCGAGCAGCTGGGCATGTCTCCGACGCGGCTCAAGGGACTGGTCAAGCGCTCGGACCGGCTCGAGTACCGGGGTCACCGCATCGAGCGGTTCCATGCCCGCGCCGCGCCGTAAGCGCCGTCGTCCCGACGTGGCGGTGCTCCGGGTCGGTCATCGTCTGGGCCGCGACCCGCGGCTCACGACGCACCTCGCGCTGGCGGCCCGAGCCCTTGGCGCCTCTCGCCTCTACCTCCATCCGCCGGATCCGGATCTCGCGGAACGGATCGCCGCAGTGGCCCGGCGGTGGGGTGGGTCCTTCGAGGTCACCGGCGTGTCCAGCTGGAAACCCGTAGTGGCTGCGCATCGCGGGGGGGTGGTACATCTGACAATGTACGGCGAGCCTCTGACGAGGGTGCTCCCTCGGTTGCGCCAGGTGACGCGGCTCCTAGCCGTGGTGGGCGGCGCGAAGGTGCCACCAGCGCTCTTCGGAGCGGCGGACTTCAATGTGGCGATCGGCGCGCAACCGCACAGCGAGGTCGCGGCGTTAGCCGTGTTCCTGGACCGGATCTTGGAAGCGCCTGCTCCTTCGATGTTCAGGGGAGCGGAGCAGCGTATCGTGCCGCAGCGTCAGGGAAAGAAGGTCGTGCCGGTGTCGAAGAGGAAGGTTCGTTGACGCAACCCCCGATTCCCGCGCATGCCCTCCCGGTCGTCGCGCGAGCCCCCGGAAAATGCATCCTGTTCGGCGAACACGCCGTGGTTCGGGGCCAGCCCGAGGTCCTACTCGCGATCGACCTGTACACCCAGGTAGCGATTCGGCCCTCCCCTGAATGGCGGTTGAATGGGCACGCCGGTCCGGTGGCCGACCACCGGTACCTGCAGACCGCGATTCGCGAAGTCTGGACGACCGGAACGCCGCTCGATGTGACGGCCGTTTCGCGAATCCCGAAAGCATCGGGGATGGGATCCTCCGCCGCGTTTGTCTCCGGCCTCGTTGCGGCGATGGGGGCCGTGCAGGGCGGTGTGGACCGGGCCACGCTCGCTCAGCAGGTCTTCACCATCGAACGCGAAGCCCAGGGCGTGGGAAGCCCAGGAGACACTTCCGCTGCCATCGCGGGAGGCTACCTTACGCTCAACACCGACGTCGCGGCGGTCGGAGAGGCGCTCTGGACGGTGACCGCGGGCGAGGAACGGTGGACAGTTCGCCGAATCGCCGATCCCGGTTGGGTCTGGGTGGTGGCATACTCCGGCCTGCCGAAGGCGACCGGGCCGAAGGTCCAGGCCGTCGGGGAGCGGTTCTCTTCGTGGGAGGGGCCCGATCTCCTGCGCCGCTTTTCGGAAGTGGCCGTCGCTGGGCTGCGGGCCATGGCCCAAGAGGATCGGACGGAGACCGGCCGACTGCTCGAGGAGAATCAGAGACTGCTCCGGGAAGTCGGAGTGTCCCATCCACGCCTCGAGGCGCTCATCGAGGCGACGCAGCCGGCCGCCGTCGGTGCGAAAGTGACGGGAGCCGGTGGCGGAGGATCGATCGTGGCGTTGCCGAAGCCAGGCCAGGAGACGGACCTCGTGCGCCGGCTGGCTCGTGCCGGCGCCGTCCCGTTCGCCACTGGGCCGGCGGCCCGCGGAGTCGAGCTGGTTTAGTCCCACGGTTCCACCTCCCCTGAATCGCCTCCCAAATCGTTAGTTTTATCACGAGCTAGGAATAGAATTCGTGATGGCTCGGCTGAAGGTTGAGTTCGTCTACTGCGGGCTGCGGGTGCGCGACCTGGTCCGCTCACTCCGGTTCTACCGCAAGCTCGGCTTTCGGATCTACGCTCGCGGGGTCATGAGCCATGGAGGGGTGTGGGTCCAACTCGTCTTCCCCGGGGCGGCGCAACGCCTGGAGCTCAACTTCTACGCTCCCGCTAACCCGTACTATGAACCGATACGCCAAGGTACCGAGTTCGACCATCTCGGGTTCCGTGTCTCCGACGTCGAGGCATGGGAAAAGGAACTCCGCCGGAGAAAGTTTCCCATCGTGGCTCGCATGCAGGGGACGGGGGAGAACATCGTCTATACGCGAGACCCGGACGGCAATTGGATCGAGTTCTTCGGGCCGGATCCGAAGTAACTTCGCCGTCTTGCCCCGTGGAAATCCGGGGGTCCGTCACCGCTTCGCCACGATACGAATCACCGCGCCCGGGTCGACAGGGTGGTCCGCCGCAAGCGCGCGGTGCGTCCGGCCGTCGATCGCCCGAATGAAATGCTCTCCCAGCTCGGTGTGGACACGGTAGGCAACCGCGCGAACCGGAGTCCCCGCCGGGACGAGGAAGGCATCCGGTAGCATACGTCCCTTCGTATCGGTCCAGTGGCTCTCGTCTTCGACGGGGAACACCACCACTTGGTGCAGGCGCTCAAAGACCATCGATTCCAGCAGGGGTTGTACTCCGGTCGAGCCCCATCGCTTGAGAAGCGCCTTCAGCTCCTCGAGCGCCCTCGCTTGAGGAGGAGAGAGTCGGGAGGGATCAGGGACCTGAAAATCGGCATCTCCCGGCGAGTACGCCACGAGCCCGGCCTTGGCGGCTCGCCGAAGCGTCAGTTCGGCTTCGGCACTCGTCGGCCGGGCCGGGATCGGGCGGATCTCCTCGGAAAGTTCAACCGCTCGGTCGGTCGAGATCCGGTCACACTTGTTCAGCGCCACGGTCCGGGGCTTGGCGGCATCCAGCACCACCCGCGCCAACCGCAGCAGGTCCTCGGGGGTCCATTTCGATGGGTGGGCCCGGTCGATCGGGGCTTCTCGCAACGCGGTCTGGATCGCCGCGGGAGTGATCTTGAGACCGGTGAGTCGACGTTCGAGGTACTCCTCGATCTTCACGCCCTCGAGTTCCGCCTTCCGGACCTGCCGGTCGAATTCCTTCTCGAGGAGACCGGCGACCCAGTACGCCAGCTCGTCCCCGAGCCAGCCGACTTCCTCGCTCGGGTCCTGTGTTCCCACAGGAACCGTGCTCCCTTCGGGGTCGGTGGCGCCGGTGGCATCGACTACCTGGACAAATCCATCGGCGACGCTGAGGTCGTTCAGGAACTGGTTCCCTAGGCCGCGCCCCTCATGAGCACCGGGGACGAGTCCGGCCACGTCGACGAGGGCTACCGGAACCCAGCGTACACCGTTGCGACAGGCTGCGTTCCCTGGCGTGCACGGGGTGCCTCTCTCGACATGCGGACACGGGAACCGGACCGCGGCGACCCCGCGGTTGGGCTTCACGGTCGTAAACGGGTACGGCGCCATCGTCGCATCGAGCAGCGTGAGCGCGTTGAATAGCGTCGATTTCCCGACGTTGGGCTTGCCGACGATGCCGACTTCCACTACGGCTTCCTCCGCGGTTAGGCAATCCTGTCTAGACGGTGTAATCGGGGGGGATTTCCGTGAATCCGTGGGCTCGGTTCACGACGAGGGCCAAGGCGAAAAGGAAGGAACTTAGGCGGTTTGCCCATTGCAAAAGCGCCTCCCGTTGAGGCTCCGCGGCATTGAGCGCCCATAGGTTCCGCTCCGCGCGGCGCGCCACGGCCCGGGCGTACTGGAGGTGCGCCGCTCCCGGACCTCCCCGGGGCAGGACAAAAGAATGGACGGCCTCCAAGGAGGCGGAGAGCCGGTCGGTCTCCTCTTCGAGACGCCGGACATGGCGCGCCTCGATCCGATGCCCACCCTTGGATGAGTTACCCGGAGAGGCGATCTCGCTGTTCGCGAGGAAGACCTCGTGAGAGAGCCGGCGCAGAAGCGCCTGCTCCTCCGGCCGGTCCGCTAGGAACGCTTCGGCTACGCCGAGCTGGGCCGCCAGTTCGTCGTAGCTGCCCAAGGCACGGACGCGCGTGGAGGTCTTGTCTACGCGCGCACCACCAGTGAGGCCGGTGTCCCCACGGTCACCGGTGCGGGAATAGAGCCGCGTGGGATTCGAGCCTCCGGTCGCCAGGGCAGCGCATCGAGGGGCGACCCCAGCCCATGGATCGGGCAATATGAGATGTTGAGCACCTCATTATGCTTGGCATCTTGCCGGCAGGACCGACAGATGAACCCACTGCGTTTGGCCCAGGCAATTCCCAGTTCTTCGGTTGCTTGCATTCCCCACCCGCGCATTAGCGATCGAGGAGCTCGCGCCCCTCCCGGTCGGCCCGGCGTCGTCGTTCGGATCGGCCGGCCGTCTCGCGCGCCGCCCGGCGTAGAGCCGGGAGGCGCTCACCGTGGAGACGGCTCAGCTCCTGCAGCCCCAGCGTCGCAACGAGGGTCATCGCCTCGTCGAGCGTCCGGGCCCAGCCATCCTCTACGACCTCTTCCAATTCCCCCCGTAGGCTGACGGGGAACTCGACAGACGGCGGGGTGGCTCCGATCGATTGCCGCACGAGCAACCGCACCGCGTCTGAGCGCGTTCCCACCTCTCGCGATTTTTGGAACTGGTCGAGTCGCTCGACCTCTTCAGGAGTAAGTCGCACCCCCAGAAAGTACGAGGCCGACTTAGTCGGGGTCGCTGACCGCACGCCGTTTAACAGAATTCAACAAATATTTAGATGTATTCCAGCGCGTGCTAAACAGGCGGGGGCACGGGCCGACCACCAACCCTCCTCGGAGCCTCGGCGGTAGAACGGCGGGTGGATCGAGCGCGAGGGCACGGCGTGGGGTCCGCAACCGAGTGTCCCAGCGGGGAAGCAAGCGCCCCGGGGCCGCCCCCGCCGCGCGGGGCGGGCGAGGACGGGGGAGGGGCCAGTGGAGGGGCCAGGGGAGGGGCCTTGGGCGCGTGCCTTCTAAGTGATCGGCCCAGAGCAGCTGCCTCGGGATGAGAGAACGGCGAACGTGTCTCCGACCAAGGAGGAAGGCGTTGACCCGGTGTAAAACAGAGACAGAATGTTCTGGGTCGTCAAGAGGGTGTTCGAGCTGAATCCGGGCTCGTACGTCCACGTTGCCTCGAACGTGAAGACTGCCTCGATAGAACCCGTTGGGGCAACCACTGCGACACCGCTTCCCGACGGGAGGGGCGCGGCGGAGCCGTTACCAACCTGGACCTGGAACGACAAGATGCCCAAGTAGTAGCAATCGCTCGCCGATTCCACGCTGAAGTTGTACCAGTGGGTCAACCCTTTGGTGGAGTCGACGGAGCCACCGAACGACAGCGGAGGAGCACCATCGGCCGGGGCGAGTCTATCGGCTCCATAGTGGCAAGTACCCGATTGCGTCGCTCGGGGCACGAGTTCGTAGACTCCTACGGTGATCAATGAGATTGCGAGCGCGATGCCGATGATCGTTGCAACGCGCGAAGACTCCTTCACAACGTAGATGATGCGTCGCGCGCGTTCATATTTCCTCGCTGGGAGCGGCCCAGAAGCCGGGGTGACCCATCGATGTCCCCGCCGCGGGGGGCGGCCGGGAACGGGGGAAGCGCACGCTACCGATCGAATCCGCCGCCCTTGTGAACGCGGGGTGTAATCCCCTCGTTACCCCAGTCCCCGTCGTGCCCGCAGTAAAGGTGACAATTTTCTGGCTCACCGACGCACAAAATCACGGGTGAAGGTCGGCTACCATGATGTGCCTCCCATCGACCCCACGTTCCCGCCCTCCGGCTGTTCTCCCAGGACAGCTTCTTGCCGCAGCACTCGCAATAGCCATCGGCCTCGTCGAACGCGGCCTCGATCTCGTCTCCGTCGAATCCTTCTGGGGTATGCACCACAATCAAGGGAATCGTCTTCCAGCAAAAAGCTAATCAGCCGCAGAGCGGCGACCGCACGCGAGAGCTGGTGGCCTAGCAGCGCGTTACACGCCCGGCGTGCTAAGCAGGCGAGGGTTTCCCCGCCCGTAACACCCGAGGCCGTTTGCACGGGGCGCGCCCGTAACACCCACCGATCCTGGCCGCCGAGGAGGAGGGGTCGGGGGAGGGCTGAAGAAAGTGGCGAGCAAGATGGTAGACGAGACAGTTGAGGTCTTGCGAAGAGTGAGGCGCAGCGTCGATAGACGCATTGCGTTTCGTCACCTAGATCTTGTTGGCTCAATGCGCGACTCCGGTCGCATGGGGCATTGCACAGACTCCTAGGCTAGGGGAACTGCCGGAATTTCCTATCCCAGGCCTTGCCGAAGCCCGGCAGCGCTCTCCGGATTCAAACACGGTCCGGGTGCCGTGGCAGGCGAACAGCTCGTTAGACTCAGGCGCGGCCAGCTGGGCTGTAGCTAGGCCACTGGACTCGGCTACGAGCGGGCCTGACCACAACCCACGTTCCAACGGTGTGATCCACCCCGCAACCGCAGCTGCTTCCGCTTCCATCGGCCGACTCATGTTGCCTAACGGCCACATACACTCGGTTCGCTCCGCTCGTCCTCACTCTACTTTCCATCCTCGGTCCTTCTCGTGCTGAGGGATAGGGGTAGGAGGAGTCAATCCCACCTGACGCAGGCAAGTGGAAAGTGGCCGGCAGGCAGTCCTCTCTTCCGGTGTCAGTCTAGAGTGGGTGGAAACCGGATCCACGAAGGGCCCAGCGATGTGGTCGTCACGTGGCCTGGGCGCGAGCAAGACACGCGGCACTGATGGGTAGGTTGAATTAGGGTGGGTCGGTTAGAGCCCGCCGCCGGTGG
>JASHQC010000067.1 GCA_030037735.1 Thermoplasmata archaeon
GCGGTGCGTATAATCGGGAAAGGCCATATACCGTCCTCCGCTGTTCAGTTTTACCGAAGAAATGGGAGCGGGCGAGCTAGTCCTGGCGGACGGTACTCGCGGGAAGATCATCGAGGCTCTAGCGGTCTCTCCTCGGAGCGCCCGGGACCTCGCCCGCAACCTCGGCATCCAGGAAAGCGCGGTGCGGGGCCACCTCGACCGGCTCGAGGACCGGGGGCTTGTCTCCCCGTCGTTTCATCGCGAGGGAGTGGGCCGTCCGAAGAAGCGGTACGCCCTCACCCCCCAAGGACAGGACCTCTTCCCCCGTCGGTACGAGTTCTTGCTCGACTCCGTCATGGAGGAGCTGATCGCCCAAGAGGGCGAGGGATACACCTCCGCGCTCTTTGCCGAGGCGGCCCGGCGCATGGCCCGTCAGATTGCGGCCGGGATTTCCCCGAAACTCTCCCGCGAGGAGAAAATCCGTGCCCTCGTGGACGCGCTCAACAAGCTCGGTTTCCGAGCCCAGGCGCAGACTCTCCCAGATGGCGAGGTCCGGATCAACCGGACCAACTGCGTTTTCCGGCACACGGCGCTGACCCACGCCTACCTGCTCTGCGATGTCTTCGACAAGAACCTGACCGAGGCGCTGCTGGGACAGTCCGGCCTGCAGCTCGAGGACTCGATTACGCGGGGCGGTCTGACGTGTACCCATCTCATCCAGCTACGGTAACCGCCGCGGCCGTCTCTCCCACTTCCGGTGAATTGCCGGTGGAGGCGGATTCGCTGCTCGGATCGGTAGGTCGTACTCCATTGCTCCGGCTCGAGCGGGTCGGTGGTCGACGGCTTACCGGAATCGAGCTGTGGGGAAAGGCAGAATTCCTTAACCCTACCGGCTCCGTAAAGGATCGGGCCGCGTTTTCCATCGTCCGCGCCGCAATGTTCTCGGGCGAGCTGCGATCGGGGCGGACGTTGATCGATGCGTCCAGCGGAAACACCGGCATCTCGTACGCGATGCTCGGGGCCCGGATTCGGTTCCCGGTGACGATCTGCCTTCCGCGAAATGCCGGCCCCGAACGGATACAAAGGATCAGATCGTACGGGGCGTCGATCATTTTCACCGACCCCGCCGAGGGCACCGATGGGGCCCAGCGGGAGGCGCGCCGGCGATCGTCTGAGGACCCGGCCCACTACTACTACCCCGACCAATACAACCACCCGGCGAACCCGGAAGCGCACTTCACCGGCACCGGACCGGAGATCTGGGAACAGACGGCGGGGCGCGTCACGCATCTCGTGGCCGGCGTGGGAACCGGCGGAACGATCTCCGGCGCTGGCCGCTTTCTCAAGCAGACCTCTCCGCACATCCGTGTCGTCGGAGTCGAGCCTGATGGGCCGATGCACGGTATCGAGGGTCTGAAGCATCTCCCCACCGCGATGCGGCCCGGCACGTACGACGCCCGTCAGGTAGACGAAACGGTCCGGGTCTCGACCGATGAGGCCCAGATCATGGCGCGACGGATGGCGCGGGAGGAGGGACTGTTCGTCGGAACCTCCTCGGGAGCGGCCGTTGCCGCATCGCTTGCGATGGCCTCTACGATGAGGGGTCCCGCGGTGATGGTGGCCATCCTTCCCGACGGAGGGGACCGGTATCTATCCGATCGCTACTGGGAGGAAGCCGGATGAGAGTCGTGCTCCCGGCGAAGCTCATCGACGAGATTCGCCGACACGGCGAAGCGAGTTACCCGGAGGAATGCTGCGGGTTTCTCGTCGCCCGAGAATCCCCGTCGGAGACCGACGGGCTGCGCCGCATCGTTCGCATCACTCCGATGGAGAACCGGATGGAGGGGGCGCGAGGCCGTCGCTTCATCATTCCCCCGGAGGAATTACGGAGTTTCGAAACGTCCCTCGACGGCACGGATGAAACTTTGGTCGGATTCTACCACTCCCACCCCGACCACCCGGCGGTACCGTCGCTGTTCGACCAGGAGCACGCCTGGCCGTGGTACACTTACCTGGTGCTGGCCGTAGAAGATGGCCGGGCCGGGGAGCTGGGGGCTTTCGAGCTCGGGGCGGAAGACCGACGCTTCACCCCAGTCCCGTGGTCGGTCGAGCGAGAAGTCCGGCCCGCGAGGTGAAGCATGGGTAAGGGAGGGAGTAATATCGGTCGGCCGACCCCGGTTCTATCTCCAATGTCGAAGGTCCAGGTCCGGGTTCCCGCTCCGCTGCGCAGTTTCACCGGGGGTGCCCCGGTCACCGAGGCCGAAGGGGCGACCGTCGGCGAAGTGATCCGTCATCTCGTCGAGGAGCACCAGGCGCTCGAGAAACATCTCTACGGGACGGGCGGTGAGCTCCGTAATTTCGTCACCGTCTACCTCAACGACGAGGACGTACGGCACCTGAAGCGGGAAGCGACACCGGTCCGCACCGGCGACGTGGTGAGCATCGTCCCGGCCATTGCAGGGGGTGCCCCGGCGGAAGTGGTTCGCCCCGCAGGTCGCCCTACGCCAGAGGTTGGATTGTCCGCCGACGAAGAGGATCTGGGGCTGCCGCTCACCGCGGACCAGCTGCGCCGGTACAGCCGGCACTTGCTGCTCCCCGAAGTGGGCGTCAAGGGGCAGCGGCGGTTGCGTACGGCCAAGGTCCTACTCGTGGGCGCCGGTGGGCTCGCCTCCCCCGCGGCACTCTACCTGGCGGCGTCTGGGATTGGCGAGATAGGGCTGGTCGATTTCGACAAGGTGGAGGCGTCGAACCTCCAGCGCCAGGTAATGTATGGCACGAAAGACGTCGGAAGGCCCAAGCTGGAGGCCGCTCGCGACCGGCTGTCCGACCTGAATCCGGACGTCGTGGTCCGCACCTATGATCATCGCCTATCGAGCGAGAACGCGCTCGATACCCTGCGGCCGTACGATGTGATCCTCGACGGCACCGACAATTTTCCGACGCGCTACCTCGTCAACGACGCATCGGTCCTTCTCGGCAAGCCGAATGTGTATGGTTCCATCTACCGCTTCGAAGGACAGGCGAGCGTCTTCGACGCCCGTCGCGGTCCCTGTTACCGGTGCCTCTACCCGGAGCCACCGCCCCCGGGTCTCGTCCCCTCCTGCGCCGAGGGCGGAGTGCTCGGGATCCTACCGGGACTCGTGGGAACGATCCAAGCGACGGAGACGGTGAAGCTGCTCCTCGGCATCGGGGAACCGCTGATCGGACGGCTCCTTCTCTTCGACGCGATGTCGCTCCGTTTCCGGGAGCTCCGCCTACGCAAGAACCCGGACTGCGTGATTTGCGGAACCCATCCGACGCAGACCGGCTTGATCGATTACCCCGCGTTCTGTGGTATTTCACCCGAGACCACCACGGAGGCTCCCGGTCACGCCCCTGAGATATCACCGGAAGCGCTCGCCGCCCGTCTCGCGGGCGAGGACCCGCCAATGCTCATCGATGTGCGAAACCCGCCCGAGTGGGAGATTGTCCGCATACCGGGGGCTACCCTGATCCCGCTCCCGGAGCTACCCCAACGCGTCACGGAGCTGGCGCGCGCCCGAGAGGTCGTGCTCTACTGTCACTCCGGACGCCGGTCGGCGCAGGGAACGCAACTGCTGCTCGAACTCGGATTCACTCACGTGTCCAGTTTGACCGGGGGAATCGACGCGTGGGCACAGAAAGTGGACCCGACGATGGCCCGCTACTGAGTTCTTGCGCTGCGCGGAACGCTAACCATAGATTCTTAGCCCACTGGCCACTGCGGATTGCCCATGCGACCGCTTGCGCGCATTTCGGCTCGCAGACGAAGCAGATTGTTCCCCCTGCTCTCCATCGCGTTGATCTTCGTCTTCCTGACCCCGTACGGTATCGGGTTAATGTCCGAGGCTCGCGCCTCGGCCTCCTCCGTCGCTCCGGCCCTCGTGAACAACGCCACGGGTTACTTGACCTGGAACGGGATCAATGCCAACACGGCACCGAACCCCTCCTCCGCAATCAGTTGGACGTTCAACAATGTCGCCACCGTTCAGTACGTCTTTGTCGGACCCGTCGCGGGCGTCGGCGTCTCCCAGGCGTTCCTCGTGATCTTGTTCCTGGGCTTCCCGGCCTACACGAAGCAGGTCGTCGAATCCGTTGCATTTGGACCCACCGGGGGAACCATCACCATGACCTACGACCTGACCCAGTTCAAGTGGTACCTTCAGGGGCTCTACGAGCTCCACGCCTACTTGGAGAACCCGAACGGGACCAGCCTATGGAGCGAGAACTTCTACGTGCGCGTGTCCCAGCCGTATGACGTCGTCGTCTCGACCGTAGGGTTGTTGCTGCTCACGATCGCGGAGCTCTACTTGATCGCCACGGTCGGTCCGAGGGCGATGGATAAGACCGTCAAGACCCAGGCCAAGCAGCAGGCCGCCGCGCAAGAGGAGGAGGAGGAAGCGCCCACGAGTTCGAGCACCCCTCCCGGAGGGAAGACCTGAGATGGGCGCCGGGAGCAGTGCCGCGGGCAGCGGACTCGTGGTGGGCCTGTGCCTCGTGTTCCTCGGCCAGCAGTTTGGCTTCCTCGACCTCAGCACACTCGTGACGGGCCTCATCTACCTGGTGGCGTTCGCCGTCGTCTTTGCCATCGTGTTCGGCCTCCTCGGGGCCTGGTTGGGCGCCCGGTACAAGCGGAAGCACGCCGGACTCACGCCGTGGCAGCCGAAGAGCGCGGCGCCGGCCCCTTCCCCGGGAAGTGCAGAACCGGCTGCCCCGGAAACCCCGGACTCCTCGCAAGCGTAAGGGCGTCGCGCCCGGTCATTCGGGGGAGCCCAAGATGTCCACGTCGGGATGATACGACCGCACCCGGCGGGAGAGCTCGGTCACGAAAGCGCCGGGGTCCTTCGGGGAGATGAAGACCGGGACGCCCGTTCCCCCCAATACCAGGAGGCCCTCGGAGCTGGTGTGGACGGTGTCGAACGGGCCGAGCCGCGGGCTCCACATGCGGCCCCGCCATCCCCAGCTACCGATGAAGCTCACCGGTGCCAAGTCGCGCAAATTGGCCGCGGCGACGTGCCGGATCTCCTGGATAGGGATCCGGCGACTGCCAAACAAACGCGCGGCGGTAAAGTCATGCGGACTGAGGCGGTAGCGGGTCGACAGGTACCGCCCCAAGTACACGATCAGCGCGGCCACCAGAACCTCCGCGATGACCAGATTCATAATGCGGTCCGCGCCGAGGTAGGTGACCGCGCCGATCAGGAGGAAATAAAATCCGATGATCCCGGCCGAGAGCCGGGCCGGCATCCGGTAGGGAGGGGGCCGCTGGGCGCGGCCGCCGTCCGCACTCGCCTCTGACCTAGGCGAGGGCTTCGTAGTAGTACTCCCCCTTGGCTCGTTGCTCGCGGTCGAGGACCGAATCCTCTTGGTTGATCCGGGGCCGCAGCGTTTCGGGGTCACGTCGGAAGGTCACTTCGACCTGTCGCAGCAGTCGGTTCATTCCCTCTCGCATGGCGAACGGTCCCTCCCCTCGACCGGCCCGCCCGTCCGGGCCCTCGGGCGCGAAGACCATGAGGCCGTCGCAGGCCAGGTCGAGAAAATAGACGTCGTGGTCCACGACCAGTGCGGTCGCGCTCTCGTGTTCCACGCGGCGGCGGATCAGGCGGGCCATGTTCATCCGCTCGTCGGAGTCGAGGTAAGCGGAGGGTTCGTCGAGGAGGTAGAGCGTCGCCCGGCGCGCGAGGGAGAGGGCAACGGCGGCGCGCTGGAGCTCGCCTCCCGAGAGGTCGGGCAGCGCGACGTCCATCACGCTGTCAAGCCGCAACGCCGGGATTAGTTCTCGCTCCAGCGCGACGACGTCGAACTGAGTGTCGCTGCCCAGCGCGACCAGTCGTTCCCGGAGGCTGGCCGCTTGCGTCGCTTTGAGGTACTGGGGCTTGTAGCTCACCGTGACGTCCGGAGGCGGCGACCCCGAGGTTGGAGGCTCCACGCCGGCCAGCATCTTCACGAAGGTCGTTTTCCCTGTGGCGTTCGGGCCTACGATCCCGATCGTCTCGCCCTTCGGCAACGCCCCTCCATCCACTCGCAGGTGGAAAGCGGGGTACTGCTTCTCCATCGGACCGAACTCCACCTTCGTGGCCCGCAGGGTCGCCGGCTTCGGTGGATGGGCGGTGAACCGGATGGCTTCGGTCCGGAACCGCACGTTCTCATCTCGGAGATAGCCCGTAAGATACGTGTTGATCGCCGTCCGCATCGGCAGTGGATGGGAGATCACGCCGAACGCGGCCTCTTCCCCATAGAGCAAGTGGGACTTGTCCGCCAGGTAATCCAGCAGAGCCAGGTCGTGCTCGACCACGAGGACGCCTTTCGTCTGCCCGAGCCGACGCAGGACCCGCGCGATCTGCAGCCGGTGAACGATATCCAGGTAGCTGGACGGTTCATCGAAGAGATAGAGGTCGGCCTCCGTGGCCAGCGTGCGCGCGATCGCGGCCAGCTGGAGCTCGCCTCCGGAGAGCTCCGCCACCGGGCGCGTTTCCTTGCCGACAAGGGAGACGGAGGCCAGGGCCGCTAAAGCGTCGCCACCGGCGGCTTCGACGAACTCGCCTAGGGACTGACCCGAGTCGGCCAGCCGGTCCACGTATTGAGGCTTGATCGCGGCGCGGAGCTCCCCGCGCGCGATCCGCTGGAAGTGGCTCTGGAGCGCGGTTCCCCGGAAATGCTCGACGGCGCGCTCCCACGCGCCGGGATGTTCGTAATCGCCCAGGTTCGGCACTTCGACGCCGGCGAGGATCCGGAGCGCGGTGGACTTTCCTGTGCCGTTAGGGCCGAGGAGACCCACGATCCCTTTCGGGGCCGGCAACGGCAGGCGGTACAGGCGGAATCCGTTGTACCCGTACCGGTGCACGATCTCTGTTTCGTCCGCCTCGGGAGTGTTCAGGATCTTGATCGCGTCGAAGGGGCATTTGTGCACGCAGATGCCGCATCCGATGCACAGCGTTTCGGAGATGATCGGCTTGCCTATCGGCCCCTCGATGATGCATTCCTGACCCATGCGGACCGGGGGACAGTACGATTGGCACTCCCATTGGCATTCTTTCGGGTGACAGCGGTCGTTGAGCAGAATCGCGATCCGGGCCATTCCTCATCGCCCGCCCGAATCAGTCACGATGCGTCCATCACGCATCGTGAGATGGCGTGCCGCCCGAGCGGCGACGGTGGGATTGTGGGTCACAACGACGACCGCGGCGCCAGTGCTCCGATGGGCTTCCTCCAGGAGATCGAGCACTTGCCGGGCCCGTACGGAATCGAGTTCCCCCGTCGGCTCGTCGGCCAGCAGCAACTGAGGGGAGTTGGCCAGCGCGCGAGCGATGGCAACGCGTTGTTCTTCGCCCCCGGACAGCTGGTGGGGAAACGAGCCTTCACGGTCGGAGAGGCCGACCTGCGCAAGGAGCGCCTGCGCGCGACGCCGTCGAGCGGCTCCCGCGAGGCCCCGAGCTTGCAGCGGAAGCTCCACGTTCTCGAGAGCCGTCAACGTGGGGAGCAAGTAGAACCGTTGAAAGATGAAACCGATGCCGGTGCGGCGCAGACGCGTTCGCTCTCGCTCGGGCAACCGCTCCACTGGAGCGCCCTGCCAGAGCACCCGGCCTTGCGTGGGGACGTCGAGGAGTCCGAGCAAGTTCAACAGCGTGGTTTTTCCGGACCCGGAAGGCCCCTCGATGGATAGATACTCCCCGGGGGAAATCGTAAGATCGACGCCGTCCAGTGCCCGGACCTCGTCGGGCTGACCGGCATGGTAGAGACGCCGGGCCTGTTCGAGCCGTATCGTCGCGCCCGACGGGGTGGTCATCGGAGCACCTCGGGTAACGAAAGGCGCAGCGCCCGCCGTACCGGGAGGAAACTCGCGAGGAGCGCCAGTCCGACGAGCGCGATGGCGAGGAGAACCAGTTCGGCCGGGTCGAAGACGGCTAGGCTCGCGATGTCGGAGATTGTCCCGGACGTGTACCGGGCCAAGAGCTCCACGGTCAGGATCCCTCCGGCCACCCCCACGCAGACGCCGCCGAGCGTGAGACCTAACGCTTCGGCCACGATGTCGCGCGCGACCATCCACCCCGGCACGCCGATGGCGCGACGGATCCCGATCGACTGACGCTCCTGTTCCACTCGACGCAGCAGGATGATAACCAGGAAGAGAAGGCCGACGATCAGTCCTATGGAGGAGAGGCCGACATAGAACCCCGTAATGATGGCCTCCGCGCCCTCGATCTCGGTGGTCTGCTGGGTGAGCGAGGTCACTGAGTAGTAAGGGACGAGCCCCTGGACCTCGGACGCGACTCGCTGAACGCCCGAGGGGCTCGCGGCGAGCGACGGAACCATGGCGATCTGGATGCTGTCTGCCGAATCGAGAAGGGTCCCGGTGGGCGAGTGAGCGAGACCGACCAGGGACTGTAACTGAGAGAGCGGCAGAAGAGCCACGAACAACGGCGAAGGGCCCAGAAGACCCGGAGGCAGCCCAAACGACCCGACAATCGTGAACGCACTCCCCGCACTCGCGTTCGTTGACGGGGAGAGGCCGACGACGGTACCACTCGTTAGGTCCAGCGTTTGCAGTAACGGAGTGGAGAGCAAGAGTTGAGCGCTGGAGGGCCCGGCATACGTTCCGTTGTCGTAGTGAATGGTGTCATCGGGGTCGCCTAAGCTGAGCGACGAAGGAAGGAGGGACCGCTCCGCCGCGCTTTGCGTTTCGAGGAAGGCGGCGGGGATGACCCCCTCGGCGAGGACCGGCACGACACTTCCGCCGGGCGGGAACAGGTCGACCGGAACGCTCAGCATCGGAGAGGCAGCCTGTACGCCACTGATCGCGTCGATCTCTTTCGTCAAGGCGTGGGCGTTGGAAATACCGTGGCTGGCCGCGGAATCGATCGAGATAGAGAACCCGGACTCCTCGATCGAAGAGAGCTCATGCGAAAACACCCCTCCGCCCACCGAGAGCAGTACGACGGGGAGCGCGACGGCGGCGCCGATCGCAGCGATGGCGAGAATGGTCTGCGCGGTCCGGTGCCGGAGCGAGCGCCACCGGCTGGACCATCGACCGGCGTTCATGCGGCCCTCAGCTCCTCCGCCACCGGTATGCGGAGCGCCCGGACCAGCGGAACCAGGGAGGCGACCAAGCCGATCAGCACCACCTCGGCAACGCCGTCGGCGAGGACCGAGGCGTTGAACGTCACGAAACTGAATCCCGTGGGAAGCCCCACGACGAGCCGTTCCAGAAAATCATTGAGCAACGTGGCGCCGAGGAAACCGAGCGGGAGGCCGATGACTAGGCCGAGGAACGCCAGGAGCAACCCCTCTTCCACCACGAAGCCGCCCACTTGGGCTTGCGAGTAGCCGACGGCTCGCAACAACGCGAGTTCGCGGCTTCGGTCCTCGACGCTCATCAAGAGAACCGTCGCGGTGAACAGGGTCGCTACGAGAATTCCGATCAACCCCACGAGCGTGCCGAACGTGCGGTAGAGGTCGATCACATGCTGGATGGCCCCGAGGACGTTCCCGAGTGTGAAGAACGTGATGGCGGGAAAATCGGCTTCAAGCCGGACTTGGTCCTGGCTGGCCCGGGTGGGATCCAAGAGATGGATCAGCACGAGCGAGGCGTAGTCAGTGGAGGCCGTGTTCCCCCCGACCATCTGCTGAAGCTCCGAGAGATAGAACATGCCGAGGGCAGCGGAGGGAAGGAACCAGAACGGCCCGCTGACTCCGATGACCCGAAACGGCGTCGCGTGCGCGAACCAGTTGGCTACGGAGGATGGACCGGAGGGAGACTGAGGGCTCGTCCATACGGTGGCGTTCGGGCCCACATGGAGTAGCTGGGCGAGAGCCGAGTTGAGTACGACATCGTCGGTGCGGGTGCCGTTGTACGTCCCGTTGGCGTAGTAGGGGTCCCCCGGGAACGGGAGGTTTGACCCGGCGATGACCGAGGGGACCTCGAGACCGGTATTGTCGCCGGGAATCCAGCCGATCGAGCTCGCGCTCGCCGGCTGCCATCCTGCCGGTATCGAGCTACCGCCGGCCGATTGATTGCTGGCGGCGTACAGAGACGAGTTGGCGAAGACCAAGTCAGAGACAAGCCACGGGCTGGCCACGGCGACGTTCGGGTCGGCGGCAGGAATCTCGCGCGCGAGTTGGTGCGCCCCGGAGAGGGGGGGAAAGCTGCTGCTGGAAGTGAGCGAGGTGTTGGCGCTCGTGCCGAGGAGATCGACCCCGCTCGACGTGGCCAGTCGAAAGGAACTGCCCTGGATACCGGCCGAAACCGAGAGGAGCACCAGTACGAGGGCCGTGGCGAGTCCGATTCCCAAGGCCGTTAATGCGGTCCGCCCGGGGCGGCGGCGGAGAGCATCGGCGGAGTAACGCATACGCTGGGTTCCTGCCGGCGCCTAGGCGCCGGACGTCTTTCGAAGCTCGCCGAGCGGCGCTTGATGTGCGGCGACGACGTTGTACTTGTGGATCGACTCCTCGCTGATCGTGCGCGCCCGAACGAAGGCAGTATCGGGAACGTTGCCGAACCCCTTGGCCACTCGCCGGAGGAGATCCCGCAGCACGTCCTCGACGAACTTCGGGTGCCGGTGTGCCCGGATCACCATCTTCGCCTCGTCGCCTCGCTTGAGAATCGCGTAGGTGGGGCTCGACTGGGCGGCCTCGATGGTGTCGATCAGGTCGTCGACCTCGATCTCGACGTCGTCCGATAGGTCGAACATGAGCCGGGTGCGATTCCGTTGGTTATGGGTGATCATCGGCATCGACTTCATGGACGGATCCTTCAACAGCGGATACTCCTCGGAGAGGGCTTCGCGGGCCGTTTCCATGGCGCAGGGACAGGCCGTCATGCCCACGGCTTCGGCCCCGATCGATTTCGTTACGATAATCGGTCCCTCCGGCCGGGACCGCACGCTTTGGGCCGAGGCGAGGAGCGTGTAGTCCTCGAAAGACTTGCGTTCCTCCGCGATTCCACGACGAAGGAAATACTCCGCGTCCGCGTCGACCGTTGCGGTGGTCGCGTACTTGTGCCGTTCGAGGAGGGCCCGGGCGATGGCCACGCACGCGGACTCCAGACTGGGGGCCGGTCGGACCACCGTTTCGTCAACGATTTCCGCGAGGAGGATGGCATTCCGCGAGAGGTCGGACCCTTTCCGATTTGACGGCAGATCCACTGCAATGTCGAAGGTTGTCGTGAGCGTGACAACCCGATCCGGCCGCCGGATCGTGAGGGGTTTCCGGATGCCGGAGAGCCCGACCTTGTGGAGCTCAAACCGACCTGCGGTCGGTTCCATCGCGTGGATGTCTCTCAACGGGACGACGCTACTCAGGGCAATTTAAAAGGGGTCCGAGGTCACCAGCAGTTTCGCGGTACTCGGTCTTTGGTTAGAGCGCCGTTAAGACCCCGCGCGAACATCCCAAACCGATGAGCGAAGCGGTGCCTCCCCCCGCCCCGTCGACCTCCCCCGCGGCATCCGTTCAACCCACGAGCGGCTGGACCGGAGCGAAAATTGGTCCCGCGTCGGCGTGGGACATGGCCAACCCTAAGGCGGTGAGCGAACAGAAGATCCTGACCAATCTGAAGAAGATCTACGACCCCGAGATCCCGATGAACATCGTCGACCTTGGGCTCATCTACTCATTCAAGTGGACCGGCGTGGACAGCGTGACGGTCACGATGACGCTGACGGCTCCCGGCTGCCCCGTGGCCGGCATCCTTGCAGACGAAGTCAAGGCGGCCGTCCAGGCGGCGGAGGGGGTCAGGGAGGCGGTCGTGGACATGGTGTGGGAGCCTCCCTGGACGCCGGACCGGATGTCGGACCTGGCGAAGCGTACCTTCGGTTACATCTGAACGCGCAATCCATCGGTGGGGGCTTCAGTAGTCCCCCAGTCGACGCTGCGTCTTCTTCGAGCTCTGCGGAAATTCGTCCGGAGTCTCCGCCTTTGCTGAGCGGCCGTTCTCAGGCAAGGAGGGTTCTGGAACCGGTGCAAGGTCGGCCGAAGTTCGCGGCTCCACGGATTCCTTCTCCGGGCCCACGAGCGCTTGAACTCGGCGGTCGTCTGGCATCCCTCCGGTAAGATACGCGACCTCTTCAGCCGTCAACCCCAGCTCCTTCGTGAGCCGCCGCGCGAGGTCCGCCTCCCCACGGGCCCTGCGACCTCCCCGGGCCTCCTGGAACGCGACCATCAGGAAATCCAAGGCCGATTCTGCGGCTTTTCGTCGGGAGATATGGAGTAACCGACCCGACTTGGCCAGGATCGAGCTGCGGATCGCGCGGACGGCCCGGGAGCGACCCATCTCGCCCAGAAACTGGGGAAAGGCGATGCGGTCCGGTGCGTGGCCATCCCCCCGAGCGAGCGTCAGGCTGACGCCCCCGGTCATCACCTCAGACGCGTAGCTCCAGAGCCCGTACGTTCGAAAGCGACGGGCCCGCGAGAGCATGAGGTCGGCGTCCGCCAGTTCCTCGTAGGCGGCGAGACGGGCGCTGGGGTCGCGCGTGGACCGGGGCAGGTTCTCTTCCATCCAAGGGAACACATCGTCCGGGGTCGCATCCAATCGATTACGGATCTCCACGGAACGGTACACCCGGGGGAAGTCGAGGATCTCTCGGGTCAGCTCGAAGAAGTCGGTGGTGACGTCCCGGGTTCCCAGCAGGACCTCCTGCTCCGGGCCTGGTGGCAGCGCGGAAACGGCGTCGAGATCGTTCAACGCCGCGCGAAGGTCTCCCCGGCTGCGATGAACGATCGCGTCAGCGGCCGCCGACGAAATTTGGAGCCGCTGATCCACCGCCGTTCGCCGGATGACCGACTTAATGTCCTCGTCGCGCAACGGCCAGAACGAGATTCTGGCGACCCCGGTCCGAAAGATGGGGGAATACCGATTCAAGGACTTAGGGTCGTTGACGGTCAGCACGATCGGCTGGCGGGTTTCCCGGATCAATTTTGCAATCGCGCCCAGCCCTCCGCGGTCGGTGAGATCGGGCCGCGACTTCGTCTCGCTCCAGTCGCTCAGGTCGCGCTGGGCCGCTGGGAGACGGAACGCCTTCGATCGCCCCCCCGAGGGGGGGATTTCGGACCAGTCACCGAACGCCGGGGGGGCTGGGCGAGCCCCCAGACCCCAAGCCGTAGCCAGCGCCGGCAGGGAGCCGTATCGGTTTCGAAGGAATTCGCGGAAGGAGATCGGGGCCGTCGCGTCAACACCGGTGCTCTCCGTGTCTCGCGAGAACAAGCAGTCGGCCTCATCCAGGAGGATCAGGGTGTGCTGGCCTCGGTGGGCGCTGAGCAGCTCCCCCGTCAGCGAGAAGGCGTTGGTCTGGGCGGCCCGACCGGCCACCTGTTCGATGGCCTGACGGTTCCGCGCGTCGGAGGCGTTCATTTCGACGAGTCCCCATCCGAGATCATGAGCCAGGGCGACCGCGGCAGTGGTTTTTCCGACCCCGGGAGGGCCCTCCAGCAAGGCGGCGCGCAGCCGGGGCGGACCCCGAGGCGATTGCCAGGACTTCGCCCACCGCCGAAGCTCTTCCACCGCTTGGGGATTTCCGGTCATCCCATCGAGGGTGACCGGCCGGACCCGCTCCGTCAGCGGTCGGCCGTCATGAGCTGACGATCGCGCCGGCACGCCGCTCCCAATCGCTGGGGGGATAAGAGCCGGACCGGGCCGCCGAATGATCTTCGAGCGACGGCCTGCCCGACAGGGAAGACCGGAAGGGGTTGAGGCCAGAGCGGGAGCGTCTAAGGGCCGACTCCCCCCCCCGGCCAGGTGGGGCTCACTCAGGGGCCTCTAGCTGAGGGTTCTCCTCAAGCGGCACATTCGTGATCTGGACAGTAGTGCGGCGTCGGAACTGGAGTTCCGCGTCGGACCCGACGGGGAACTTCGAGAGCGCCTCGAGAAGGTCCCGGACCTTTCGAACCTCAAACGGTCCCAGGCGAGTAATCACATCCCCCGCACGGACCCCACTCCGATGGGCCGGCGACCTTGCCACCGTCTCGGCGACCAGTAGCCCCGAGTACGGCTCAAGGCCGTATTGCCGCGCCACCTCAGGACGAAGCTCTGCGACCGACACGCCAATCCAGGGTCGGATGATCCGGCCTTTCTGCCTCAATTCCTCGGCGATCCGGCGGACGGCGTGGATGGGTATCGCGAAGCCGACGCCCTGGGCGAACGGCACCATCGCGGTGTTGATCCCGACCACGTCACCGGATAGGTCCGCGAGCGGGCCGCCGCTGTTACCGGGATTGATGGCCGCGTCCGTCTGGATGAGACCCTCGAAGATGAAGTCCGATCCGGGGAGCGGCCGTCCAAGAGCACTGACGAGGCCCATCGATACGGTCGGACCCCCCGGGAGCCCGAGCGCATTGCCAATCGCCAGAACGATCTGTCCGACCCGCAGTTCCTCGGACGCACCGAGGCGAGCCGCCGAGAGCCCGTCGGCCTCGACCTTCACGAGCGCCACGTCGGTAACCGGGTCTCCCCCGACCACCTCACCGGGAAGCTCCCGGCCATCGGCAAGGTGGACCCGGAGCTGGGCCGCTTGCTCGACGACGTGCTGGTTTGTAATCAGCAATCCGTGGGAATCGATCACGACGGCCGATGCTTGCGAGGGCTGCATGAACGGCCCGACGCCGCGTCTGCGACCCACACGGACGCTCTCGACGCTGGCCACGCCCGGGGCGATCGAATCCACGGCGGAGGTGATTCGGTTCTCCAATTCGGTGAGCGGCATGTCGGTTCACTCTTCCCACAGATCGATGAACGACGGGCGCACCTGCGGTCGAGGGATGAGCCCGGGTCGAGTAGGGATGGGCTCAGGACCCGATGGCGGGGCCGGGAATGGCTGGAGCGGAACGGGAGCTTCCATGGTTCTCACTCCGAGAGCAGCTGGTCCAGTTTCGCCAGCAGCTGCTTCTCCTCCTTCCCTTTCTTCCGGCCACCTTCCCATCGAGCGTTCACTATCTCGACGAGGACCTCCGACAACCGGTCCATCCAGGGTCCTTCCTGGGCCTCGAACCGCTTCTTGATCTTCTCGCGAAGGAGCTCGTTGTAGGCCCGGTAAGCGGTCCAGACCCACGGACCGTAGTGCTCTCGCGGCGACTGCTCGACTTCCTCGTTCTCACGCGTCATGGTGTTTCTCCTCTAGAGGCCATACGGCGAGAACCTCCACTCGACCGAGGGGGATATTGAGCGGGTGACGAGGAGACCGGTCACAATCCATGGTCATCGGTGACCGCCGCTGGCCGCGATCCGCTCGGAGATATCGCACTGGCACCGTGGTTACCCGATGCCTAAATCCCCCCGAACGAAGGGTCGGTGATGACCCGCGAGCCGGTCTCCGACCTCGAGCGTGCTCCGGGATCGCTCGACGATCGGATCCTCTCGATGCTCCAGGACCTCCGCGGGCGGATGGCCTTTAATGGCCTTCGGCGGAAACTCGGAGCCCATCCAGAATCCTTGGCCCGCGCACTGCGGCGGCTCGAGCGAGAGGGCCTCGTCGAGCGCGCGGACGGGGGCTATCGCTCTCTTTCCCACGAATCACTGGCCCCTCCCGGCGCCCCGCGCGAACTCCGGCCCATTGCGCGCGTCGAGCTTCCCCGCCACTTCGACGAAGCCGCGATGTTCGGTCGTCTCGCCGGGCGGTGGTTCGGCTCCCTCCGGTGGGTGGGGATCGTGGATCTGCCCGGTCGCCGGCTCCTCTGTTGGGCTCGCCGGGACGGCTACGGCCAAGTCCTCCTCGGGGTTCATCGCGGAATCCTTCGCGTGTACGTTCCGGACTCAACAGAAGACGTCGATGCGGCGGAGGCCGAAGCGCTGGCGTACGAACTGCTCGTTCAGGCCGTCGGTGCGGTCCAACCCGACACCCTACACGGAGGAACCGCCTACTTTGAGCTCGGCCCCGCTCTGAAGCGTTCTCCCCCTCGCAACAATTGAAGGAACGGCCTCCCCGTGGCGCGTCGGGAGGCTTATTAGCCTCTCCCGGCGAATGGTAGAGTATCTCCTCCGGCCGGGTCCCCGGTATGGCCACACGAGAATCCGTTTCTGGCAACCGCCGTCCCCTTGTGGGCCGGGGCGAGGCCCGCACGGCGATCGCGGAGGCGCTCGCGAGCGCCAAAGCGGGCCGGGGATCGCTGCTCGTAGTAATGGGAGAGGAAGGGGCGGGAAAGTCGACCCTCCTCGCCTACGCCGTGGGGGAGGCGCAGAAGGAAGGGTTCCGCGTGGGGACCACTCGAGCCGCCCCGACGGAGTTCCCCCGGCCCTTCGCCGTCGTTCAGGAGATGCTGGAGGGATTCCGTGACTCCTCTGGCGGCGGAACGGAGCCGGCCACCGGGTCGGACGAGGTCTTCTCGCTCTTTTTGGCTCCTCTGGGCCGCCGCGAAGAGGCCGGAGTCGTCCCCCCCGCCGGGCCGGAAGCCACGGCTGCCGGCGGAGAGGAAACCCGAAGGCTCCTCTCGGCGCTGGCCGAACTCCCACGGCGCAACGACCAGAGCCGGTTCCTTCTCATCGACCGGCTGATCGAAGACCTCTCGACGCTGGGCCGTCGGCAGCCTGTGTTCCTCGGCATCGACGATTTTCCGTTCATTGACGACTCCTCCATGGAATTCGTGACCGAACTCCAGCGGCACATCGAAGATCATCCGATTGTGCTCGCGCTCATGGCCGGCTCCCTCGCGACGGCTCGACCTCGACTGAAGCGATTCCTCGAATCCGTCCGGCACCTTCCGACGAGTCGCTGGGTCGAGGCGCGGCCCCTCACTCCCGCCGAAACCGGAGAGCTGCTAGCCTGGTTCCGGGGCGGGATGCCCTCCTCTCCCGACGACGCTCTCCGGTGGCATGAGCGAACAAAGGGCAACCCGCTCGCCCTAGAGCAGTTGCTCCGCGGGACGCCGCTGGCCGCGCTCGCGACGACGCCCGAAGAGAGCGGTGGTTCGCTGGACGTGGTGGACCGGACCCGGGCCCAGACCTTGTCCGAGGAGACCCAGAGGGTCCTCTGCTACGCCGCGGTGATCGGGACGGAATTCAGTTTCGACACGTTGACGCGGGCCCTTGCCCAGGAGGCTGACCGGATCTCGGCCGCTCTCGAGGAGGTCGTCCACGACGGACTCATTCGGGAAGCCCGGCCCGGCACGTTTGAGTTCATCCGCGAGGCGTTCCGACAGGAAGCGTACGCCGGCTTGACGGAGAGCCGGCGACGGATCCTGCACCGCAAGGTGGCCGAGGCCCTCGAGGAGACGTCGACCGGTGACAACCGGGAGGTGTTCGAGCTGGCCCGCCACTTCTACCTCGCCCGGGACTGGGGGCGAGCGCTGGAATATTGCCGGAGGGCCGCCGATATTTCCGCGGCGGCGTACGCATTTCCGGAAGCCAAGCTGCATCTCGAGCGCGCCCTGGAGTGCGCGCGAAACCTGCCAACAATCGACCCGGTCGTGGAATTCCGCGCGGACACGGACTTGGGCCGGATTCTCGTGGAGATCGGGGAGCTCCGGCCCGCCATCGAGGTACTGACGGCGGCTGTGGTCCGAGCCCGCAGCGATCCTCGACTGGAGCCGGAACTGCCGGTCGCGATGCTCTGGGCTGCCGCCGCCCACTCGCAGCTATGGGAGCACGGCCCGTCTCGGGAACTGGCATCGGGCGCCCTCGAGATTTTTGAGCGGGCGTCGAACCTGACCGGCATGGCCATCGCGCACCGAATTCTGGGCGTGGCGGATTGGGACACGGGGAACTTCGAGCAGGCCGAGCATCACCACCGGGAAGCGGCGCGCCTTGCCCGGGCCGCCGGTAATCCCCGCGTGGAGGCGCACGCTCTCATCGATAACGCGAACGTCCTGATCTACTCCGGACCGGCCCGGGCCGAGGAGGGACTCGAGCTGTACGACCGCGCTGC
>JASHQC010000068.1 GCA_030037735.1 Thermoplasmata archaeon
TTGGAGTATTGTGACCTGACCCACCTCGACTCCCGGCACGTCCGTGATAGCATTCTGGGGACCGGGAAGGCCCTCCAACGGGATTCCCAGGGCGCGGGCTCGTGGAGAAACCGGCGGCGAACCGGACATCTTGGGAGCACACGGCCAAGAGGTAATGGAACTTCTGTTCGGTGGAGCCGTTCCGTCTTCGTACCCACGCTTGAGTGGCAGAGCGTTTCTCTCCGGATAACCCCACCCACCTCGCGTCCGGTTACAGTCGTCTTCCGGTTCGGGTCAGCCCGCCGAGCAAAGGGGACAGCTCCCGCTCCGCAATGGCACGGGACTCTACCATCCACAGCAAGGGCGGGGAAAATGAGGGCCTGGGATGGGCTCGGATTATCGAAACCGGTCCCGGATCAGACCGGCAGAATCTTCCGACCGGTAGTTCCAGTTCGCAAGGTCGGCAGAGCATCGGTTAAGCCCCGCGCCGTTTCCATTGGGGCGCTCGCGGGCAAGACAATCCCTCGACTGGAGTTCGCCGACGTTATTCCTGCACCGGCGCCCGAAGGGCGCTCGAGACCGCACGAGATAGGCCGGTGAGCCGGGCGGGCCCGCCTATCGCGCGGAGGGCGACTCCGGCTCCGAGTGAGGTCGAGCTCCGCCGTTCCGGTGCCCGGACTTCTTGCCCGTAGGGCCGGCCCGGATTCGGGCGATCCTTTGCGAGGCCGCGAAGAGGCTGTGGGATCCCTCCCAGCGGATCTTGCGGGTCCGCCGCACCCACTCGGCGTGGTCGCGGAAGGACGCGGGCCGCTTCTCCAGGAAGGCGCGCATGCCCTCCTTCTGGTCCGCCGTCTCGAACAGCATGCCCCAGAGCTCGCGCTCGTACTCGAACTCGAGCCGTCGGTCGGGCTCGGAGGCCAGATTGACCGCGTGCTTGGCCGCGGCGAGCGCGACGGCGCCCTTAGTGGCAAGGGTCTCCGCCAGCACGAGGGCCTCGTCCAGCAAATGGTCCTTCGGGACCACGCGGTCCACGAACCCCTCTTCCATTGCCGTCCGAGCCGGGATCCGTTCACCGGTCAGGATCCATCGGCGCGCCCGGACCACTCCAATCGCGCGGGTCAGTCGCCGGGAACCTCCCCAGCCCGGGATCACGCCGATGTTGATCTCCGGCTGGCCGAAGACGGCGTTGTCCGCAGCCAGGATGAAGTCGCAGGCCAGGCTGAGCTCACAGCCGCCACCCAGGCAGAATCCCTGAACCGCCGCGATGACCGGAAGCGGCGAGGTTTCCAGGAGATTCGCTACGGCTTGACCCTTCATCGAGTACCGGCTGGCCGCCGAGTGTCCCATCGTGACCATTTCCTTGATGTCGGCACCGGCAGTGAACCCCCGGTCCCCCGCGCCCGTCAGGATAAGCGCGTGCACCGAGGGATCCTCGTTGAGGCGTACGACGGCGTCCGCGAGGGCGTCCAAGACCTGTGTGGAGAGGATGTTCATCGGGGGGTTGTCGATGGTCATGATGGCCACCGGCCCCCGGCGTTCCACGCGCACGAGAGCCTCCGGCCGAGCGGGTTCCGCGATCGCCGAGACCTGCATGACGGTAAGAGGGTATCTTTTCGCCATATTCGCTCCTGTTACTTCGAACGAGTTCGACGATGCTTCCCGCCCCGTCTGGGACGTCCCCCAGGGCGGGGGGCCGCCGGGGCGGCCCGGTTACGGGCCAAGAACCAGTCCGCGACCCGCGGCCAGAGGTGCTCCTGGGAGCTCCGGCTAACCGAGAGACCGATGTGGCCCGTGGGAAGCTCGAAGTGCGACCGGTCCTTCGACCCGATGTACTCGAGCACCCGCGACGTCATTTCGGGGGGAACGAGGTTGTCCTTGAGACCGACGATGGTGGCGACGGGCATCGTGATCGCTGACAGTCGGAGCTCCTTGCCGCCCAGTTTCCAGCCGCCCTTCGCGAGCAGGTTGCGCTGGTAGAGGTTGGTGACGAACTCCGCATAGGTGGGCCCGGCCATCGGAATCCCATCGCTGGTCCACCGTTCCATCCGCAGGAAGTTCTCCACGAACTCCCGGTCGTCCATGTGCAGGAGCAGGTCGTGGAACTTGAGATACTCGGTCCGCCACGGGTCGAGCATCCCGAATGCGTCATTGAAGAACTCCGCCGGGATCAGCCCGTAGGTCCTCGCGATCTTCCAACCGTCAAATTCCTTGGCCTGGGCCCACGCGTTGAGCAGGCTACCCGTCGGAGTCGCTACCAACGGGGCGGCCATCAGCGCGAGCGTGCGGACCTTCTCTGGGTGGAGCGCGGTGTACATCGCCGAGAACGATCCGCCCATGCAATATCCCAAGATGTTGACCTTCTCGTCGCCCGAGGCCGAGAGGACCTGATCGACGCATCGGTCGATGCACCCGTTCACGTAGTCGTCGATCGTAGTGTCGCGGTCGAGCTCGTTCGGTGTTCCCCAGTCCGTCAGATAGACGTCCAGCCCGCGGTGGAGGAGGTGCTCCACAACGGAACGGCCGGGTTGAAGGTCCATGATGTACGGCTTGTTGATCAAGGCGTAGATGCAGAGGACGGGAGGGCGCCCCTCCGTACGCTGGCCCTTCGGGGTGTCGTACCGATAGAGCTTCAGCCGGCCTTCCTCATAGATCGTGCGATGGGGGGTCTGGCCGACCTCGACATGGGGGGGATGTACGGCGAGTTCGAGCGCCTGGCGAAACTTCTCGTAGGTCGCCCAAACCGGGCGGACCGGACCTTCGAGGTCGGGACCTTCCATGGCTTCCGGAGGCGCGACGTAAGTTGTTGACATAGCGCTACCGCTCCTTGTGCGGGGCGAGCCGAACGAAGAGGGAGGGGGAAGCCCTCTCTCTCAGTCCCCTTTCCCGAGGCGGTCCACCTTGTTCAGCAGTTCCCGGATGCCCTCATTGAGCTCGGTGATGTCCCGTCGGCTGGGGAGCCCTGTGAACTTGCTCAGCATCGACTCGCCCTGGTCGAACGCCTTCTGGAGGTCCAGCGAAGAGTCGAGAGTCTTTCCGAAGAGACCCACGAAGGCCGGGCTCGAGAAGTAGGCGTAGGCCAGCTTCTGGTACGTGTCCCCGAACTCCTTGAGCGCCTTCTCCTGCAGCTGGGCGAACTCCGCTGCGGTCTTGCTCGGCTGAAGGCTCTCGAGGAACCGGCGGTTCACGTCGCTGAACATGCCGCCCCAGAACTTGGTCACGAGCTCCGTGAACTGGCGGGTCTGCTCCTCCGTGGAGCCCTCCTTCGGAAGGAAGGGGCGCATCCACGTCTCGAAGGTATCGCGCTGGGGGCCAAGCATGGTCAGGAACGCCTCGGTGACCCGATCGGCAATCTCCCGGCTCACCCGGTTCCACTCCTCCATCCGGGCCTTCATCTCGTCGCTCCCGCGGCGGGAGGCGGACGGGGTCGTGCTCTCGCGGAGGGTGGCAACCCACCGCTCGTAGTTCTTCTGCTGTTCCTCGCCGAACCGGCGAAGGTACTCGCCGAAGGTGTCGCCGGTCTGCTTCGCGAACTTCGTCCAGACTTCGTACCCCTCTTGGAAGGGGCTCTTGGACGATCCGGCGGGGGCTTTCGTCGAGGGCGCGGACTTGGCGCTGTTTTTCTTGCTAGGGGACATGTTTACTCACTCCTTATCCGGGACGGCCTCTTCCACGACCTGGCGGACCATCCCTTGGATCGTCTCGGTACCGTTGGGAACCGTTCCGGGGGCCGGCATCGATTGGCGCAGTCGGGCCCAGAAGGCCAACTGTTCCTCCCCGACCTTGGAGAGGAGGCGGGTGCTCCGCCACGCCTGTTCGACGACCTCCCGCTGGAGGTTCTGGCTCCACTCGAGGTAGGCAGCGGTCTCGCGGATGTAGAGACGGGCGGCCTCCTCGACGGCCTTTCCAACCTTGGACCATTCGGCGTAGACGAGCTCTGGGTTCGTGCTTGCGTTGCCGCTCATAGATACATTCCTCCGTTCATATTCAAAACGGTGCCCGTGATGTAGTCGGCTTCGCGTGAAGCGAGGTAGACCACGCTCATCGCCACCTCCCGCGGGGTACCGAAACGCCCCATCGGGATCTGGGCGAGGATCTTATCCTTGGCCTTATCCGGAATCCGGTTGACCATGGACGTGCTGATGAACCCGGGCGCCACGACGTTGACCGTGGTGCCGGACCGTGCAAGCTCCCGCGCGAGGCCCTTGGTGAATCCGATCACGCCGCTCTTGGCCGCGGCGTAGTTGACCTGCCCGATGTTCCCCATCTCACCAACGAGGCTCGAGATGTTGATGATGCGGCCGTTACCGGTGGAGGAGATCTCCTCCACGAACGCCTTGGTGCATCGGAAGACGCCGGAGAGGTCCACGCCGATGACCTCGTCCCATTGCTCGTCGGTCATCTTGGAGAAGAGGCTGTCCCGGTTGATCCCCGCGCAATTGACCAGCGTGTCAATCTTTCCGAACTTCTCGTGGAGCTGGTCGCGCAGTGCCAGCACGCTCTGGGCGTTCTGGATTTCGGCCTGGATGGCGACGCTCTTCCGGCCGAGGGCAACGACCGCGGCGCACACCTTGTCTGCCTCGGCCTGGTTGTGGAAGTATTGAATCGCCACATCGGCCCCCTCCTCGGCCAGGGCCCGGACGACGTCCGCCCCGATTTCGCCGCTACCGCCGACGACCAGGACTTTCCGCCCCTTGACGCGATTCATTTCCGCGTCCCCCCGCTCTGACCCCTCGAGCGTTTCCGCGAGTGTCCCGCCTTGGTCGACTTCGTGCTCGAATGATCGGTCGGCGTCTTGATGGGAACGCGCCCCACGTCCGACGGCGGCGCCGTATCCCGGGAAGTCTGGGGTATCTGGCTTTGAATCCAGCTGTTGATCTGCTCGGTCAACGAAGGAAGCGGCGCCCACGGAAAGACGCTCTGCAGAAAGGCTCGGGTCGCTTCCCAGGGAGTCGCATACAGGTCTTGGAGGGACTGGTACTGTTCGAAGGCGTGACGCATCTGATCGTTGACGGCCTCACCCCAACCGGTCGGACCGCCAGCCGGGATCGGCCCGGCGCCCGATCCGTCTTCGAGCAACACAACGAGCACTTCCCGGCCGGCGTAATCCGAAAGACCGCTGACTTGGCCATTCGGACTTACCCGCTTGGTGCCGATGATCTTTCCACCAGGGCCGATATCGAGTCGCATACGCCACTGTGCCGGGCTGTATTATGCACATCGACTATTTAAGCAGCCCGTGAAAACCAACAGAGCGAGGGATCGAGGAGCCGTTCAAGCGGTGCCCTGAGTTCCCCCATCGCCGAACGGCTCCTTCGACTGCCGCCGCGGCCAGTACCTGCGTCCACATCGTTCGACAGAAGATATCAGCAGCACAGGCTCTTACTCGGAGACGTCGTGCGGAAAGGGTGGGCGGCATCGTAGGCGCAGGAAAGACACCCGGCGTTCCCGTGTCCGATGGGATCGGGAGGATAGCCGGGTTCGTGAACAGTTACACGTACGTCGAGGGTGATCAGACTTACCTCATCGACACCGGCGCCTCGGGAAAGGCCACGGCAATCGTCCGGGCATTCAATGAAGCGAACGTGCCGCTGTCGCGCATTGGCAAGATGCTCCTCACCCATCACCATTTGGACCACATGGGTGGAGCGGCCTTTCTCCTCGACCTCACCAAGGCGCCGATCTCCTGTCACGCTGAAGACGCTCCGTTCGTGGACGGCCGCACGAAGGCCCCTATGCCGCTGCTGATGCGTCTCTTCATCCGGGTTCATCCGGCGCCGGTGGCAACGGTGCTAAACGACGGGGACCAGGTCGGCTCTCTGAAGGTTCTGCACGTGCCCGGGCACACCCCCGGAGAGGTCGTCTTTTACCATGCCCAACGGAAGATCCTGTTCTCTGGAGACGCAGTCGTGGAACGAAGCGGTCGGCTCACGCTGCCCGCCCCAAGGTTCGCTGCGAACTTGCCGCAGGCGGTACAGTCACTGTCCCGGCTCCGAGCGCTCGACGTGGATCTGTTGCTCCCTGGACACGGTGTCCCGGTGTCCAAAGACTTCGACGGGCTCCTGGACGCGCTCATTCGACGGGCACCGGACGAATTTCTCCGTGAATCGCCGGACTGAAACCGTTGGCGCGGGAGACGAAGGAGCTCGCCAGCAGCGCGACAACGGTCATTCCTCCCACGAGACGCACGATGTCGATGCCTGCCTAGAGGATCTGGAAGTCACAGTGGAACAGCGAAACGCGCGCCGGGTTGTATCCGCCCCGGGCCTATCCGCCCGAGGCCACGGGGTATTCGAACTGGTATATCGAGCGGAATAACGCGAGGCACATGTCGAGTCCCGCGACGGTCAAGAAGACGCTCATGACGGTCGCATTCTTCTCCCGCAGGAGGCGCATGTCGGCAAACTGTCAGGTTGCGAACCTCCTGCGCCCGCAGCGGGCGGCGAGGCTCGTGGAGGTAGGGTGCCATTCCCTCTACTCGACCATTCGACCGGCGAATTATCGTGAAGTAGCTAATTTACAGAATGTGCCAAACTTATCATGTCCGCCCGCAGTCCGCCGGCGTCCGGTGGAGCGCACGAAATTGGCATGACGGTGCGGGTCGTCGCGGGAGAAATCGATTCCAAGGACGTGACCACGCGCGTTGTGCTCCCGACGGCGGCTCAATCCCGATGGCCACCGTTTCAACGCATCGCCGAGACGATCGCCACCCCACGTCGCCCGTTCCCCCCGCATCGGCACGAAGGGGTGGAGGTGCTCACCTATGTCATCGAAGGGTCCGCAACGTACGCCTTCGGTTCCAGCTCTCCCGAGCCGCTGGAATCCGGCTCAACGAAACTGCTCACCGCTCCCGCGAACGTTTCCCATTCCATCAGCCCCGCCAAGGGACGAACAGTTCGATGGTTCTCTCTCGTCGTCGCTCTACCCTCGGGGCGCCCTTCAACCCTCCGGCTGCAGTCTAGCCGAGTGGTAACGACGGACATGCAACCGGACGGCACCGTGCTGGAGGACTTGGTCGGCCCCGGCTCGGCGCTAGAATCGGCCGCGGGCCTGGAATGTGAGGCAATTAAGTTCGTCCAAGCGGGCACCGTGTTCCGACGGGTGGGGCACGACCGGGTCGCCGTCATCTACGCATTGAGAGGACCCGGGACCATCGACTATGACGCTCTCGACGCCGGAGAGGCCGCCCTCGTGGAGAACGCCGCCGGCGTCGCTCTGCAGGGCGGCGAGGGGTTCCACGTCATTTTCTCTTCCGCGCCGCAACGCGGATCGACGTAGTCCGCAAGCCCGAGAACTCTCCCCGGCGGGCAATCCGGATCGCAGGTGCATTCCGACCTCTAAACCGCGAGGCACATCGCACTAGCATCCCGACGCAAGGATGGCCGCGACGAGAGCAGTCGCTAAAAATCCAGAACGATGTTTCCCGCGTAATGGGAGGGACCGTAGAGTTCGACCGGATCGCGCCGGTCTTTGACGAGACCCGACGACCTCCCTCCGAGCAAGAGATTCAGACGTTAGCGGAGATCCTCTCCGGCTGCCACTCGGTCCTCGATGCGGGGGTCGGCACGGGCCGGTTTGCTGTTCCTCTCGTGGCGAGCCGTTTCGACGTCGTCGGAGTTGACCTCTCCGTCGGGATGATGCAGCGAGCTCGGGCCAAGGGCATCGCGTCGCTCGTGTGGGCCGATATCCGCCGACTTCCCCTCCGGGAGGGGACGGTGGATGCCGCGTTCACGGCTCACGTTCTACAGCTTCTTCCGGATCCGCGGGCTGTACTTGTCGAGCTCGGTCGAGTTGCCCGGCGCGTCGTGGTGGTGCTCCTTCCCGACTGGTCGGAGCGCGCGCCGTCGAACGGCTGGCACACGATACGGGAGCGATACCGCGAGATCGCCGCCGGGCTTGGGTATCCCTTGCCCGTGCGCGGGAAACGGTACCGTCACACGTTGGAGGACCTCCGCGCCATCGCGCCGCCAAAGCTCGTTCGTCCGGTCGAGGGAGCCTCGGCCTCCTCCTCCTCGCTGGCCGACTCTCTTGCCCGCTGGGAAGCGCGAGCGTCGTCGGAATACCAGATCCCCCCGGAAGTTCACGCCAAGATCGTTCGACGTCTCGAGGCTGAGCTGCCGGTCGACCCCTCCCGATGGAGGCGACCGAGGTCCGAGCGGTTCGTGGCGTGGGAACCGGCCGATCTCAGGAAAGCCGCCCGTAGAGTGAGCGACTCGGCGTCTTCCAAACCCTGACATTCTCCTCCTCGCCCCCGTTTGGGGTCGCCCCGGAATGGGGAAATAGGCACCCCGTTCCTCGGCCGCCGGCCGGTTTCAAGAGGAGAGAGGCGCCCATGGTCGAGCTCGCACCGGTCCGCGCCTACCATGCGGTGGAGCCAGGTGCCTCGGAGCTCGTAAGTCCCGTATACGACACTCTGTCCGACGTCGATTTCCGTCGATTCTCGAAGCAGCCCCACAATGCCGCCAATTTCGTCGCGCGTCCGTCCTCCACCTCTCTCGAGGAGTTTTTGCAGCGCGCGCCCGAGCGGATCCGTGACGCACTTCGGGCCCGGGCTTTTGTCCGGGACCCGGAGGAATCCCTGTACGTGTACGGTATCCGATACGTCCCTCCTCCTGACATTCTGGAGACGATCCCGCCGGATGGTCGGCGGCCCGGCTATCTCCTGTTGGGTCTCGTGGGCGCACTGGATCTGAAGCGCACGCCGGAGTCCTCTATCGCGCGGCACGAGAAGGCGTTCGCCGACCGGATCGACGAGCGGGTCCGGCTCACGGAGGCCACCGGGATGACTTTCGCGCCGATCATGGCGGGGTACACGCTGCCGAGCCATGCCATCAATGATCTCCTCGAGCAGACGCTGGGGCTCCACCGCCGTTCGCTCTCTCTCGAAGGAACGGCGACGCCCCTGGTTCGGGCGACACTGGACGGCACGGAGCATCGCCTCTGGCGGTTAGAGGACCAGCGCGTGGAGTCAAAGATCGCGGAGATGCTGAAACCGCTGCGAATCCTCATCTTGGACGGCCACCACCGGTACTCCGCGGCAAGGGAGCTGCTTCGCCAGGGCCGACCGGGCGCTGCGCCGCTGGTCATGCTCGTTGAAAGTCGGGATCGGGCCCTTAGGTTGCTTCCTTGGCACCGAACGCTGGCCAGTGACCCGGCCCTGGTCGAGGGATTGCCCACCCGAGCGGGCTCCCGGTTCGTTGCTGTGAACCCGCTCGGTTCGGAGCTCTCCGTCGAGGCACTCATCGCCGAACTGGACCGGATGGCCCATCATCACGAGCGAGGGTTCCTCGCCGTCGGCCCGACCAAGGCCTGGCGATTCGTCGGTCCTCCCAGCACCGATGGCGGATACGACTTCGATCTGCTGCATGACTTTCTGGGAGAGGAATTCCATCGCGACCCACACGAGTTCGGGTTCTTCCGTTCTCCTCGGCAAGCGGTCGAGGCCGTCCGTCGAGCGGGCACCGCCTGGTCTGACGGCGTCGCGTTTCTGCTCCCCCCGCTGCACCAAGAGGCGATTGAGGAGCGGGCCTTTGCCACCGGACGGGTGATGGCCCACAAGTCGACCATGTTCATCCCGAAGGTCGCCGAGGGCGTTGTGTTCGCCGCCGCAGAAGCCGCTCCGTCCCCGTGAGTTGGTGGGCGAGTTCGTCCGACCTAGCAAGCTTATCTCCGGGACCGATTCGGCGGCTGTGAAGGTTCTCTTAGTTGGAACCGGGGCGCATCCGATACCTCCCACTGGCTATGGGGCGGTCGAGCGCGTCCTCTTCGAGTATGGTCGGGCGCTCGAGCGGGCCGGTCACACCGTTCGGATCCTCAACGAGGTGCACGGGAGTGGCTCGTTGGCGGAGTACCGGTTCGCCTTTCGCTTGCCGTCGCGCTTTCGGCCCGAGGAGTTCGACATCGTCCATGCCAGCACGCCAGTGGTGGCGAATCGCCTCGCGGCGGCGGGAGTTCGGTACGTCTACACCTCGCACTCCCGGCACTGGTTTTGGCGCCCGAAGTGGCGCCACCGATGGGGATTCCGGCTGGAGCGACGGGCCGTGCGCCGGGCCGCGGCCGCGGTCGCGTTAACGACCGACCTCGAGGCCGCGATGCGCTCGGTCTTGCCCGACGGGTGGAACCATCCGCTTCGCACGATACCTTACGGGGTCGACTCCGAGCAGTACGTTCCCGCCTGGCCTCTCCGTACCGGCCGAAGGGCCCTTGGGGTCGGAGTCGTGCTTCCCTTCAAGCGCTGGGAGGTGGCGGCCGCGGCCCTGAAAGGTACCGGCGTATCGCTGCGGATCGTCGGTCCGGTTCCGGACTCCTCGTACTCCGGCCGGGTCCGTGTGTCGGGAGACGCGGTGGAGTTGCTGGGAGAGGTCGACGAGAGCCATTTGCGCCAGCTGTATGCCGAGTCGGACTTTCTCGTCCATCCCAGTCAGGTCGAAGTGCTGCCGAGAGCGGTGCTCGAAGCGCTGGCGTCGGGCCTCCCTGTGGTGGGATCGTCGGTCGTCGGATCCCTCTTTCCGTCGGAGCGCGCCGGCATGGTTGCCGGGAAGGAGGCCACGTCGGAGGAATTGGTCCAGTTTTTCCGGGGCTCGGCCGAGCGGCTTGCGGGGGATGCCGAGCTCCGGCGGAGGATGGGCGAGGCCGGGCGGGCACTCGTGAAGGAGGCGTACTCTTGGGACCGCGTGGTCGCCGCGCACATCGAGCTGTACGGCGCGGTGGCCCCGGGCGCCCGTTAGCCGACCTGGATTCCGGCGAGCGTTATCGTGAACGGCCGGCGCTCCAGGTCGTGAGCGGAGCCACGAAATCGCACGACCTTGATCTGCCGGACCGATTTGTCGCCAATCCATTTCCGGGTGAGCAGGATCTCCCCCCGGCTGAGCATGATCTCGGGGGTCATGAGGCGCGGATTCTGCGGGCCGGAGGTGAGCAGGGCCGTGACTTCTCGTTCGCTCAGGAACCGGAACAGCGACTGGATCTCCGTCCGCTCGGATTGCGCGTCACTGGAGACCTTGAGTGCGAATTTTCGGAGGGAGGTCAGGGAATCGATCACGAGACGGCTGTACCGGACCTCGGACATCTGCTGGCGCAGTTTGAGGTACACGCTCTGGATCGAGATCTCATCGCCGGCATCTGCCGGTCGACGGCCCTCCGCGCCGAGCGCACCCATCGACTTCAGATTGTGGAGCGACCGGATCTCCTGGACGTCGGCGAGCCGCTTGAGACCGTGGGTTCCCGGGTTCGCGTCCAGCGTCCGGATGGATGAGAGGTCCCAACCGAAGCTCTGGACGTTCTCAATGATCTCGGTCGGTGGCTCGTCCACCGCCACCATGAGGACCTCCTCCCCGTTCTGGAGCCCTTCAATGAGGAAACGAAGGCCGAGCAGCGTCTTTCCGCTACCGGTTTCGCCGGTGACCATGTAGGGCCGGCCCGGAATCAAACCGCCACCGAGCATCCGGTCCAAACCGGGGATTCCGGTCGAAACGCGCCCGTCGTCCGTCACCCGCGTCAGCCCTCCTTCGGTGATTCGTGCGGGCCCGGTGCGGCCTTCTCCGCTGTGGGGTCCGGCTCCGGGGGCGGCGTTTCTGGCGTGCCGGGCTCGGGGAGCATTTGGCCCGGTTCGGCGCCCGTCACCCGCGGAGCCTTGCGCTTGCGCTTCGGCGTTCGTCCGGGCGGGTGTGCGGGGGCTTCGACCGGTCCTTTCGGCTCGGGGGGCGGCGTGGCAATGACGTTCGCCACGGGGGAAAGTGGCGCGGGTTGCACAACGGTTTCTCCGGCGCGCACCCTCCGCTTACGTCCGGCGGAAGCGGCCGGACGCCGGCGGGCTTTCGAGAGCTTGGGCGAGGGAGGAGGAAGTGGGAGCGTCTCGAGCGCCAGGCGCGCGGCCGGCTCTGCCGTGACGCCGGGAGGGACGGAGACCGGAACGGGGGAAGGGGGTGCAGCGGAGGCGGGAATCCTGCCAGGAGATTCGCCAGTGCCAGGGGCCGGGCCGCCTTCGACCGCGGCTCCGGACGGAACCGTTGGAGGCGCGGCTGCAACGATGGCAGGAGGAGGCCTTAGCGGAGGCACTGGCTCCGCTGGACGGACCCGGCCTGGTTGAGGAGTGGGTGTCGGCTTGGGTGCGGGTGCCTCCGTTCGCGTTGTCGGAGGAGAGGCCGGAGCAGCGGACGCCGGGGGTACGGTAAGCGGCGGGGCCACGACCCGCTTCACGTGGGCCGTGGGGTGGGCGGCCGGGGGGGAAGGTTTCGGTGTCCGGCGGAAGAATCGGTGAACTACCGTTGGAGTGGCAGGGGCCGGAAGTGGTACCGGAGCCGCCGTT
>JASHQC010000069.1 GCA_030037735.1 Thermoplasmata archaeon
TCTTGCTGGCTCCTCCGTTGAAGAGGAGGTGGGTCAGCCGGTCAGCGCGAAGTGCCTTTGAGCTGGTGGGGCCGAGGACAAACAGAACGGCGTCCGCGATGTTTGACTTGCCCATCCCGTTGGGCCCCGCGATGCCCGTGAACCCAGGGGTGAACGGGATCTCGGTGACCCCGGAGAACGACTTGAAGTTCCGGGTCCGAATCCGCTTGAGGTGCATCGAGAGGTCACCCTACCTGCGGAAACTCCCCATTCTTCTGTCACCACGGCGCCGTTTGTCTGACAGATGTCAGCAGAAAGTGCCAACTCTGTCAGCCTATTTAATCCCACGGCCAATCGGGAAACGCCCCGGGGGGGGCGGGCCCGTGGCACCACGTTAGGTTACCCATCCGCAGGCCGCCAACCTAACCCTCGTTCGAAGCCTTCGGACAAGGCCCCGTTTATGAGTTCGATCTACGATCTCCTCGCGCGAACTGTCCCTCTGAGGGTAAGGGAGGATCTGAAACCGCGACTACAGGGTTTCCTGGGGATGTTCATTCGGGCATATTTTCCCCAGACATTTTGGGTGACCACCGAGAGCGGAGAGGCGACAATACGAGTGGAGAAGAGCGGGGACTGTCAGGTGCTTGACGGCCATAGGGGTAAGCCTGACGTTTCGATTCAGTGGACCGACGAGGCGTTCCGCGTGAAGCTAACGACCCGAGGGCGGGGTGCTCTGCCTCCTGGGACCCCTCCGCCTCGCGTGACGCCGCATACCGAGAACGGACGGATGGCCGCGGGGCAACTCGGCCCGATCTTGGGAATCTGAGTCGAGCCAAGTCCCAGCATTGTTTCAGTTCTCTGAGGATTCTTCCGCGATGAGCTTCGGAGCGACGTACTCTGCGAGGAACGCAGTCAGGGACCCGGCCACGGTCCCTGCCACGAACGCGAACAGCTCACCTGACGAGCCCGTAAGCACCTATTCGGGATAGAGCGGGACGCGGTCAACTCCGCGTTCCGGGAATGAGCGGCAAGGATACCGGACCTGTTCAGGAGGAAGTCGCAGAGGCGCCGGTCGCGGTCTTCGAGAAGCCCCCGGCCGTCATCCAGTTCTTCGACCGAACCGAGGAGGCGATCCGGTCCCGGCTGGCGAAACTGACCATCTTCCAACGGGTCTTCCAACTGGACCGCGACTGGATGACCCGGATCACCATGCTGATGGTGATCGCCTCGGTCTTCTGGGGGATCGTCGGGGCGGTCGACATCTTCGGGTGGCGGACCCAGGTCACCGCCTTCGCGCTCGGTCAAGCGCTCCACCTCTCGAACCAGGAGATCTACTCGTCTCTGACCCTGCACGGGATCCGGATGCTCTTCGGATTCGCGCAACAGCTGGAGATGGCCCTCTTCGGCATCATCTTCGTGACGGCGTTCGGGCTCACCCCGCGCCACAAATGGGCGTACTACATCGTGGTGTTCCTGTTCAATCTGAGCCTCGTGCTCATGGAGGGTCCCTTCTACCTCTACCCGCAGTTCAACGACAATTACTTCCCCGCGCTCGGATGGTACTTCTACTCTCCTCTCGGCATTCGTGGCCTCTCGGAGTACGTCGCGAGCCCGCTGTGGTACCTTGGCTGGATCCTGCTGTCCGTCGCCGTGATCATCTGGGCGGGCTGGATGATCGTGCACTTCGCGGATTGGTACCGGAGCCACCGGGGTCAGGTGCGCCGGATTCCTCCGTTCGCCCTGTTCGTCCTCGCGTCGGTCTTTCTTATTCCGCTTTCCTACGCCACGGTTCTCACGTCATCGACCTGGGACTTGGTCAATTACTTCGGCTTCGGACCGGTGAACCCGCTGGTCAACCAGGTACTCTTCTGGTTCTTCGGCCATGGGCTCGTCTACATTCTGTTTCTGATTCCGATCACCGCCTTTTACTTCCTCGTCCCCATTTTCGCGAAGCGTCCCATCTACAGCTATCGTGCCGCGTTCGCCGCGGCGGTGATTTTCGCGATCCTCACGCCAATCCTCTCCCTCCACCACCTCTATCTGACGCCGGTCCCGCCGTGGGCGGCCTGGCTCACGATGGCCCTCACGTTTCTGATCATCATCCCGTCCGCGATCACGTTCTTCACGATCTGGATGACCACGAAGGGCGTGAAGAAGGGGGACTGGCAATGGAATGCGGTCACGCTATTCCTCTTGCTTTCGTTCGCCGGCACGATGGCCGGCGGCCTAACCGGCCCCGACAACAACACGCTCTCTTTCGACATCGATCTCCACAACACGCTGTTCATCGTGAGTCACTTCCACGCCATCGCCCTCCTCTCGATTGCGGCCGGTGGGTTTGCGGTCATTTACGCCGCCTTTCCGTTGCTCGCCGGCCGCCTCTGGTATTCTCCGCGGCTAGCGCAGGCTCACTTTGTGTCGACCGCCATTGGATGGAGCGGATTGGTTTTCTTCATGGACTTGCTCGGTTCCGACGGAATCCTCCGGCGGTCGTTGATCTTTCCGCTGACCACTGCAGTGGTCACAGACCAGGTCTGGCTCACCGTATTCGTCATCGTTTCCATCAGCGCCCAGCTGTTCTTCGCCGCGAACGCCGTGCTCACGCTGTTCAAGGGGGAGCTGCTCACGGTCCAGGGCCTCTCTCTGGACGAGATCGTTCGGAAGATGGCCCAGTCGACGCATCCGAAACCCTCCGTTCCCATCTCCGACGAGAAATTCGAGCGCCGGATGCCGCGCGTGCGTCGGGAGCGGGCCGAACGGATCTGGATCACAGTGGTGGTGGTTCTGATCCTCTCGGTGTTGGTCGCGACCACTCCATTGAGCCTTTCGGACTCCACGGCGATCAGCGCACCCGCGGACCCACCGGCGGGGAGTGAATTCCTGGATCTCGTGGACCACCAGTATTACTGGGAGGTCCACGAAAGCGGACCGATCGTCGGCGCCTTTTCGGACGTGATCGTGGTCCACGCTGGGCAGTGGGTGGCCGTCAACGCAACCGCCCAAGGAGCGACGGGCGGATTCTACCTCCCGTTCCGTAACCTCCCCGTCGCCGACATTCAAGTGATTCCGGATGCGATGTCGTACTGGGTCTTCCAGGCGCCTCCTATACCGGGAGTCTACGCCGCCCCGGACTCTGAGTACAACGGACCCTGGTTCGGTCAGGACGTGGCCGCCATGGTCGTGCTACCGGCAACCGGCATGGCCACCCTGGCCGCCTACCAGGCCAATGGGGGCGAGGGGGACATCTACAATCCTGTCGTTCTGAGCGCCAGCGGTACGACCTTGACGGCCGACCAAGAAGGTCTGTTCGACAACTCGGTCCCGGGCCCGACGCTCACCGCCGCTCCCGGACCCGTGACGTTCCACTATCTCGTGCCGACCTCGAGTATCGGGATCGACAACTATCTCGTGAACGTCACCACGACCAATCCGAACGGCCAGCTGAACTACGTAGCATCACACAACTACACCCTTCCGTACCGGCTTGGGATTTACGCCATCAACACGACGGGCGGGGACCTCCTCCCGGTGACGACCCAGCCGCTGAGGGTCGGCTCGCTGTTGAATGAGACCGCGACGTTGGCGGCGGGCGTATACGTCTACGGTCTTGTCACGCCGGTCGATTACGTTTACAATCCCGCGGGCGAATCGACGTGGATGACCGGCTCCGACCAAGGACAGATCATGGGGCTCTGGGGGATCCTCTGGGTAAGCGCATGAGCACGAGCGAACTCTCTCGGGGACGGGGTCTGACCCCGTTCTTCTGGTTCGGCATCGCGATCCTCGTCGGCGCGGCCTTTGCTCTTTTCATGGGACTCTCGTACTACAACACCCCGACATTCACGGCGGCGGCCCTCCCGACCATCGTGGGAGTCGCCATCGCAGTCGTCGCGTTTCTCATCATTGGCGCAGTGGCGCCTCCGAACGAGTGAGAACCCCGGCGCGCTAGAGCAAGGATTTGGGGCCGGACCGCCTCCTCGCGGCGAGGCTCTTGGATGGACGCCGCGCGGATCATGGCCCAATTCACAGAGGCTTGGAACACGAACGACCTGGATGAACGGCGCCGGTTGATCGAGGCGACCTGCACGGAATCGACCGAGGTCGTGAGCCCGTACGGGCAGCATCGAGGAATCGCCCCGCAGCTCGAGGACATCAATCAGGTCCGCGCGCAATTCCCCAACGCGAAGTGCACCGCGAAGGTACTGGCTCAGCACCATGGGTGGGTAATGGATGCGTGGACAACGGAGTTCGGAGACGGCCGCCCTCCGTTGCACGGAGCCGACATCGCTCTTATCGACGATGGTGGCCGCATCGTGAGGGTGATTTCCTTCTCTCCTCTGCCGCAAATCTAGCGCGGTAATCCATCGAAAACGGCCCGGGCCGCGCTTCCTTGGCGGAACCCCGGCCAGGCGGGTCGTCTCGGTTCAGGAGGTCCAGCGGAGGCGACGAGGACGCCGGTGAGCGGAGCGGAAGCTCCGTCAAAGATTATCCGGGGCAAAGGGGACCCCCGCAGAACCTCGGAGACCGAATCAGACGGTGTCAGTCGATTCCTCGAGCCCGGTTTCAGTTCGGACGGAACTCATTTGAGCGCCGGCTTTTGTCCATCAGTCGTGAGCGAATTCGTGAAACACGACAGTAGCGCAGCCGAGGAGCGGAACACGCTCTCGATTCCGTGGGTCGTCTGCGCCGCGATCCTTTGCGGGGTCGGCGTGTTCCTGGTCACCGGGGCAGTCATTCGGTTCGCCGGTGGCCTCGACGATTGGAGTTGGTGGATTGGGGTGCTCCCCACCGTGCTCGGCTTCCTGATGCTGGTCAATCCCAGGGCCGGTTCCCAAGGCCCTCATTAGTGGGCATTGCATCGAGGGCCGCAAGGGCTAATGGCCCGGGGCCGGAATGGTCGGCGCCATGCCGGAAGAAGGGCCGGTCATCGTCAAGCTGGGCGGCAGCGTCCTGACCCGGAAAAGGGAAACCGCCCGCCTCCGGCCCAAGATCCTCTCTCGGCTGGCGCAGGAGCTCGCCGTACCCGGTCTTCCCCCGTTTGTCCTCCTGCACGGCGCCGGTTCGTTTGGACACCCTGGGGCCGTGCGGTGGAATCTCTCACGGCCGCCTGCCGACGCCGCGGAACGCAACCATCGTCTTCGAGGAGCGGCGATCGTCGGCACCGAAGTGCGCCGATTGCACGGTGCGGTGGTGCGAGCCTTGGTGAACGCAGGACTTTCCCCTCTCTCGGTCCCTCCCCAGCCCATCTCGACGAACCGGGCGGGCCAGTTGACCCACCTCGACTTGGAGCCTTTCCGTCGGGCGCTGTCGCGCGGAGGAATCCCGGTCTCGTTCGGAGATGTCGTTCCGGACGAGGAATGGGGGTTCTCCATCCTGTCAGCGGACACCATCGCGGTCCAGTTAATCCGGGACCTGCCTTCTCGGCGGCTGATCTTCGTGAGTGACGTCGAGGGAGTTATGGCTCCAGCCGAGGTGGGGCCGCGTCGGCGACCCATCGCGCGCCTCACCCGAAACGACTTGGAAATGCTCCGAACTCCGGAGGGCGTGGCCGACGTGACCGGAGGGATCCGGGCGAAGGCTGAAGCGATGCTCACCGCCGCCGAGGCGGGCGCTGACGCAGGGCTTATTAGCGGACTTCGGCATGGCGCACTTTCTCGCGCTCTTCGGGGGGAAACGGTCTACGGGAGTTGGTGCGGGCCCCAAATTGCGTAGGGCTCGACGCGCGGCTCCGAAGGGCGCTGCCGGTCTTCTGAGCCATCGGAAGGCCGAACACGTCAAGGTGGTGCTCGGCCAGAACGTTGAGGGCCGGTACCGGTACTGGGACGATATCCAGCTGTTTCACAACGCACTGCCCGAGATTGATTTCAACGAGGTGGACCCCTCGATCGAGTTCTTCGGGAAGCACCTCAACGCGCCGCTCATGATCACCGGAATGACCGGGGGCTACCCCGGCGCGGTCACGATCAACAGCAATTTGGCGCGGGCCGCGGCCGACGTCGGCATCGCGATGGGAGTCGGGAGCGAGCGCGCCGCGATCTTGAAGGGAAATTATCCGGAGAGCTACTCCTGCGTGGCCAAGTTCGAGGTTCCGCTCAAATTCGCCAACATTGGCGCCCCTCAGATCATCGCCCAGTCCCCTGGGGACCGGGTGATCGGGCTGACCGATGCCCGGGCTGCGATGGAGCTCATCGGGGCCGACGCGCTCGCCGTACACCTCAACTTTCTTCAGGAGATGGTTCAGCCCGAGGGCGATCGACGAGCCCGCGGCTGCCTCGATCAAATCCAAACGCTCGCCCGGGAGCTTCCCGTGCTAGCGAAGGAGACCGGGGCGGGGCTCTCCCGGTTCGTGGGTGACCGGCTCAAGGCCGCCGGCGTTCGCGCCTTTGATGTCAGCGGCACCGGCGGTACGAGCTTCGCGGCGGTGGAGCATCATCGAGCGGTTGCCCAGGGTGCGGAGCGGGAAGCCCGCGTAGGAAAGACGTTCTGGAACTGGGGGATTCCCTCCCCGGTCTCGGTGCGGGAGCTCGTGCCTCTCGAATTGCCGATCGTCGCAAGCGGGGGCATCCGGTCCGGCCTCGATATCGCGCGCGCGGTGGCCCTCGGCGCGACGGCGGCCGGCATTGCGGGCGGCGTCCTTCGGGCAGCCGCGACCGGATTCAAAGACGCTCGCGCTGCGCTCGAGCAGATCATCTACGAGCTCAAGGTAGCGATGTTTTTGACGGGCAGCCGCACGGTCGATGAGCTCCACCGTGCCCGGTACACGATCATCGGCGAAACGCGCGAATGGCTCGGACGATGACCACCGGCCCGGCGGGACCCACCCCTGCCCCGACTCCCGTCGGCCGCGACGAACTGGAGCGGGAAAAGCTCCGATGGATTCGCGACGGAATCGAGGACCATATGCTCTCCAACGCGGAGCTCTTGGCGAGAACTTCCGGACCCGAGCGGGAGAAGGCCGCGGGGTTCCTCCGCAGAAAGCCCTCCCGCACGCTTTCGGGCGTCGCCATCGTGGCGGTCATGACCGCCCCGGCCGCCTGTCCCCATGGGAAGTGCACGTACTGCCCGGGAGGTCTCGACAACCGTTCTCCCCAGAGCTACACGGGCGAGGAGCCTTCGGCCTTGCGTGGCGCTCAGCTCCACTACGACGCCCGGGCGATCACCGCCCATCGCCTCGCGGCCCTGGATTCGGTGGGGCATGCAACGTCGAAAGTGGAGGTCATCGTGATGGGGGGGACATTTCCCGCCCGCCCTGCAGCGTACCGACGGGACGTTTTCCGCGGGGTGTTCGAGGGCCTGAACGACGCGCCGTCGGCCACGCTCGAAGAAGCCCAGCGTCGCAACGAGACAGCGGCCCGTCGGTGCGTCAGCCTCACCGTCGAGACACGACCCGACTGGTGCGACGGAAGAATCCTGCCAGAGCTGCTGGACGCCGGGGTCACCCGCGTCGAGATTGGCGTCGAATGCCTGACGGACCCCGTCCTCTGGGCGACGGGCCGCGCCCATGGCACGGAGGCGGTCCGCCACGCGACGCGGGAGGCACGCGACCGGGGTCTCAAGATCTGTTACCACTGGATGCTTGGGCTTCCCGGAATGGATCCGGAGCGGGACTTGGCCGATTTCCGCCAACTGTTCGCCGACCCCGACTTTCGGCCGGACATGCTGAAGATCTACCCGACGCTCGTCGTCCCCGGCACCGTCCTGTTCGATGACTGGAAGGCCGGCCGTTTTACTCCCTATGAGACGGAAACCGCCGCGGAGCTTCTGGCCCGCGAGAAGGCCGAGCTTCCCCCCTACGTGCGGATCCAGCGAATTCAGCGAGACATCCCGGCCCGGTTGATTGCGGCAGGAGTGCGTCACGGGAACCTCCGCGAGATCGCGCGAGCTCGCTTGCGAGCCCGGGGCCTCCGCTGTCGCTGCCTGCGTTGTCGGGAGCCGGGTCGAGAGGCGACGCCCGACCCAGCCCGGCTCGAACTGAGAACCCAGGTCTACGACGCCGCCGGGGGTCGGGAGCACTTCCTCACTTGGGAGGACCCCGTTACCGACACCGTCGCGGGCTTTCTTCGCCTGCGTTTTCCGGGTAGCGCCACGCTTGGAGGGCTTCGCGGTCCCGTTGTGCGAGAGCTCAAGGTGCTCGGGATAGAGGTGCCCGTCGACTCCCCCGCGCATGGGGCCGTCGAGCTCCAGCACAGGGGTCTCGGGCGGGCCTTATTGGCGTCGGCGGAGGAGATCGCGCAAAACGCAGGCTACCGTACGCTGTTTATCATGGGGGCTGTCGGTACTCGGGAGTACTACCGGAAGCTGGGATACGAGCGAGCCGGCCCTTGGATGTCGCGAATCCTCGCGAGCTGATTCGGACTTGTCCCGCCCATCCGGGGGACGGGTTTTGGTTCCGCGGCCGACCTTCCGTTGAATCGGTTCACGCAAGGTTATAATTGATGGCCCGCTCCCTTCGGTCGGGCGCTCTCGTTCGTGGCGCAGTCGGTTGCGGGACGGGTGGCGACAGACGCGTCGGCGACCGAGTTGGCCTCCGAGGATCTAGAACCAATCTATCGCACGATCCTGTTGGCCCGGGCCCTCGACGAGCGGTGCCTGACGATGCAGCGCCAGGGACGCATCGGCTTCTATGCGCCGGTCATGGGCCAGGAGGCCGCCCAGGTGGCCTGCGGATGGGCGCTGAACCCGAAGGACTGGGTGTTCCCCTCTTACCGCGAGCTCGGTCTGGCGTTAACGAGAGGGGTGACTCCCGGGGAACTGCTGAACCAGTTCTTCGGAAATTCCTCGGACCGTTTGCGCGGTCGACAAATGCCCAACCACTACGGATTCAGGGACCGTAATTTCGTTGTGTCTTCGAGTCCCATTGGGACGCAAATCATCCAAGCGGTGGGAGCCGCCCTCGCTGCTCGCCGACGAAACGACGCCCTCGTCACGGCCACGTTCTTCGGTGACGGGGCGACGAGCTCGAACGACTTCCACGCCGGACTCAACTTCGGCGGCGTGTTCCGAACCCCGACGATATTCTTCTGCCAGAACAACGGATGGGCGATTTCCTTCCCGCGCAGCCGGCAGACCGCGGCCAAGACCCTCGCGGACAAGGGAGCGGCCTACGGTATACCGGGCGTCGTGGTGGACGGAAACGACGTGCACCAGGTCTTCCGCGCGGTCCGGGAGGCTCGCGCCCGAGCGGTCTCTGGCGAGGGCCCGACGCTCATCGAGGCTCAGGTGTACCGTTTGGGTCCCCACTCGACCTCGGACGACCCTCGACGCTACCGGACCGAGTCCGAGGTGGCCGAATGGAAGCAACGCGACTCGATCGAGCGTCTCAAGCACGAGCTCATCGATGCCGGCCGCTGGTCCGAAGCGCAGGACGCCGAGTTACTCGAAGAAGTGCGTGCGGAGGTCGCAACGGCGGTGAACCGGGCGGAAGCGGTGGCGCCGACGGATCCCCTCACCATCCTGGATGACGTCTTTGCCTCCCGAACGCCCGAACTTGAAGAGCAGCGCCGGCAGCTGGAGGAGATGCTTCGAATGGGTCTGGTAAAACCATGACCGAGGTGACCTTGGTGCAGGCCATCAACCGGGCCCTTCGTACGGCCATGGCCGCCGACTCCGAGGTACTACTGTTGGGTGAGGATATCGGAGTGAACGGAGGCGTTTTCCGCGCCACCGAAGGACTCCTCAAGGAGTTTGGTGCGGACCGAGTGGTCGATACCCCCCTCTCAGAAACCGGGATCATTGGCTCGGCGGTCGGAATGGCGCTGTACGGTCTCAAGCCCGTCGCCGAGATCCAGTTTCTCGATTTCATCTATCCCGGCTTCGATCAGATCGTGAGCGAGCTCTCGAAGTTCCGCTACCGGTCGGGCGGGCAGTACCCCTGTCATGTAGTCATCCGGAGCCCGTATGGCGGAGGAATCAGGGGCGGTCTCTACCATTCGCAGAGCACCGAGGCCTACTTCGCCCACACCGCAGGGCTCAAGGTCGTCGTTCCCTCGACGCCGGCTGATGCGTACGGCCTCCTGCTCTCTGCGATCTTCGATCCCGACCCGGTGATCTTCCTCGAGCCGAAGCGGATCTACCGGTCCGTAACGGGAGAGGTGCCGGACGGCGACCATCGGGAACCGATCGGGAAGGCCCGAATCGTGCGCGAGGGGGCTGACGTGAGCGTGTTCGCCTACGGCGCGATGGTCCCGCCCGCAACCGAAGCCTGCCAATCGGTCGAGACGGAGGGGGTCTCTGCGGAACTCATCGACCTTCGAACGCTCGTTCCCCTGGACGTTCCCGCGGTGCTTGCGTCGGTCGAGAAGACAGGCCGCGCGGTGATTGTCCACGAGGCCGCACGGTTCTGCGGCTACGGAGCCGAGCTCTCGGCCATTCTCGCCGAGAAGGCCTTCTACTCGCTGCGAGCGCCGGTTAGCCGGGTGACCGGATTCGATACCCCCTTCCCTTACGCGTTGGAGAACGTGTACCTCCCCAACGCGGCCCGCATCCGCCAAGCGATCGTGGAGACCGCGAAGGCCGGGTAAGAGGAGGACCAGTGCAGTACGAATTCCGGTTGCCAGATATCGGTGAGGGCGTCGCCGAGGGCGAGGTTGTCCGCTGGTTCGTGCACGAGGGCGACACGATTCGGGAGGACGCTCCCCTCGTTTCTGTTCTGACCGACAAGGCCAACGTCGAAATCCCCTCGCCCAAGACCGGAAAGGTCCTACGAATCCACGCGCAAGAGGGCGAGAAGGTCAAGGTCGGAGCCTCCCTGGTAACCCTCGAGGTCGCCGGGGAGGCTTCGGTTTCGCCGAGGGAGACCGCGGAGGTATCCGTCCACCCCCCTCCGCCGAGCCTTCCTCCTAAGGCTCCGGTGAACGCGCCGACTCCGGTCGTTGCTCCTGCCGGCACGGCCGGCTCGGGCCGTTACCTCGTGGCTCCGTACGTGCGTCGGCTCGCCACGGAACGAGGGATTGACCTCAGCACAATCGCGGGCTCCGGGCCCGGTGGGCGAATACTCGAGAGCGACCTAACCCGGGGTGCGGTGCCACCCCCACCGGTGGCAGCTCCCCCGCCCGCGGCCACCGTCGCGCCCTCCCCTATCGAGAAACCGTCGGCGGCCCCTCCGCCGATGGACGAAGATATCGTGGAGCGAATCCCGATCCGAGGGATTCGGCGCGTCATCGCCGAGCACATGGCCGAATCGACCCACAAAGCGGCCCACTACACATACGTCGAGGAGGTCGACGTCTCCGATCTGATTCAGGTTCGCGACCGGATGGCGAAACACATCGAGAAGAAAGGAACCCGGCTGAGCTACCTGCCATTCATCGTGAAAGGCGTCGTCGCGGGCCTTCGGTCCTTCCCCCGGATGAACGCGAGGTTCGACGACGAACGGCAGGAACTCGACATCCACAAGTCCTACAACATCGGAATCGCCACCGCCGCGCCCGATGGCCTGTTGGTCCCGGTGGTCCACCACGCGGACCGGAAGAGCCTCGCCGACATCGCGCGAGAGATACAGGAACTCGCCGACAAAGGGAGAGAGGGGAAGCTCACCCGCGCCGAGATGAGCGGGGGAACGTTCACCATCTCCAGTCTGGGGGCGCTGGGCGGCGTGATGGCCACGCCGATCCTCAACTACCCCGAGGTGGCGATCCTCGGCGTGCACCGGATCGTGCGCCGGCCGGTCTATCGGACCAACGGGACGATTGGTCCGGTCGACTTGATGAATCTGTCCCTCTCGCTCGATCATCGAGTGCTCGACGGGATCGTGGGGGCTCAGTTCCTCGCCGTTGTCAAGTCGTATCTTGAGGACCCCCACCAGCTGTTCGCGGAACTCGCATGAGCGCCGATCCGGCTCCGCTTCCTCTACCGTACACTGCCCCGGAGCTGGAACGCCGTCTCGGCTCCGACTGGTCGAGGCTCCTGTGGTCGGCGTACCGCTGGATGCGGACCGCCCGATCCCTCGATGACCGGATGGTCGCGCTTCAGCGTCAGGGGCGGGTCGGTTTCTATGGACCCGCCACCGGTCAGGAAGCGGTCAGCATTGCGGCCGGGCTCGCCGTGCAGGAGAACGACTGGGTGTTCCCCGGGCTCCGGGAACAGCTCGTGGCCCTCGTCCGGGGCCATCCGTTGACGACGTACGTTCACCATCTGTTCGCCGATGGCCTCGATCCGGCCCAAGGTCGGCAGATGCCCTGTCACCCGACGGCTCGAGAGGTCCGCTACGTTTCGATGTCGAGCTGTGTGGGCACGCAGATCAGCCACGCCGTCGGCTGCGCGTACGGATTCAGGTTCCGGAACGACGACGCGGTTTCCCTCGCATTCTTCGGCGACGGTGCGACGTCCGTCAACGACTTCCACGCCGGGATGAACTTCGCGGGGGTCTACCACCTTCCCGTCGTGTTCTGCTGTACGAACAACCAATGGGCCATTTCGCTGCCCGTGGAAAAGCAGAGCCGCGTCAAGGAATTGGCCGAGAAAGGGGGTGCGTATGGAATGCCTGGCCGCCGCGTCGATGGCTCCGATTTCGTCGAGTCGTACCTCCGCTTGTCCGAAGCGCTGGACTCCGCTCGACGCGGCGAGGGGCCCTCGCTCCTCGAGTTCGTCGTCTACCGGATGAGCGCGCACTCCACGTCTGACGACCCGAGCCGGTACCAGCCCCCGGATTGGACGCAGCGAGCGCGGCAGCACGACCCCGTTCGTCGCATGGAGCACCTCCTGGGGGCGCTCGGGCTCTTGTCGCAGGACATCGTGCGGGAGATAGACCGCCAAATCGATGCCACCCTCCGCGACGCTATCGCTACAGCAGAGCGAACTGCCGCGCCGGCGCCAGAGACGCTAGAGCGTGACGTCCTCGCGTCGCTACCGGCCGCCTCTCCGGCCGGTGGGTGACGATGGCCGGGACGTACGCACGGACCACGGGCGTTCTGGTGGTGGGCGGAGGGCCGGGCGGTTATGTGTCGGCGATCCGCCTGGGCCAACTCGGTCGGAAAGTCCTTCTCGTGGAGAAGGACCAGCTCGGCGGGGAGTGCCTCAACCGGGGTTGCATCCCGTCGAAGGCGCTGATCCACCTCTCGACGCTCTACGATGCGCTGCGGACCGAGGGTCCCGAGGTAGGGATTCGCGCGACGGGAGAGGTCCA
>JASHQC010000070.1 GCA_030037735.1 Thermoplasmata archaeon
GCGTCATTTCGTGGAGCGTCGTCGACTCCGGGCGCGTCGGGTCCTTCGCGGAGGAGGGGGCTTCAGAACGCCTCCCGATATGGAGGTCTTGGCCGGGAGGACCGGGACGGCGGCCGCCGTCACCCCAAGTTGCTCGAGCTCGCGCCGGCCCAGGTCTTCGACCACGTCGCGCGTTCCCCGGTCGTGATTGAGATCCCGCCGTCCCGTTTGCTCTCGGAGATCTCGGTGGCCCCGATCCTCCGAGAGGTCCTGGCTCCAGCGATCTCGGACCCGCGGATGCTGCCCGGGCATCTGCTTCCGGTAAGTCTTCCACGGTACAAAAACCCTCGTCGAAAGATACGGACGTAAGGTAGTCACCGGAGGGGGCGTCCGGAACGTTCAGATGCCAAAAAACCGTAAGGCACCGTGCAGGATCTCGGCAAAGCTGATTCCGATGGAATCGAGGGCATCAGCGGCCAGAAGAATGAGCCCAAGCGCCACGACCCCATCGAGAAGGGCCCCTCTCCGCCGGCTGCGCTGGAAGCTTGGGGCGGCCATGAGCACCCTCGGCCAAGACCGTTAGCCGTTGCCCCCACTTGAAGGCCGTCATTCCGTGACGCGGAGTCTCGAAAATGGCTCCGTGAGCGGAGCTATTCTCACAGCCCCTGGGGAGAGGGGTGGATCGACGGATTCTCACAAAGAGAGCCGAGGGGGCAGCCTTGCAAAGGTCGTTGAAGGCTAAGTCCTCGGCGCCGGAACCCGAGCATACCCGCCCCATCGCCCGTCTCGTTCATATTCTGCGCGTTTTCTGCCCCTCGCATGGCGGACCGCCGGGCCCTGATCACGGGGGTTACGGGCCAGGACGGTTCTTTCCTTGCCCGGCTGCTGCTGAAGAAAGGCTACCGCGTGTACGGACTCGTACGGCGGCTCAGCAGCCCCAACATCTCCAACATCGCCACCATTCTGGACCAAATCGAGCTCCTGGATGGCGATCTGATGGACCAGTCCTCGTTGAACGAGGCGGTGAAGCGAGCCGACCCTTCCGAGATCTACAACCTCGCGGCGCAGTCCTTTGTCGGCGCCTCCTTCTCCCAGCCCGCGCTCACGGGCGAGATCACCGGGCTCGGGGCGCTGCGTCTTCTCGAGGCCACCCGGACCCATGCCTCCTCGGCGCGCTTATATCAGGCCGCCTCCAGCGAAATGTTCGGCCATGTCGACCGGGAGCCTCAGGATGAATCCACGCCGTTCCATCCCCGGAGCCCCTACGGGGTAGCCAAGGTCTACGCCTATTGGGCCTGCGTGAACTACCGCGAGGCCTACTCCATGTTTGTCAGTAATGGCATTCTGTTCAACCACGAAAGCGAGGTTCGGGGCATCGAGTTCGTGACCCGAAAGATCTCCGATGGCGTCGCCCGCATCGCTACGGGCCGGGCCCAGCAGATCGTGCTCGGCAACATCGACGCCCGCCGGGACTGGGGGTACGCGCCCGACTACGTCGACCTCATGTGGCGAATTCTTCAGTATTCCACGCCGGACGATTTCGTCGGCGCGACCGGCGAATCTCACTCGGTCAGGGAGTTTGCCCAGGAGGCGTTTCGGGTTGTTGGGATCGAGGACTGGGAAAGTCACGTCAAGCTGGATCCCAGGTTCAACCGGCCGGCCGAGGTGTACAACCTTCGGGGGAACCCCGCCAAGGCCGAACGAGAGCTCGGCTGGAAACCGCGGACCCGGTTTAAGGAACTCGTCCGCATTATGGTCGAAGCGGATATGGCCCGGCTCGAATCCACGAAGGGGGCCACCTAGCGCGGTCGTCGTACCTCGTTCGTCTGCCCATCTCCCCCCTCCCGTTCCGGTCTTTCGGCACGGGACGAACCGCGTCATGCGAAGGCCCGACGCGTCTCCGAGGAGCAATAAATGCACCAATCACCTTTAAGCGACATAGGTCCGTAGAGGGGCAAGCCCCCGTCAGGTTCGTGTAATCCGGGGTCCCACCGGAAGGTCGGACGAAGAACTCTGCACGCGAGGTCGAAATCGAGGTAAACCATCATGTTCTCCCCGCATCTGGATAATCCTGAGCTTCTCGTCACAATCCCAGTGTACAATGAGCGAGGAAGAATCTCGGCGACGGTGAGCTCGCTCCGGACGAGTCTTCCCACGGTCGGTATTCCCTTTCGCCTCTCCATTTCAGAGGACGGTTCCACCGACGGGACCCCTGCCGAGATCCTAAACCTCCAGCGAGATTACCCGGAGCTGCTCACGTCCAGCGACCCGGAGAAGCGGGGCCGGGGGTACGCCCTTCGCCGTCTTTGGAACTCGGTCCAGGCCGAGATCTATGCCTTTACCGACGCCGACCTTCCCGCGGGGCCAGAGGCTCTCGCCGAGGTAATTGGGGCCGTCCGAAACGGGGCGGACGTGGCCACGGCCTCCCGGTACAAGACGGGCGCCCAGCTGAGCCGGCCGCCCCTCCGCTCCCTCGTATCCCGAGCCTACAATTGGCTCATCCGCACCAGCTTCCGAGATGGGATTTTCGATCACCAGTGCGGCGTGAAGGCGTTCAGCCGGTCTGCGCTGGAGATTCTCCTGCCCCAATCCAGGGAAGATTCGTGGTTCTGGGATACCGAGATTCTGGTCTTGGCGAAACAGGCCGGCCTCCGTGTCGAGGAGATTCCGGTCCGTTGGTCCGAACAGAAGTACGGCAAGACATCGATCCGGCGACTCCTCTCGGATATCGTGCTGCACGGCGCGGGATTCGTTCGACTCGCCGGCCGAGTTTCGAAGGAAGAGTATCCCGCGTTCCCCAACCGCCAAGCCGTGTCGGAATAGTGTCCTGCCGGCGCCCCGCGGCCTCGCGCCGTTTTGAGGCCTCCTGGACTGAGCCTCGAAGACCCGGCCGCGAAACCGTTCAAGGTATCAGAGCACGCCCGCTTGGCGAAGGAAAGCCTCGAAATCGCTGGCCCCGCGCTCCTCGTGGTAGTAGGATCCGATATGGTGGTAAAGCTCGGTTACAGCATCTTGCGTCCTGAGCGTGCCCGCGACCATTCGCGCCGCGGCGGCCCACTCCTCCGGTGAATCCGGGTTCAGGCAAAACGGGTAGTTCGCACCGAGCAACTCGCGGAACACCGGTATAGTGGAGGCTAGGACCGGCGTTTCCGAGTTGATGGCCTCGATGACAGGGTATCCAAACCCTTCCTCCCGGGAAGGCTGTAGGACCATGTTTGCGGCGTTGAAGAAGAGCGGGTATTGAGCATCGGACACCGAATCGAAGGCGAGGAGGTTCCGATGGCGGAAGGCCGAGAGAATTGGGTCCGAAGGTCCGATCCGGACGAGCAGATACTCCGGCCCTAATTCGTTCAATATCCGTGGTAGGATCTCCAGATTCTTTCGAGGGGAATAGGACCCCACATTCAGCAAAATTACCGGCTCTGCAGGCAAACCGAGTCTCTGCCGGGCCTGCGCTCGATCTCGGTACGTGAACGTAGGGTCGGTCCAGAGGTGGAGCACAGAAGTATTGAGCGAGGGATCGAGGACGGCGACCTCCTGCCGGGTTCCCTCCGAGTCGACGGCGATGCCGCGAAGCTGGGACGCGTGCCGGAACTCGTTCCGGAAGTAAGCTCTTGCACCGAGCGGATACCCATGACGTTGCGTTGGGTCGAAGAACAACACGTCGTGAATGGTACCGGTCGCGCGCGGAACCGTACGCGCCAAATGAAAGAAGTGGGGCGACTGAAAGTGGACGTAGTCGAACGAGCGGAGCGCCGTCTCCCAAGCCGAAGGGAGGTACTGCGAGGCGAAGGCGCCGGCTCCACCCAATACATCCCATCGACTTCGGACGACGCGGGCGTATCCCATCTCCGAGTCTTTTCGATGGAACTTGAGAAAGACCGCCTGCTCGAAGAAACCCAGCCGAAACAGGTTCGCCGCGCTTCGACCGAGGCCGGAACCGGCGGGGAACGCCGATACCAGACACGAGTTGGGAATGCGCGCCATCCCTGACTAGTCCGGGAGCGAGGATGACGCGATTGCGTCTGACACTTGATTCCCGGCGAAGGTCGAGCTGGGAGGAGCGACTTCGGTTACGGAGATCGAGCGAATGGAGATGGTGCCGTTCCAGCTCGCATTCCACGCGGCAAACTCCAGGTCGTCGTACGCCGAGGTGAGTCGAACCGTAAAATTGACCACGGTCCACGTGCCGCTCTGTGTAAAATTTTCCCCTGTCACCAATTGGCGATTGAGGACCGGGCCGGTGGTGTTCGCCAGTACGACGAGGGCGAGGCGATTGGAGGGATCGATCCGCGAGGTCGATAGGGAAAATTCGACCCGGTAGGTTCCCGGGGACACAGGGAAACGGGAGCTGTGCCACGCCGGTTGGTTGGAGAGATTGGAGAGCGATAGGAACGGACCGGTCGACTCCGTGCTGGAATTCCCCAAGTACAAGTCCGTCGAGGAAAGGGACCCGGTGAACGGCTCGTAGTACTCGAGGGGGCCGGAATAGCTTCTCTCGAGGACAGTCATTCCGCTGGCTTCTCCTAACAGGCCATAGAACCCGGACTGATACAGGGTCGTGAAGAAGGCGTACATCGACACCTTGTCCCCGCTGTCGTACCACCGATTGTTCGGATCGGAGATGGCGAAGTCGATTGGCACGTTCGCAAGCTGTCCTTGTACCAACTCGAGAGGGAACTGGTTGCGCGCCGCATCGGAGGAGGTCACGTTGACCCAATGCTCGAGTCCCGTGACGAGGGGGGCGCCGAAATACTTCAGCGGCCGGGGAAGCACGGAGGGCATGCTGTTCTGGAACAGCACGTAAGGGGTATCCGGCGGGATCAAGCTCACCAGGTGTGTGTACTGGTCAAAGTAGGTCCAGTTCACTTCCGTAGCCGCCGAGGTCCCGAAGCTGTCCGGGCCCGTCGCGTTGAAAGGTCCATAGGGCTGGAACACCATCGCGAAACCAATCACCAGGGCGAGTACGGTCAGGGCGAGGCCGCCCGTACGGTGGGGACTTCGGAGGAACCGATGGACAGCCGGTGGCAGACGGCGGTCCTCCGCGCTCCTCGCGCGCCGGGCCAGCAGTCGATCCATCGTTCGGATTCCGTAGATCGTCCCGATGAAGACGAAGGGAATCGCCAGTGCGGTATACTGAATTCGGAAGATGGCAGGAAAGTTGAACGGCTCTGCGGTAGACGTCAGCTCCAAGAATCCGAATGGGGCGAGCATTACCAGCCATTTGGGCGCAAGGGCGGGCAGGAAGAGCATCGGGACAAACAGAAGGACGAGGACGTCGACCCGATTCCATATCACGATCGGCCCGGTCACGATGTCCGCATTTTCGATGAACGAGATTCCAATGACGTAGGAGTAAAACAGGAACTGGTAGAGGAAGAACGCGACGGAAACTGCCAGCAGGACCACGCTGAACTTCCAATCGCTCGTGGGCAACTTCTCCTTGAAGAGGACGTTGCGCAGGGCCATCTCGGTTATCGTTAGCCCCGCGAAGAGCACGACGAGGAGCACGTAAGAGTAGGTCGTCCCAGCCCCGACCATGAAGAGGACGAACGCGAGCCGGTACCGATGCGTAATGTAGCAGAAAAAGCCCCAGAGAAAGAGCGGGATGAAGAAGGCCTGGGCATGGAAATCGAACCAATTCACCCCGCCGAGGGGAAAATAGAGCAGGTACGCGAGGGCTAGGCCATACGGCCCGATCTGGCCCTTGAGGGTGGTGCGGGCAATCCCATAGACGGCGAACGCGCCCGATCCCAGTCCAATCGATTGAAAGACGAGCAGAAGTGGGTAGCTCACCGGAAGGGAGAGCGGAGACACCAGAAACTGGAACGGTTGATCCAGGGCAGTAAGGACATAGGTGAGTGCGGTGAAACCCACCGGATGAACGAATTTCCAGAGTTGCTCCATTTCGAGGCCCAGATCGAAAACAGTGGCATGGAGCGAGTAGAACTTCAGCACCGAAAGGTAGGACCAGACCAGAACGTAGACCCCCACGGCCGGGATCAGGAGCAACGCCCCCCGGTCGTTCTTCACTGAACGGAAGAATTCGATGATCCGTTGGCGGGGTCCTGGAACGAACGAAGGGGCCTCCGCCATGTTTGGACTCCTAGGGCTTTCTCCGTCGGTCAACCATTCCATTCCGTCGCGGGCCGCCCGGTCAAACGTTCACCTAACCTTTCCTTCGGTGCAGGCGCCCCTGTATCTGAAGAGGACGCACGGATTGTCAGTACTCGTGTGAATGGGGCAATCCATTCCCAACTCCGATTTGACTCGCATCGCCTGCTCGTAATTGGTCGCCCCGGCGTAGGGGGAGAACGAGAGGTAGTCCACTCCGTTCCCCGTCAACCATTGCCGTATCCGTTGCCCCTCGCCAAATTCCGCGGGCCGGTCCCCAGGTCGCCGGAAGACGTCGTCGATGCTCACGATCGCGTCCGGGCCTAGCAGGGGGAAGACTTTCTCAAGGTACCAGTCTGCGAAGGCCGCCGAGTGGTCCGAATCGATGAAGAGATAATCGATTGGACGAGGCAAGCTGGGCAGCGCCTGCCGAACATCCCCGCGGATGAAGGTCCAGTGTTGAGCGGCGAGGACTATGGGGATGTTTCTGGTCGCGTCATCCACTAGGTCGTACGAGTACAAACGACCCCTTCCGTTATCTCTCAGCGCGGAGAGAATCCAGAGCGAGGACCAGCCGCCACTGGGGGAAATCTCCACGACCACTTGAGGACGTGTCCTCCGGATGAGCAGGTAGGTTACTTCAGCCTCCACATCGTCGAACGAGGGTCGTAACGTCGGCGCGGAGCTTCGAATCAGCCGGTCCGCGCGTCGGAGAGGTCTCAGCAGGAGGTCAGGAAGGACGGGCAGCAGCGCCCCGCCCACCTTCAGCAGGAACCGGTCGTGTCTCGACTTCTTTTCAGCGTAGATCTGAGCCAACGACGCTCGGACTGTTTTCAGTTCCGTCTCGTATTCGTGATACAGCTCAATGATCACCGAAAGGGTTAGTTGGATCTCCTCCAACGCTGCTTCCCCCGTGATGCGCTCCTGGGACTCACCAGGCGAAGCGAGGGGGCTGTCTCAAGGAATCCTCCTGCGGGCCGTTCCGTTCGATCATCTGTCGACTCGCCCGGCCCACTAGACCGACCCCAAATATCAGAGGTCCATGGACGGCCCGGGTATCATAGGAGTGTAGGTGAAGCGAGCATGGAACTCGTGCCGGCGATAAGCCTTGGGGGCCGGGTACCTTGGGGTTCAAGCCGGCACCGCATTGGTAACAGAGGTCGGCAAGGGCTCCACCATCTCATAGGGCCCCCCATGCGGTGCGCTTCGAACAGGAATCAAGGGTGTCGAAATTGTATCCAATCGCGGAGACGCTCCTCGAACGCCGCCGGGGTGAACCGCTTACCTCGATCGGCCGAAGACCGGGCTCGTTCCATGTAGACCTCGGGATTGGTGGTTTCGATGATGGTCGCGACCCACCGGTCCGTATCCCTGGGGTCGACGAGGGTCCCTCCAGCGCCGACGATCTCCCGAAGGCAGGGCACGTCGGACGCGATGATGGGGATGCCGAACTGCATCGCCTCCACGGGAGGCAGACCGAACCCCTCCACCAGCGAGGGATGGACGAGCACGTCGGCCCATCGATACGCTGAAGCCAGGTCATGAACCCCCGGAGTCACTTCCAAATTTGAGGCACCTTGACGTGCGATCTCTCGGGTCGATTCAGGTCCCGTCCGCGAAATCAGACGGAACCGGAAACTCCACCCTCTCCGGGGGGTCTCGAGTAATTTGGCCAGCCGGTAGAACAGGGCGACATTCTTGTACGGGCGGTCCGCGGCGATGCAAAGAAGGCGGACGGTCTGCTCCGCCGCCATGCGAGCCAGGGATAGTTCCGCGTGTTCGGCCGGCTGCCCGAGAACCCGCGAGCATGAGTGAACCACGTCAACGGGAACTTCCGGTCGATAGAATCTCAATAGCTCAGCTCGGGTAGCCGCCGACACACAGATGACATGATGGACTCGGTTCAGTCGTCGGAAGAGCCACCGGAAGTACGCTTCCGCCGCCCAGCTTCTCCGAGTTTCTAAGAACTCCCGAAGGTCGTGGACGATCACTACCGAGTTACTGAGGTGAGGGGCGGCGCCCAGAAGTACCGGATCGGTCAGAATCACCAGGCGCTCTTTCAGCCGGCCGACCTTTCGCGGGAAGACGAGGAGCGAGTTGAGTACAAGATTGAGGTCATCTCGAAAAGTCGCGTACCCGTCGATCGCGACCCCGAAGTGGTCGTAAGAATCCCGGTCCCGGGACGAGACGCACTGGTACCAGTTGACCAGGAAGCCCTGCTTTTGCAGTCCGTCATAGTAGGACCGCGCGACGGAGCTGGAACCGGTGTAGGCCTTGTACGCGTTGACGATCGCAACGCTTCCCCTGTGTCCGTCAGCCATCCGTTGTCGTCACCAAGCGTCCTTTCTGGCTTCGCAATAAGGAGACCTTCTTAGGTCTCCCGGTGCTGAACGGCTCATGCAGGAAACGGGGAACCCGCCGAATGCGTCGGCGCTCGCTGGTGAAATCCAACCGGCCGTCGGATTTTCGGGGCTGGGGCGGATGGGGCTCCCGCTGGCCCAACGGCTGGTCGAGTCGGGCGTGCCCGTTGTGGCGTACGACCGGACTCGCGGGAAAGCGGAGGCGCTCGCCTCCAGCGGCGCTCGCTGGGCGGCGACCCCGCGCGACCTTGCGAAGTCAATCGGGAAGGGCGTCACGTTCCTGATGCTCACGGATGGTAAGGCAGTCCAGAGCGTGTTGTTCGGTCGGTCCGGCTACGCGCGGGCGGCCCCGCCCGGCGGGCTCGTCGTGAATATGAGCACGGTCGATCCCGAAGAGAGCCGGGACTTCTCCGCACGCCTCCGCGACCGGGGGATCCATTACGTCGATGCCCCGGTCTCGGGCAGCGTCGACCAGGTGGTTCGAGGGGACGTCGTGTTCTTTCTCGGTGGGGAGGAGTCCGAGGTGGCACGAACCAGGCCGCTCCTCGAGCGCATGGGCCGCAAGGCGGAGCCCATGGGGCCGGTGGGGGCGGGCAACGCCACGAAGCTCGTGAACAACCTGCTCACGATCGGCATCACCGCCCTCTCCACCGAAGCCCTCGCGCTGGCGGACGGACTCCACCTTGACCGCGCGCACGTCATCGAAGTGCTCTTGGAAGGCGGAGGACGCTCCGCGATGCTGGAACGGAAGGGGCCCAACTTCCTCGCCCGGAAGTACCTCGCTCAGTTCACTACGGCCCTGGCTCGAAAGGACCTCAAGTTGGTGGAAAAGGCGGCCGCGCGAGAGGGACGGCCCCTCAAGATGACCCGTGAGGCCCGCAAGCTCGTGGACGAGGCGATGGCCCTCGGCCACTCAGAGGACGACTTCTCCTCCGTGTTCGAAGCGACGCTCGCTCGGAGCCGGTCGGGGGGATCGATGCCCACCGTAACTGGCTCGGCGGTCCCGGGGGGCCCAACCCCGTCGGGGAACCCCCCTCGCTAACGCTGAAAGATCGGAGACAGAACCGGAAGCGACCCTTTTTCGAGGATGACCCGACCCTTGTGGATTTGGCCCCGCAGGAATTGTCCGTTCGCAAGCGCATTCCAGGTCTCCCGGTGGGAATCGAATGGCTCGCTCCCGATTACGAGTCCCTGCGGGGTCTCCTGGTAAGACATCTGGAAGTACGGCTGGCCGTCGTCGCACAGGTTGTGGCCGGACTCTCCCTCGTAACAGCAGAACGCCCACAGCTCGTCCGGCATCGGAGCGAACAGGACATTGAGGGCGCTCCAGGGTCCCCCCTTCGGGCGGCCGTTCCGCTCCCAGACCGTCACGAGATCCTGACGGGCCGCCCCGAACGCCTCGAGCGCATCGCCCGACGCCCGGTAGTGCTTCTGCATCAGCCAGTACAGCACCTCGCTGTCATTGACCCCTCGCACCTTCACCTCGAGCGGGCCTAGGAGTTTGCGTGCTTCCATGGGAAGTGGGATCGAACCGTTGTGTGCGAACAGCGTCTGGCCGTCCTCAAACGGCTGAGAGTTCACCAGCCCCAGCAGCCGTTCGCGGGGCAGGTTCATCGGATTGCTCGCGTGCCGGATGTGTCCGATCAGGTTGCGGCTCTTGGCCGTACCCGCGATCAAACGGAAATGCTCCTTCTCCCGCGGCTCGAAGGCGCCCCGGATTCCCTTCTGCACGTGGATCCGTCCGTCCTCGTCGAACCAGCCAATCCCCCAGCCGTCCTTCTGGGCCCTATCGGGCATCACGTTCGACTGGACGTAGAGGGAGCGATCCGAGTCGAGCAGCCAGGTCCTCGAAGAGATTTCTTCCGGCGAAAGCACTCCGAGAAGACGACACATGGTGCTCTACCATGAGGGCCCGCCGAAATAAGGCTACGGTCGAAGGGGGGGTCGACCGTCTGAGCAGGTCCGGACCAGCCGAGGGCAGCGGGGTGAACGTAGCCCGGGGGCGGGGCCCTACGTCAACTCCGGTTTACCCGTTGTTCTTAACGCCAAGCTATACGATATCATTCCCGGCGCGAGGTATGGGCCGGCCCACCTCAAGGGACAGGACAGCGCGGGTGACCTTAGTTCGCCCGGAACTTGCGAGTGCCGACCGCCCGAGCGGGGAGGTACCGAACTGGACCCTGCTAGGGAGGGAGGAGACTCTCGGCGGGACCACCTTCATCGTACGCTCTTGTCCCTTCTGCCAACTGGAGGGTTACGCTGACGCCGAGCACATTGTGGGCCTCGATGCGTTACGCGAGTGGGCACTCGCCCATCCCGCCCGATGCCTCGCCCTGCCTCCCCACGACCGGGGGCGGGATCGAGCGCGTGGTCACCAGGTCGAGCGAGACACCGCCCCTACTCTGGAAGCGGTGAGTCCCTGATTCGTTGTGAAAGACGTGCGAAGGCTCGCATCCCAGGCTTTCGGGCCGAGCCGTACTCCGTAAGCGATCCACCGGTCTAAGCCGAGTCCTGGTGGCACTCCCCGACTCTGCGGTCCCTCTCTCCCAAAGCCCGCTCCGCGTACTCACGCCGGCGTTCGGAAACGCTTAAGGCCCTCCAGGGAAGTTCCACCACTGCGAGGTGTCCAAATGGTCCAGGTTGAGGTGACTCCGCCGGCGAAGGCGGAGGTGCTGAAGATCATGGAAAAGCAGGGCAAGGTCGGCACCGCTCTCCGGCTCTTCGTGCAGGGCGGCGGCTGCTCGGGCCTCACCTACGGCATGACGTTCGACAAGGAGGAGAGCGGCGACGAGGTGGCCTTCCAGGACGGCGGCCTCAAGGTCGTCGTCGACCATGCCAGCGCTCCGCTCCTGAACGGGGTCAAGGTCGACTACCTTCTCGGCCTCGACGCGTCGGGGTTCAAGATCTACAACCCGAACGCGACTCACACCTGCTCCTGTGGCAAATCGTTCTCCGCCTAGGCGAAGGGAAGAGCTGACGCTCCGCGACCGCCCCCGGTCCCGGAGGTGTCCGTGACCGCGATCACGTTCCGCATCGGGCAGTGGCTGCTGGGCGCCGGGCTCGCCCTGTGGGTAATCATTCTCGCCATCCGCCTCATCACCGGTCACGCGATCAGCTCGGCGTCGGTCTACCTCCTCGCGGGAGTCACGGCGCTCGTCGTCTGCGGACTCGCCGTGATCGCTTCGTTCCCCTGGTATCCCCTACCGGCGCCCGAATCCCCCCGGCACGACTCCGCCGTCCACCGCATCACCCTCTCCCGGGGGCTGGTCTGGGGCGGCGCGGTGCTGCTCGAGACGGGCATCCTTCTCACGCTCCCGTTCACGGGCGCGCCGGCCTTTGGCGACCTCTTGGTGGCCGGCTTCCTCGCGGCCGGTGGCGTGCTGGTCCTCGCCGGGCTCGAGAACCTGCGCCGTCTCCGGGTCGAGGTCTACGGCCCGCCGTCGGCCACGTAACCTGCCCCCTCCGGCATTCCGGTCCGTTCAGCCGACCCAACGACATTCTCAAGTGGGACCGGTTCGCGTAGTCTTCGCGCTAGGATCGAAATGGCAGCACAGAATCCCGTGGCCCCCAGACCGCCGACTCCCCCCCACAAGTGGATGGGCCTCCTTCTCTCGCGCCGGTTCTGGGTCGTGGTCGGCGTGATCGTGGTCGCCGCGCTCGCGGTCTACGCCCTCGCAGCGGTTCCCGTCGGACCGACGTCGTTCAGCTTCACATTCACGTCCAGCGCGGGCCCGCACACCGCGTCGACCAACCACACGTTCCCCGACGACGCCTCCGTCTCGATCCGGTTCACCTCGCACTACCTGCCTAACCCCTCGGGCAACGCGTCCGAGTACATTCTCATCATCACGAACCCCTCGGGGAAAGAGATCGTCTACACCGACATGGTCAACGGCTTCTATGGGCCGGTCAGCACCGCCAACGCGACCGCGACGTTCACCACCTCGGCCGGAGGAACGTTCGAGTTCACTATTCTGGCCGCCTATCCCTCGCAGCTGCCGGCCCTCACGGCGTGGGTGAACGGAACGTACCGCGCGCCCGTCCTCTCCTGACCGAACCGTGGTCAGGCGGTCCTCCGGTTCGGCTCGGCTCTTTGTCCTCCGCCCGCTCGGCCGCCCCGGGGTCGGAGGTCGGGGCGATCGGGTGGTACTGCCAAGACATCGTCCCATCAAAGGCCGCGACGCATCCTATGGGTTGTCGGAGCGGACCTTTCCCCAAAGGGTCCGCCTCGAGTTCTGTCTCTTTTCGAGGGATAGCCTTGCGCTGGGGTATGCGAACCGCTCCAGCACGGTGACCCGCTCCCCCGGCACTCGCTCCGGAACGAGAGCTATCGGGGTCCGGGCCCAGCGCCTAGGTAAGTTTTTAGCGACTCGTTTTCTTACCTAGCTCTTATGCCCACCCCCGAAGAGCCGGCGCACTGCTATCGGTGCGGGTACTCGTGGTTCCCCCGACGCCGCCAGGTTCGCATCTGCTCGAACTGCAAGTCGCCCTACTTCGACCTCCCGAAGCTCCGGGTCCCGACGTACGGGTCCGGTCTGGGGGTCGGGGAGTTGATTGGTGAGAAACGCCCCGAGGTCCTCCGTCTTGTCCGGAAGTACGGGGGCCGGGAGGTCCGCGTATTCGGGTCGGTGGCCCGGCGGACCGCTACGCCGTTGAGCGACGTCGACCTCCTGATCGACCGGGTTCGACCGGACTCGCTCCGGCTAACGGAACTTAGGCTCGCGTTGAGGGGGTTGCTCGGACGGACCGTCGACGTCGTCCCAGAGGACGCGCTCTATTGGCGGATGGCGCCTCAGGTCCTGGCGGAGGCCGTGCCGCTGTGACGGAGAATGCGGAGCGGAATGTAACGAACCTCGCGTACGGGATCGAGCACCTGCAGATCGCCTTGAGGTACGTCGACCGTGGCCGGAAGGCGTTCTTCGATGAGAAGAATCCGGATACCCGGCGGCTCGTCGAGAGCGAGCTTCGGAAGGCGTACGAGTCGCTGAACCGGTTGGGTCCTTCGTTTTGGAACGCGAACCCATCGCTTCCGAGGGACCGGGTCGGAGAGATCCGTCAGCTCTTGACCCACGACTATTCGGAGGTTGGGTCCGAGGATGTTTGGCGGGTCGCGACCGCCGAGGCCCGGCCCTTGCTCCGTCGGCTGGCCCGGAACAAGGTCCCGCTTCACACGAGCGCGTAGCAAGAAGGCCCGCTCGCAACGGCTAAATATCGAGTTTCTCCTCAGCTCGCCGCACGTCAACAGTTCCACGAACCGTTGGCGTACGCTATGCACTCGTGGAGGCCGGGGCCTCCCCGGGGAAGGGCGAGGGGCCCCGGCCGCTGTGCCCCCTCCGGGGGGAGTGGCCGTCGGGGACCGATGACGCCGATCACACGCGTTCTGGACGCTTGTCCGATGTATTCAGTGTAGCTGACTCCAGTCAGTTGGGGAATGGCTCGGCTCGGGCGCCGAGGAAGGACGTGCCAAGCTGCG
>JASHQC010000071.1 GCA_030037735.1 Thermoplasmata archaeon
TCGATTTGAAGCAACGGAGCGCCAAGGAAGATGACGAGATGCTCCATGCCGCGCACGCCTCCCGATATCACTGGGGACATGCCGGGACCCCACTCAACCTCTCGATAGCGGAGTGGCAACTCTCCCGGGTCTACGCTATCCTTGGACGCGCCGAGCCCGCCCTCTTTCACGGACGTCGGGCCCTCGAGTATGCGCGGAAGGGCCGGCTCGGTCGCTTCTATCTGGCGTACGCGTACGAAGGCCTCGCCCGCGCCTCGGCAGTCGACGGAAATCGGACCGCCCGAAACCGGTACCTGAGGGAGGCCCGACGAATCGGGGCGACCGTGCGGGCTCGGGACGAGCGTCGTATGTTACAGGAGGACCTCGAGACCATCCCGTAAATTCGACGTGCCCGGGCCTCGATCGGCCCTCAGACGGCGGCCCACAGGCCTCAACGTCCGCCTGGTTCGCACATGACCGAGGTTTATCCCCACCGAACCGCTCCGGAGTCGGCCCCCATGCTGACGATCCGAGGATTGAAGAAAGTCTACCGCGGGAAGTCCACTCCCGCCGTGGTCGACTTCGACCTAGATATTCGGCCGGGCGAGATCGTTGGACTCGTCGGGCTCAACGGGGCGGGCAAGACGACCACAATCCGCGTGGCGGCTGGGATCGCGTTGCCTTCGGCAGGGAGCGTCACTGTGAACGGACTGGATCTCACGGAGGACAAGGCCGAAGCTTCTCGATTCATCGGCCTCGTGCCGGAATTTCCCAGCTTTGAACCCGGTTCGCGCGCGCTGAACCAGCTACTGTACTATGCGGGGTTCTACGGGCTCACCGGCACCACCGCGCGGGAGCAGTGCACCGAACTGCTCCGCAAGGTGGGCCTCCCCGACATGGGCCGGGTGCGCCTACGCACCTTCTCGCAGGGAATGAAGAAGCGATTCTCCCTCGCTGCCTCACTGCTGGGCGACCCGGAATTCCTGCTTTTAGACGAGATCCTCAGCGGGCTCGACCCCGAGGGAGTGCTCCTCGCCCGAAACCTCATGGTGGAGTTGAGAGGCAAGAACCGGGGGATCCTCCTCTCCTCCCACATCCTCTCCGAGGTCGAGCAGGTGGCGGATCGGGTAGCGATCATGCACCAGGGACGCCTCGTCAAGACGCTCACGCGGGAGGAGGTCGAGACCGCAGGGGGCGTCACCCTCCGGCTCACGATCGCCAACCTGGATAATCAGGGCGTGGAGCTGCTCCGATCCTATGGCCCGGTCCGACGGGAGGGCAACACGGTCTGGATCACCCGGCCCAAGATTGACTCGAGCCTGATCAACGCGGAGCTGGTCCGTCGCAACTACAAGGTGCTCGCGCTGGGCTTCGAGTCCCAGAATCTCGAGCAGGCTTTCTTCGACGTGGTCCGGGGGCCGCCTCCGGGGTCCTCATGAAGCTGTTCCCGTGGAGCGGGTTCCTCTACGAGCTCCGACGGGCGCTGTCGAGTATTCCGCTGCTCGTGGTCACGGCGCTGATCATCCTCGCCTCCTTCGGCATCCTCGCGACGATCGCGGCGAGTCATCCAGTTCCGTCCACGTCCCCAGAGGAGTCTGGGATCTACTACTTCGCGGGCGGGGAATATCACTTCGAGTTCTACACCTATACGCAGTCCGGTGCGGTCATCTCGGGAGCACTGTTCGAGCTCACGATGTACCCCGCGAATACGACGCCGTACTCGCCCACCACTCCGATCGGGTACGGGAACGGGACCACCGGTAGCAATGGTTTGGTGGACATTGCGGTGCCTTTGTCCGGGCCCAACTATTCCGCGTTGATGGAATGGAGCGTGCCGAGCAGCCCGAACACCCTCCAAGGCCCTGGCACCTTCGAATTCGTGACTCGCCCACCGGCCGGGGAGATCGAGCCATTCACTTCGGCCTGGACCAATACGATCCAGACGATTCACCATCTCCTCCTCTCCAACGCTCTTCTGATCTTCTACCCGGGCCCTAATGGGACCGCCCCCCCGGATTACCAAGTCTACTGGGCCGCCTCCCCGAACGAAACGATTCCGGCCACTTCACTTCCCGAGAGCGCCATGCACCGTCTGGGCACGTTGACAGCCCTGGGCCAGGTGTTCTCACTCACCGTCCCCAGCTACTCGGGCCCGATCGAATCTCCGTTCGGGTACTATCTCCAAGTGGAGCTCTTCACGAGGGGCGGCCAACTGGTGGCGACGGACACGAACCAGAGCGCCTTCAATTTCTTTCCTCCGGCCAGCGGCGCCGGCGCATCCGTGGCCTTCGGCTTCAGCGGCACGATCATGGACTTCTTGGTCCCACTGATGGCTATCCTGGCGGCCTATTCGGTGTACGGCCGGGACCGGCTGACCGGCGTCCTCGAGGGGGTGCTCGCGCGACCGGTGAGCCGGCTCGGGCTGGCCACCTCCCGTTACCTGGCGGTGATCGCGGCGCTCTGCCTCGCGGTGGCGGTTGCCATGGCCTGCCTGGACGGGCTCATTTTCTGGGTGTACGGTGGGTTCCTTCCCGTCTACGCGGTCGTCGTCCTCATCGCCGCGCTCTTGGTGGAGATTGGCGCGTTCACCGGCATCACGTTCCTGTTATCGTACACGCTCAAGTCGGCGGCGGGCCTGGTCGGGATCGGCCTCGGGCTGTTCGCGCTCTTCACCCTGGGATGGCTGATCATCCCGAACGTCATCGGCGGGTTCACGGGGACGATCTTCACGATCGGGTACGACAAGACCCTGATCCGGCTGGAGTTCGTCAACCCGGTCCAGTTCCTAGACCTCACCACGGACCTCTACTACAGCTCGGTCAGCCTCGTTTCAGGGCTCGGCGTGACCACGGTCCCTGCCGCATACGGAGTCACCTTGGCTTCCGTGGTCGGGACCGGGCTCGCGTGGGTGATCGCCCCGGTGGCCCTCCTGCTCTATCTGGTTCGCATCCGCGATTGAAGCGCTCGGAGCTCCCGTCCTCTCGTCCCTCCTCCGGGGACCTACGCCGTCCGCTTCCGAGCCCACACCCACGTGATGACCCCGCCGAGAGAAGGCGCTAACCGGACCTCCGTAAAGCCGGCCCGCTTGAGCGCCGCGCCCACGCGGTCCTCCCAACCGGAGGATTCCGCGACCGTAGGGAGGAAGTCGAACACCGCACGCCACGACTCCGCCCCACCAGCGCGCGCGCGACCGATCCGCGGCATCATCCGGTGCAGGTAGATCTCGTACAGTTTTCCGGCCGGGGTTCCGCGAAGGGGCCGCGAGAAATCGTACCCACCGAACCGGCCCCCCGGCTTCAACACTCGGGCGACCTCAGAAAGGAATCGGTCGAGCCGGACGTACTTGAGCAGGTAACCTGAGGTCACGAGGTCGAACCAGTTCGAGCGTACCGGGAGCCGCTCGGCCGTCGATTGGACCACGGTATGGAGGCTACCCGTCCGACGCATCTCGAGGAGCATCGACCGGTTGATGTCGATGCCGAGAACGCGGGACTCTCCGAGAACCTTCGACAACCGGTCCAGGATCAACCCCGTGCCGCACGCGAGGTCCAGAGCCCGTTCCCCGGGCACCGGGTGGAGCTTTCGAACCAGAACCTCCTTCCATCGGAGGTCCTGACCGAACGAATATCCCTGGAGTATGCCGTTGTACCGAGGAGCCAGGTCGGCAAAGAGTCTGGCGACGAATCGCCGGTCCGGGATCGTCCCGGCAGGAGAGTTCGGCACCGGGAGCGGTTCCGACATTTTCCTGCCGGGTCATCCCACGAGCCAGACGCGGCCCACTAGCAGTCCCAACGCCACAAGGGTCGTCCCGATGGAGAGAATTTGAAGAATAAGGTCCAGGCGACGGAAACTCTCCCCATGGGAACCACGGGGGGTCTCTTCCGGCGTGATGCTCGGGTGGAACGCTCGTCGCTCCTCCCGCGACCGCCGGGACACGCGGATCTCCAGAACGGCAACCGCAGCGAAGACCACCGCGAGAAGTACGGGAAGCACCGTCAGAGTCCCCGACTGGACGTAATAGCTCGTCAAGCAGGGTAGGCTCCCCCAAGAGATCGCGAACACGCTGTCCCGGTGAAGCACACCGCGAAAGATTGGCGCCAGAGGATACCCCAGGGCACAGATTCCTTGCACTGCGACGAAGAGCAACAAATAGGGTTCTCGAAGGAGCCCTGCGCCAACGATGCCGATGGACACACCCACCGCGACGCCCCCGAGACCGGCCGTCCATAGCGCCCGGGCCGGCCAGTGGCGGACGTAGTGGGATCCCATTCCAGGCAGCTGGTCCAGGAAATGCGCCCCTATGCCAAGTCCCGCAAAGTACGCCGCGATCGTTCCCGCGAGGACCACCCAGCTGAACTCCGGCGACACAACCGCCCCGACGACCGCAAAGCTGAGCACCATCGAGGTGTACGGAAGGTGGAGCATCGTCCAAGCTTCCCCATACCAGCTGTCCCCTCCGGCGTACCACATCGGTCGGACGGCCGCGGATGCCGGGCGGGGATCGTCGAGCAAGACGAGGACCAAAGGCTCCTCGTGCCCATATTCCTACGCGGACCGCCCGACTCCATGGACGGTCTGGGGGGTGACGCGCTCCTGCTTCTGGCCCGCCGAAACGTATTTCGCTCGGACATGCTGTCGGCTCGTCGATGGCGGGCATGGCAGGCTTGAGTGCGGTAGGCCCTCGCCCGAACGATCTCACGCTGTACCGGTGCTTGGTATGCGGGTTTAGCACACTCAAGGGGGACGAGATCGGCGAGCATCTGATGTCCCATGCCGAGGCGGCGAAGTACACCTTCTCGAGCGTCGTAAAGGATTGAACCGGATTCCGGTCCGGGGCCGCTCCTGTCGCGACCACTCAAGTCTACCGTCCGAGTGGCCCGCCCCCCCGTTCCGCCGGAGGAAATACGGAATCTACGACAACTACTGACTATAAATATCGACCACAAGTTCCCCCTCGCGCCCGAGTCGAGCGATGGTCATAGTCGATCCGCGGAGCCGCTCTCAGCGCGCCCTGCGCCGAATCTCCAACCGGCAGGCTCTTGGCAAGCCGCTGGCCGCCGTGATACTGGCGGCGGTGGTCGTTCTGTCGGGAGTCGGTGCTTTCGCGGCGTTCTCCCGGACGGTGACCACCTGTGCGCCCGCCAATGACCCGGTCTGCAGTCCCACCGTCAATCCCTACGACATGACCCTGCTCGTCCCACTGCGCGTCACCCAGGAAGGCGCGCCGATCCCCATCACCGCCGTCCTAGCCGCCGGCGAATCGTCCAATAACTTCACGTTCAATTTCGGCGACGGCACGACGAACACGACCTCTTCGCCCACTGTGGAGCACACCTACACGGCCCCGGGGAACTTCATCATCTCCGTCATGGCGGAGGTGAAGGGTATCCTCCACGACAACGAGCATGCCCTGGCGACGGTCTCTGTTGCGACCTCGTACGGCACCGACTCTCTAGGGACTATCCCTACCTCACTCGGTTCCCTCGTGTCCAACTCTACCTCGACCAACCATCCGACCTCCTTGCTCCACGTCGGCCAGAGCATCACGTATCAAGGGACGTACACCCTTCCTCCGACGAACCCGCTCTATTCCCTTGGCACGCCGACGATTGTCGCCCCCGGGGCGACGATATCGGCGGCGAGCAACACGTCGCAGGGCGCCCAAGCGACACTCACGTACCCGAAGGCCGGGATTTACGAGGTGACGTACGTCGGCACTGGAGTTTCCACCGGGCTGCCGACCGCCTACGGAAACTACTCTTGGACCGTGGACGTCGCCCCCATCGGTCAGAACTTCGCGTTCGCGAGCGCCACTTCGGTAGCGGACCCGCATCCGGGGCAGGCCATCGCGTACGAGAGCTACTCGGGGGGAGCCACCACATTCGACCCGGCGATCGATTATGACTTGGCCGGTTACGAAGTCGTGGGCAACATCTATCAGACGTTGGTCTGGTACAACGGGAGTGCCGCCGGCCCGGAGGCCAGCGACTTCGTCCCATGGCTTGCGACGTGCATACCGGGGAGCCCTCAGTGCGCCTCGCTGTACAGTGGCGACACCCTGCAGAACGGCACCAACTACACCTTCGTCATCAACCCCGACACGCAGTTCTACGACCCCTTCGACTCGGGCCACCCGGCCTGGGGCGTCTGGCCCTCCGACGTGATGTTCTCGATCCTTCGTACGATGGGCTTCTCGCAAGAGCCGTATGAAGGGTTCACGAACGGATGGATCATCAGTCAGGCGCTACTTCCCGGCGGGAATGGGACCTGGGACGACGCGATGCACGCCTTGTTCAACAACACGCCCGAGTGGATGTTCGCCGCGATGACGATCAACGGCACTGACTGTCCCACGATCGCGATGACCCAGGACCACGGTTGCATCACCTTCCACGCTAACGCCACCAACAGCTTCGGCAGCTCGTGGCCGTTCTTCCTCGAGCTCATCTCGGACCAGCAAGGCGGGAGCATCGTGCCCTGCGGCTGGTTCAGCGAACCCGCCCAGGGGCAGGGAATTCCTGGCTGGACCCTCGACAACGCATCGGATCAGGGGCCGCATCCTTGCCGGGCCCCAACCGCGGCCCAGATCGCGACGATGTCGGCCGATCCGACCTTGTTCGATAGTTGGGAGCAGAACTACTACAATTCAGTGACCAACGTTTACGCCGGGAACACTCAATGGCGTCCCGTCGGTTCTGGCCCCTACTACCTGTCCGGATTCACCCTAGGCGAGAGCTACGATCTCGCCGCGAACCCGGACTACGCCTCCAATCCCGACTGCACTTGGTCGGCCTGCCAACCGCCCGCGCACGACTACGTGCCGATCGTCAAGGTCGACTGGGAATCCGACCCGGCGCTTGGGGAGCAATCCCTCGCATCCGGCGTCGCCGACATTGCCAGCTTCCCGACCACCGACACCGGCTACCTCCTGCAGCTCATCGAGGACGGAAGAGCCGACGCGCTCGTCGTGCCCTCACTGGCGGTCAACACGCTCTTCTTCGCGCTCAACTTCAGCGTAGCGCGGGATCACACCTACACGACGAACCCCGTCACCATCCCGAGTGATTTCTTTAGCTATCTGGGCATGCGGCAGTTCATGGTCCACGCCTACCCGTACGCCTCCGTACAATCCACGCTCAACACTGTCGACGGGATCCAGTACGCCTTTGACTTCGGCGGCGCCATCCCCGATTTCATGGGCAACTACTACCCCCACGACATCGATTGGCCCTCCGGCAATCCGTGCACCAGTGCGAGCGATCTGAGCTGCCCCGCGTACTGGTGGGCGGCGATGCAGAATTCCTCCGGCCCCTACTATGACCCGGAGGTCGCGGAGTATTGCATCCCCGCGCCCCACTGCGAGTTCCCGGTCTACAACTCCGCGGGATCCCCCGACGAGGACGAGCGGCTCGCGCTCTTCGCTTCCTCGGTGGCTAGCGTGAGCGGTGGGGACATTACGATGAGCGTCGTCGACATCCCGGCCACCACGATCACCTCGGAAGGAGAAGCCGGGCCCGGTACCAATGCCCTGCCGATGGAGATCGGCACCTGGTTCCCCGACTACCCCGATCCCACTGATTACACGTACCCGTTCTACTACCCTGACGCCACCTTCACTCTGCCCGAGGCCACGGCCGAGGGGCTGGGTTCCTGGTACGTCACCGCCACGCCGAATCCCTCCAACTCCACGCTGCCGGGCACGAGCACCCCGTGCCCCACGAACTACAATTTCTACGTGAACATCACCTCGAACGGGTACCCCGTGGTGCCGCAGTCGTGCCAGGGAGCGGCCTACGACGCCATGATCGGCCTCATGACGTTGGCCGGGTCGCTGCCGCCGACCGGCGTCCGGGTGATGGACTACGCCCAGGCGGAGACGATCGCCAACCAGCTGGCGATCATGATCAGCGAGTATCAGCAGAACCTCGTCATCCCGTACGCGCCCTGGGACAACCCGTCGTCCATTTCCACGAACGTGATCTACGCCGGGTTCTTCTGGTGGTGGCTCGTGAACGGGAACGGCGTGCTCTCCTCCTCCGCGAGCTGAGCCGACCCCACCCGCGGGTCCAACGGAGCGTCCGACTCGACCGGGCCGGCCTACCGCCGGAGTCGTGGGTCCAGGGCGTCGCGGAGGCCGTCCGCGAAGAAGTTCACGCTGATTGCGAACAGGAAGACCGTGAGGCCCGGGAACAAGATCTGCCACCACGGGAAGGTGCAGGCGACGCCGGGGGTGGCGCAGTCGAGGACGAACGTCTCGAGGTTCTGGACCGCGATGGCGGAAAGCGTTCCCCATTCGGGGAACGGGGTGGAGGGCCAGATCGGGAACCCGAGGAAGACGATCACCCCGATCAGCAGGGGGACGGTCCCGACATCGAGCGAGAGCTGGACGAGGACCGGATACATCACGTTCGGGATGATGTGCTTCCGAAGGATCCGCCGATTGGGGGCGCCGCCGGCCCGGGCGGCCTCGACGTACTTCTGCTCCCGCACGACCAGCGCCTGGCCCCGCACGACCCGGGTGTAGACCGGCCACCAGGTGACGACAAACGCGCCCACTAACACCCCCACCCGCCCCACGAAGCTCAACCCGTTGCCGAGCGCCGTCGACAGGACGGCCAGCAGCACGAGGACGAGCAGGAGGCCGGGAATCGAGAGGAAGATGTCGGTGAGCCGCATGATCACCTCGTCGAGAAGTCCGCCGTGGAAGCCCGCGATCGCTCCCAGTAGGAGGCCGATCAGCGCGCCGCTGCCCACGATCGTCACCGAGATGCCGAGCGACCAGGGAGCCCCCTTGATGAGGCCGGTGGCCAGGTTATAGAACAATCCGGACGCCGGAACCGTGGCGAGCGATCCGAGCGGCAGGGGACCGATGGATAATGGGGACAGGGTGAACGTGGGCGGCACGAGCGACTTCTCGAACGACGAGACAACGTAGCAGCCCGCGCCCGGGGAGGGCTGCCCGGCGACATAGGTGCACACCTTGACGCAATTCGTCGCCGTGGAGAGGTAGGAGCCGCAATAGAGGGTCATCGAGTCCGAGGGACCTGGATAGAAGAACGAGCCGATCGCCACCACGAGCAGGAGGAGCAATAGACCGAGTCCCACCATCGCGAGCGTGTTCTGGCGGAGGAGGTACCAAGTCCGCCGGGCCTGTTCCATCTGGGCGCGCCAGCTGCTGCGACGGGCGGGAGCGTCGACCTGCGCCCTTGTGGACGGGCGGCTCGCGGACGGGCCGTTCGCGGTGGGCGTGCCGGTGGCCCCGGACGAGTCTGCCATGGCCTCAGCCCAGCCTCACCCGGGGGTCCAGGTAGGCGTACAAGATGTCCACGATCAGATTCGCAATCACGACGATGATCGTGAATACGATCGTCGTCCCGAAAATGACGCCGAAATCGTAGGGGGGGCGGATCGAGTAGGTGAACAATAAGCCGATGCCCCGTAAACCGAAAATGAGCTCGATCACCGGAAACCCGGCGATGAAGAAGGCGAAGGTGAGGCCGAGCACCGTGAGGGACACGTTGAACGCGTTCCGGCCCGCGTGTCGCGAGACCACAGTCCGCTCGGGTACTCCGATCGCGCGGGCGTGCTTGATGTAGTCGAGGCTCAGCACCTCGAGCATGCTGTTGCGCACGAAGCGCAGGATACCGGCCACCGAGCCGTAGGCGACCGCGAATGCGGGCAGCAGCAGCCGCCGGATCGTGTCGAGCGCGATGAGGGGCTGGCCGTGGATGAGCGCATCGACTGTGGGAAAATGCGTGGGGGAGGTCTGTCCGTACTGACCGATCCAGCTCGGCTGGATGCCGTTGTACGGGGGACAGGCATAGCCTGTCGGGTCGGGCGGAAGCCCATACCAGAGGTCCCACGGCGTGGCCACGCCCCCGCAGATGTGGGTGAAACCACCCGTGAGCAGGACGGCTCCGAGTAACGTTCCTCCGGCCAGCAGGAACGTCGGGAGGGCAAAGCCCGAGAAGGAGAGGAGCCGCGCTCCTTGGTCGAAGGGCTGATTGCGACGGACGGCCGCCCGATATCCTATCGGGAACGAGAGGACCCAGATCATTACCAGTGAGATAACCGCCAGCTCGAGAGTGTACGGGAGGTACCAGGAAAGGACCGTGATGACAGGAATCCCGCCCGGTATCCCGACCGAGGGCAACAGACTATGCGACGAAGTGTACCCCCATTGCCCCGTTAACAAATTGTACATGTACCGGGCCCATTGGACCGGCACGGGCTGGTTCAGACCGAGCGACCGGATCCCGTTCCAGTACCATGGGTTCGGGCAGAACCGGGACCCGTTCGGCGACGTGAGCCCGAACCGGGAGCACAGGACGTTGGGCCCGCTTCCGAACTTCGACACGCCGAACTGGGATTCGAGGCGCTGGCCGACCGGGACGGCGCTCACCATGAGGAAGGTGATCGTCATCACTCCGAGCAGAACCGGGATCAGGAGCAGGGCCCTTCGAATGATGTAAACGTGGAGCTTCACTTCCCCTCACCGCCGTTCCGGTCGCGTCTCAACGACTTCGGCCCCGGGTCGTCCCTCCCCGCTGTTCGTCCTCTGGCGTTTCTCGCCACTTGCGATCGCCGATCCCCCGCCCGTCTCGACCCCCAAGATCGTCGGAGGTTCGATAGATTACCCCTACAAGAACAGTGAGGAAGAACCCACCCGCGCGCACCGAACCGAAATGGTCGCCCCCGAGGCTGGGAACCGTCGCTAGAGGCTTCGCGGGGACGCCCAATGCTTATCACCGGACGGGAGGTCCGCACGGGGCATGGACCCGGCCTCCGACGGGGTAATCGACGACATCCTCTCGGTCCGGGGCGGCCGGTTGTTCGTAGAGGAGATCGCCGCGGACGAGCTCGCCCGTCGGTTTGGTACGCCGATCTACGTCATGTCGGAAACCGGGTTGAGGCGGCGGATTCGCCGGTACGTCGAGGCGTTTCAGGTACGGTGGCCGGAGGGCCCGGTGCACATACTTCCCTCGATCAAGGCCAATTTCTCGCTCGCGCTCCGACACGTGCTCACCCAGGAGGGAGTGGGATGCGACACGTTTGGCCTTGCTGAACTCCACGCCGCCCTCGAGAGCCGGGTCCCACCGGAGCTCATCTCCGTGAACGGATCGAGCAAGGACCGAGCGCTCATGGTCAGGGCGCTTCAGGCCGGCGCTCGGATCACCCTCGACAGTCCGCGGGAGGTGGACTTGGTTCGAGACGTGGCCCGGGAACTCCGCCTCCGGGCCCGGGTCCGGTTCCGGGTCCGTCCCGCCTACGAGAACCTCGAGCAACTCTCCGACTTCCATGAGGAGGAGGTGTCCGTGCGGGAGGCCGCGCAGGCGTACAAACCCGGAATTCCCACCGAATCGCTCCTCCCGCTCGGACCGGACGCGCTGTCGGCTCCGGAGCTGGAGGTAACGGGTGTGATGGCCCACCTCGGCCGGCACAGCGCCGACCTCGAGGTTTGGCGGGGAATGGCGCGGAGCATGGGTCGACTGATCGGGGAACTGCATGAGGCGTGGAGCGGCTGGGAGCCTCACGAGATCGACCTCGGCGGCGGGTTCGCCTCCCCCCGGGACCCGACCGCGAGAGCCACCCATCGGGGGGCCCTCAGAACGGGGGAGTCGCGGGCCCCCACAGTGGAGGAATACGCCCAGGTGATGACCGACGGATTGCGTAGCGCCCTCACCGAGGCCCGAGTGAGTTCGAAGGGCAAGGTGTTCGAGGTGGAACCGGGTCGCGGGTTGTACGCCGACGCGGGAATCCATGTGGCAACGGTCCGCAACATCAAATCACAGACCCAACCCGTCCGGCGGACTTGGGTCGAGACCGACACCTCCGAAATGTTCCTCCTCGACACCCTCATCGAGCGGAACCGATGGACGCCCCTCGTCGCGGAGATGGTCTCGGCCTCCCCGACGCAGACGGCGGACCTCGTCGGAATTTCGTGTGGATTCGATGTCATCGTCCCGGAGGCGCGGTTGCCACCCGTGAACGTGGGGAACCACATCGCTTTGCTCGACACCGGAGCGTACCAGGACGCGACGGCCGCGAACTTCAATGCCATGCCACGTCCAGCTACTATTCTCGTGCACGGTAGCGAGGCGGAAGTGATCAAGCGGGCGGAGACCATCGAGGACGTCTTCCGCCGGGATGTAGTTCCGGGGCGTCTCCAGGCCCCGGCCCGCGAGCGGGAGAAATGATGGCGCGAATATTGGACCATGTCTCCGTTACGGTGGCCGACCTCGGGCGTTCCCTTCGATTCTATCAAAGGTTGCTGAAGATTCCCGTCTTGGGCAGCGGGGAGGACGAAGGCCCGCCGGTCTCCCACGGGGGGCGTGTCATTTCCAGCCGGTTTCGATACGCCGACCTCTCGCTCGGAGAGGGCCAAATCCTGGAGCTCCTCCAGTACCTCAAGCCGAGGCGGAGACCGGTGCGGTCCACCCCCTACGCGCCCGGTGGGGGCCACATCGGCTTGCGCGTCGCAAACCTGGGGGCCACCATGCGCCGGCTGCGGAAGGCGAGGGTGGTCCCGCGATTCGACCCGGTCCAGTTCGATTCCCCTCCCTGGTGGGCTGGGACACGAGTGGTGTACGTTTCGGACCCGGATGGGACAACGGTGGAGCTCGTCGAGCGAAGAACGCCGCCCCCCAGTCCGGTTCTGCGCAGACGGGCGTCAGCGAACAAGCGGCGGAACCTCGGGAGACCTACCGCCCGCTAGCCCGTGCCGGTTCGAACTGAGTCTTCAGAGCGCGAGAGAGGCGTCCACATCACGTTAGGAGTCCGGAGAGGACGCCCCTCCGATCGCGCCCGCCAACCCCCACTCCGCTAGGCTTGCCATAGGGTTACTGGTCCACCGCTACCAGCGCGCCGGCGGCGAACCTTCCCCATGACCGATCGAGGCACAAAACCGGGGGAATTTGCCCCAAGACAGCGTAATCCGTGGACTCCCGCTCGCCGCTTTGGCACCATTATGTACGAGTTATACGTTGGCCCGCCGCTATGGTCCGCTCCGTTCTGGTCTCACTCGGTGCCGCCGCCCTGGTGCTGATCCTGCTCGGCTCGGCGCTCACCGCCGGGTCCACCCCGACTGCCCCAACGGGGCTGCTGGCTCCGCCGATCGCGGCCCCCACAACGGCGACGGTGGCTCGCTCGAACAACTCAGCCACGGCCTCGTCGCCCGTCGCCTTCGGCACCAATTCTGGGCTCGCCTCGACCGTGGCCGCCGACCAAAAAGCGCTCCAAGCCGGCGGTCGCGACGCGTCCTTGATTCATCCGCCCAATCTCCATCAGGCTCCCCCCCGTAGCGCCACTCACGGCACCATCACCCCGCTCTACGACGTCGCGCCGGCCCCGATGGGGGTCGCGTACTATGGACTCAGCAACACGTCCGGGATCCTTCAGAATACGACCATCAACACGACGAGCCTCACGGGGGTATACTCCACCAAGGATCCGACGGGGACTCAGACGGAGGAATTCGACGTGTCGACTGGGTCAAGCTATTACGACCTCCAGCCCGCCTACGACTCCTACGGCGCGCAGCTGAATTCGGTCATCACGAACGTCAGCATCCTAGGAAAGACCTCCTTCTACAACCCCAATGACCCGGACGCGCCCACGGGATGCCCCGGCTACGCCGGCAACCCCATGACGGGTGCCGCGCCGTGCCCGAACGAGTTCTGGCTGCAGAACTACATCGAGTACGTCCCCAGCACCGGCGTGATGCAGATCGGAGACGAAATCTGGAACTTCTCGAACCCGTTGGCCCTCTGGGGAACCTACAATCCCTCGGACCTCACCGACCGGAACTCCCTGGTCGGCTTCGGTTCGATAGAGTACGGCCTCTACTTCCTCACCAACGTTCCGAGTGAATATGGGGTGACACTCAACATCTCCTATCCGTTCACGCTCGCACTCTACCTCAACGTCACCGAGGGGCCTTGCCACTTGGACACCGTCCCCGGCACTGGCGTTCCCTCCTGCTCGGCCGGCGGGAGCACCGTGAGCACCGCAGAGCCGGTGAATGAGATTTTCTTCAACTACAGCGTCTGGAAGAGCCCCGGCTCGCCGTGCCCCGGCGGGGACGTGTGCAGCGGCAACCACGTCTGCCCGGCCGTGGAGGCCTATCCTGGCATCGTCTGCGGCGAGTATGATAATATCTTCTTCAACTCGGTGAACCCGGCGACCCCGACCGTGGGCGTTCCTCTCCACGGTCCTCACGGACAGATCGACTCCGCCGACATCGAGGCGAACGGAAGCGCCTACGATCCGGTGGGACTCACGAACGATTTCGAGTGGGACTACGGCATTGGGTCGGACGACGGCGATACGAACGGCGTGGCCTACGCGAACGGGACCGTCGGCATCGATTACTGCCCCCAGGCCGACACCCTTCCGACCGGAGCCTGCACCTCGTACCACGCCACCCCCTCCGCCATGGACTTCGGCGGAGAGACCGGTGAGACGAGTACCGGCGAGATCAGCTACTGGACTCCCCAGTCGGCTCGGAGCGGCGCTGGCCTGTTCACTCCCTCCGGCTCCCCGGTGGCGCACGAGGTCACGGGACCCGCGATCCTCCGCGGCCTCTGGAACATGTCGGGAGTTCCGTACCCGGACGGATCGGGAGCGTACCCCCTCAGCTACGCGCACATCTCCCCCGCCAATGCCTGGGTAGGCATCGCCTCGGGGAAGGGCGTGCGAAGCCAGTCCCGGTTCCAGGTCGCTCCGACGTTCGGATGGTACTCGTACCGGACCGGATCCGGAGGCGCTCCGGCTCCGACTTTGATGGGCCCGAACCTATACCTCTCTCCCGGAACGTACACCATCGAGGTCCTGCTCAGCGGCTACGCTCCGTACATCGGTAACGTCGATTTGACCACCTCCGGTCAAGCACCGGTGATCAGCCTGACCCTCGACCCCGGCACGGGCGTTTACACGCCCCTCTGGGCCTTCAGTAGCTCCGACCTAAGGAATATTTCGACCAACGGCGGGAGCCCGGGCGTCGGCAGCCTCGGGAACCCGTATCAGCTCGACAGCGCACCTCCGACCGTCGGAGTGCCGTTCGGACCCGTCGGGTCGATCTCGTGGCTCTTCTCGAACCTGAACGACTACCTCTTCCCCGTCTGGTATGGCGAATTCATCAACTCAACGACCGTCCACGCCCAGTCGAGCCCGGCGCCGTCATTCCGGGTCGACTATCCCAGCTGGCAATTCCATCTGCTGAACTACTTCGAAGTGCCGCACACCGACCAGTTCCAGCTCTATTTCTACCACGTCCAGAACTTTACGCTGGCCCACTCGTCGCACATCTACTCCTGGGCCAACGACATGGCGGTCCCGCTCGCCAGCGTGGTCTGCAACGATTGCCGGAACGTCCTGATCGCCAACAACACGTTCGCGGTGTCAGACCAGGGACTCCAGTTCCTGCACGGTGGCCGGTCCGCCCCCGTCGGGACCTCTCTCCCGGATACCCGGAACGTCGTGTGGGGCAACACGTTCGTTCCGGACCCTCAGCCTCAGTTCTCAGGCCTCATGACCCCGGCCACCGCGTTGGTCGTGAATGAGAGCTTCGACCGAACCTATGACAACATGTTCGAAGCGAAGGGCGGCTACACCGCTACGGCGGCCTCCGCCGCCAATTTCAAGAACTGGTGGAACGCGACGTGCCAGGCCGGTTACGACCCCCTCGCATCGCCCGAGTACCCGAGCTCGATCGTCTGCGAGCCCCTCTCCTACGCCCAGTCGATGAACGGGTTCACACTGACCGGGAGCATTGTCGGATCCCACTACCAGGGCGGGAACTTCTGGGCCGCCTACGGGGACGCGGCCAACCCGTATGCGAACATTCCGTTCAAGGCCCGGACTGCGAGCCTCCTCGCCGGAGGGCGAATCGGCAGCACGGTCCCTTCCTTTGCGGGCGACTACGCGCCTCTGATCACCACCACGGTGTACAAGGTTACCTACCTGGAGCGGGGCCTGCCGCCCTCGTCCAAGATGACCACGTTCTTCGTGCGGATTCTGAATGCGAACGGAAAGCGCGTCCTCTGGCACAACTTCAGCGCGACGGCCCCGACCGGGGGCCCATGGAACCACGGCCTGGTCGGCCTGACGTTCTACGTCCCCAACGGCACGTATCGGTTCCACGTCTCGACGGCCACGATCAACGGCAGGACCTACTACCCCAATCCCGCGATTGGCGCATTCAGGGTCGCTGGCGCATCGCTTCCCCCGACGTACGTCTCGTTCGGGATAGGCGAGAGGGTGACGTTCCAGGAGTTCGGGCTGCCGGCCGGGGTGACCTGGTACGTCAACATCTCGGGGCAGGCGCCGCTCACCGGCACCACGTCCAGCTCCGGGGTCGCCACGCTCACGACGGAACTGAGCCACGGCACGTACCGGTTCACCGTGGCGAGCGTCGACCCGAGCGTGGCCCCCCACTACCGGTCGCCGGTGCGAGTCGACCACTCACCGGTCACCGTGCTGGTCCGGTTCCTTCCGTTCGGCCACGGGCATCTGACGAGAATAGCGCCGGAGAGAGGACCGACGTACCTCGGTCGCGAGGCGCAACGGGCAGCGGCCCAGATTCGGGGCTCGCACTCTACAGAGGGTTGACGTCCTCATTGAGTGGGTCCTGGGGAATAGGCCCGAGGCGCCCGATCGCCTCGCCGAGCGAGAAGGCCACGCCCCGCGGCTGCTAGTCCCGACACGGCCCGGCGCAACCCTCAAGTGAGAACGGAATGACTCGGGGTCGGGCCGCCTTTCGAGGTCAAAGTCAACGTGGAGCAAGTCGCAGGTTCCCGCGGTTTCCCGCTGGGCCACTGGGTGGAAAGTCACACCTCGGTCCGGCATAACCTCGCACTGTCGGGCATGCGAGGGGCGCTACGCTCCGTCCCCCGCCTTCTGCAGGATCCGCCGGCCGCCGAACCCGAGGAGCTTCGGAGCGCCCTCGCCCACATGCACCACGTCGATGCCGACCAGGTCTTCCTGACGCACGGAGGGCACGAAGCGAACTTCCTGGCGCTGACCTTCCTCCTGACCATGGGAACACCGGCGCTCCAACCGCGTACGGTTAGAGTCGACCTCCCGGAGTACCCCCCGCTGCTGGACATCGTCCGGGCGACCGGTGGCCGGTGGGTGCAAAACAATCCCGAGGCCGACATCTGGCTCCTCTCCAACCCCAACAACCCTACCGGGCGGTCACGGTCGGTCCATGACCTAGCGGCCGGACGGGGATCCCACACTTCGGTGATCGTCGACGAGGCGTTCCGGGAGTTTACCGGGGCCCGTTCATTCGCCGAAGCCGGGGTGGACCGCTTCTGGGTGACCGGCACCTTCACCAAGGTCTACGGGGCGGACGAGATCCGGGTCGGATGGCTGATACCGCCTCCACACGCCACCGAGGCCTATGGACGATTCCATGCCGTCGCCGCCGACCGGATTGCCCCGCACTCCGTGGGGTCGGCCATGGCGATCCTCTCTTCGAGAACCACGGTCCTCCGCGAGGCGCGAGGAATCCTTACCCGAAACTTTCGAGCGCTGGAGAAGCTCGTTCCCGGCACCGCTCGAACGGCGGGATCGTTCTGGTTCGACCAGGGACTGAACGGGCTACCGGCCGATCGGCTTCAGGCAGCCGCCCTTCGTCGTTCTATCCTGGTATGCTCGGGGGAGTTCTTCGGCGACCCCACCGGGGTCCGGGTCTGTCTCACCCGACGGACCTTCCCCCAGGATTTGGAGCAGTACCTCGCCGTCCGGGAGCATTTCCTATCGGGCCCCTCATCGGCGAATCGTAGGTGAAAACTCCCGCGTGCCGTCCGCGACGTCGCTCTAAGCGCACCCCGCACCGAACCTGGGCTGCGCCGATAGCGGAGAGCGGATTTCGCGCCTGAAGGAACGGGGAGAGTTCAGACTGGGCTAGCGGGCGATCCGACCGACCGTCAAAGTGGGTCGTAACGAGCGGAGAGCGCTGGTCCGAGGTCAAGGCACGCCAGGACGGACTCCGTTGACATTCTGACCGCCCTCGGCTACGGGAACGACCCGAGGCTCCTCTTCGCTCTGACGCTTCTCAAGAGGAAACAACGGTCCGACGGTCGCTGGGACTTTGACGCGGTCCACCCGGACGTGGGTCCGGAGGCCGCCCGCTGGTACGCGGAGCACCCGAAGGAGCGCCCGACGCCGCTCACGTTTGAAGCCGTCCGTCGCCCTAGTAAAATGATCACGCTCCGGGCGCTCACCGTCCTCTCCCGGCTCGGAAATCGACGATAAGTATAAATACGCATTCCTGACGAACCATTTATAGACGCTACGGCGCCGTGCGCAAGGAGTCGTTTTCCACGAGCGCTTCCGGAAATGAACTTCGATAAAAACCAGTTGCGCCTGCTGTCGACAATCGGCGTGTGCACCCTGATGGTTCTCGGCGCCTTGGCGATTCTGCCGGCGCTCACGAACCTGACCCCGAACGTGGTGCACCCGCCCGGACATGCGGGAATCGGCCCGACCCCGTTCATTTCTCAGGGCGGCAATGTCGCCGTGGCCTGCTCCGATGTGGAGACCTGCACGACGGGCGCCATATCGAACGTGGACGCGGGTGACACCCTGATCGTGGTGGTGACAGAATTCACCACCTCAGCCGGAGCCCCGTCGCTCGTGGAAGAAGTCACCTCGGGTGGGGACAATGACCTCACCCTTCTCGGTGCCACCCCCTGCGTCGCCGGAAGCGGTCACGGTGTATCGGCCATCTATGGCCTGGCCGACGTGACCGCCCAAGCTTCGGTTGAATTCACGGCCAACTATCCGGCGGACCGGTACTACACGATCCACGCGCTCGACGTGCAGGGGGCCGCCACCTCACCGTTCGAAACCATCGGCACCGGCGTCTGCTCCTCCGCCCCGGGAGGTACCGGTACGGCGACGGCGACCACCACCGTCGCGGACGACCTCGTAATCCTTGGGGTCGAGATTCGGGCCTCCACGGCCGTTGCGGCCACTGGCGGAGACACCTTCGTGAACGATGCAGCCACCACGGGAGCGGACCTGGATTCCGGGGGTCTGTTGGATGAAATCGACCCTTCTACGGGCTCGATATCTCTCTCGGCGACGTTCACGAGTGCGTCGTGGGCGGCTATCGCGATCGGGCTGAAGCCTGCCTCCTCCTCCCTCACATCCGGGACCGTGAGCCCGTCCGCCGCCTCCATTGACGCCGGTCAGACCATGACGCTCAATTCCACCGCCGCGACGGGGGGGACAGCACCCATCACCTACCAATGGTACGATGTGTCGGCGGGCGGTGCCTGCAATTCAGGAACGCCAATCAGCGGCGCGACCAGCCAGAACTACACGACCCCGTCGCTCTCGGAGGGGACCTACTACTATTGTGTGGTCGCCACCGACAGTAGTACCCCGACCCCCCAGGTCGTTTATTCCAACGTGGTCACTATCACGGTCAACCCGGCGTTGTCCGTCACCATCAGCCCCAGCGCCCCCTCGATCGACAGCGGGCAAACGGTGCAGTTGACCGCCAACCCGTCCGGTGGCACCGGCACGGATGCCTACGCCTGGTATCAGGGTGCAACCTGCACAGGGACTATCCTTGCCGCGACCCAGATCTACACGACCCCCGCGTTGACCACCAACACCACGTACTGTGTGGCGGTGACGGACAGCTCATATTATCCAGCCACCGCGACGGCCAACGACACGGTGACTGTGAGTTCCGCCCCGCTCACCGTCACGATCTCTCCCGCAGCCCCCACGGTCGACAGCGGCCAGACGGTGCAGCTTACCGCCATCCCCTCAGGAGGCACCGGCGCGGACAGTTACGCGTGGTACTCCGGGTTGACCTGTGTGGGAACTGTACTAGCCACTACCCGGGCGTATACCACCCCCGCCCTGACGGCCACCTCCACATATTGCGTCGCCGCCACGGACAGCGCCTACTCGCCCGTAACCGCCACCGCCACGGCCACGGTGACTGTGAGTTCTGTACCACTTTCCGTTACGATCACTCCAAGCGCCCCCTCGATTGACCAGGGGCAGACAGTCCAGCTAACCGCCAACCCGTCTGGTGGCACCGGCGCGGACAGTTACGCGTGGTACTCCGGGTTGACCTGTGTGGGAACTGTACTAGCCACTACCCGGGCGTATACCACCCCCGC
>JASHQC010000072.1 GCA_030037735.1 Thermoplasmata archaeon
TGCGAGCCGGTATGGCCGAGCTCTTTCCTGCAGGTCAACACGATCTTCAACGTCGCGCACGACGCGGGGCTGCTCACCGCGTGGGCCGACAAGCACCCGGTGTACGAAATATTGGACGGTCCGTCCGGTAACGGAGTTGATGATCTGTTCACGCCGGAGATCGACTCGAACGCCATCGAACCGAATGGGCAGCCGTACCCGATAGCGCCCGACGGGGGCATCTCTTGGACCGACGACAACGCCGCGACCAAGCAGTACGACAGCTACAAGGTGCAGGCGGTCATCAACGAGATCGACGGTTACGATCACAGCGGCCGGTACCCGGTCGGCGTTCCGGCGATCTTTGGGATGAACTTCCAGACGGTCTCGACCGCCCAGAAGCTGTATGCGTCCCCGTCCGTGCTCATCGGACCGAACGCACAGGGCAACTACACTCTTGGACCGGTGCTGCTCGGCGGATATTACCCAGGGACCGACATCCCGCGCCCGTTGCTGCGCAGCGCGATGAACTTCGTGGACGCGCAGCTTACGCGGATCGTAGACGCGATCCAGGCACAGGGCTTGACCGGATCGACTGCGATAATTCTGACGGCCAAGCATGGGCAGTCGCCGCTGAATCCGGATCAGCTGCGCCTGATCAACAGCGCGGCGATCGTCACCAACATCAACACGGCGTGGAATGAGAGCGTCCGGTGTGCACCGAACTGCCCGACGCTGATCGTGGGCGGAACCGACGATGACGTGTGGCAAAGCTACCTGTCGGTCAACACGCAGCTGGCAGCGAATTTCGTCGCGGACTATCTCTGGAACCACAACGTGCCGGGGGTCACGTACGACAACCGGACCGTTTCCGTCCCGCACTCCGGACTGGCGAACATCTGGGCGGGCAAGGCGGCGGCAGAGCACTTTGGCGTGCCGGTCTCCAACCCGCGTTACCCGGAGGTCTTCGGTCAGGTCCGGGTCGGCGTAATCTACACCACTCCTCCCACCCTCACGCCGGAGGATTACGAGATCGCCGAGCACGGAGGGGGCAACCCGGGCGATCGCGACGTTCCGATACTGGTCTACGCACCGGGTATCGTGAAACCCGGCACGGACTCTCACTGGGTCGAAACGACGCAGGTCGCCCCGACGATCTTGGCATTGCTCGGGCTGAACCCTGACGATCTGAAAGCGGTGCAGCTTGAGCACACCCAGGTTCTGCCTGGGCTGGGTTTTGGGAACCGCTGGGACTGGGTCAAAATACAGGTGGGTCACCTACCGAACCGCTGATCGACAACCGATTCGTCTCAAGCCCCAAGGAACGTCTTCTATAACGATGGATTTTCTCCCGGCGAAAACGAAGTCGCAATTCCCACTGCCACTCCTTGGCGCCTCCAGGGCGCCCTTGTCGTTCTTGGCATCGAGGGATACCGAATCGAATAGGGTCGAGCCCTCGGGGTCGGCTAACCGGACGGGGTGTTGACCGCACCGGTCCGGGGCGCTTGCCGTAGCAAGTTTATCCCTCCCTGAGATTCCCGCGCTCTATCCGGGCCCGCCCCGGGGGGACGTGCGGATGAAGCGCTTGAACTGGGAGAACGCTCGACTGCTACCGTTGATACTCGGCGGTGCCGTGATCTCACAAGGTCCCGATTGGGAGGCCCTGGGAAAGGGCTGGTGGTCCCACATTCAGGTCCTCGCCGACGACAGCTTGGAGGGTCGCGGGACGGCGACGCGTGGGTACGAGAAAGCCGCCGACTATGTGATCGACCAATTCCGGGCTGTGGGGCTGCAACCCGCAGGGGTGAACGGCTACCGCCAGCCCGTGGACTTTCACGTCACGCAGGTCGACCCGACCCACAGTTCCCTCGAGCTGCTTCACGACGGCCAGGTGCAACCGGTGAAACTCGGCGACGACGCCACAATTACAGTGAGCTCGGGAAGCGCCGAGACGGTCGAAGCAGATGCGGTTTTTGTGGGCTATGGCCTTGTCGTCCCGGAACTGAGCTACAACGATCTCGCGGGCCTGGATGTGAAGGGCAAGATTGTGGTCTTCGTTCGGGGAGGGCCCACGAACATTCCCGGCCCGATCAAGGCGCACTATCAATCGCTCGAGGAGCGCCTGAAGTTCGCGAGGCAGGCCGGGGTTATCGGAGCCGTGGCGATACCGAATCCCACCGTTCCCGAGCTGCCGTGGCCCCGGATCGTCTCAGGGCTTAAACTCCCGAGGATGGAGCTATGCGACCCGGGCCACGACGTGCCCCGCCCGCTCCCGTTGAGCGTCATGTTCAATAACGAGCGAGTCGAGATGCTCTTCGCCGGTACCGGCCACACTTTCCAGGAGGTTCGTGCCCGACTCGGCACGGATGAACCGTTGCCGCGGTTTCCGCTTGCAGTGAAGTTTCGCGCGCATACGGCATTCAAGCGGTGGGACGCGACATGTCAGAACATTGTCGGCGTCCTCCCGGGCCGGGATCCGGAACTCAAGAAAGAGTATGTCGTCGTCAGCGCGCACCTCGACCATCTGGGAATCGGCGAACCCGTCAACGGCGACCCCATCTACCACGGCGCGATGGACAACGCCTCGGGCGTGGCGTCGCTACTTCAGATCGCACGCGGGATCAAAGAATCCGGAGTGCAGCCGAAGCGCTCGATTCTATTCCTCGTGGTCACCGGAGAAGAAAAGGGGTTGTTGGGTTCGCAATATTTTGCCACACATCCCACCGTGACGGGCCCCCTGGTTGCCGACATAAACACCGACGGGACCTTAGCCTTCTATCCGCTCAAATTCCTGCAGATTCAGGGCCTGGCCGAGTCCACTCTGGGCGACGACATTCGTGTGGTGGCCGGGCAACACGGGGTCGAGGTCCACGCCGAGTACGAGCCGGACCGCGTGCTGTTCATCCGGAGCGATCAATACAGCTT
>JASHQC010000073.1 GCA_030037735.1 Thermoplasmata archaeon
CCACGGCAATCCCCATTCCCCCTGCAACGCCCGCACGGTGAGTCGGGCGGCGCCGGGGAAACCCGCGGCTTCCGCCACCTCGCCATAGGTGATGACCTTCCCGCGGGGAACGCGCGCGATTACCCGTCGAAAGACTGCGAGGGTGCTCAAGCCTCCGCCACCTGTGCCGAATCCACTCCTTGCCGGAGCGAGCCCAACTTTTACTCTGTTGCTCAGCGAAGCCAAGGGAGGGAATCGAACCCCCAGGAAACGGATCTGCAGTCCGTCGCATTTGCCATTCTGCCACCTTGGCGCAAGCCGACGGAGGCCGTCAGGGCTAAAAATGGTCGGGATGCACGGCGCGGGGTCCCACCGGGCGGAAACCTCGGACCGCCCGCAGCAACCCATCCCGCACGCTCGACCGGACGCGGCCCGCGAGCGAGAGGGAGGAGCCGGCGGCCGTCGTTTTGTCCTTTCGAATCTGCTCGAGCAGGTCGTCGAGCGAGGTGACGTCGCCGGGGAACTCCGTGAAGGCCCGACCGACCTGCCGGGGCTCGTGCGCGTCGCTCCCCCCGGTGCTCGCAATCGCACGTCGCGCTGCCAATAGCTCGGCCTTCGTGTTCGCCAGCTCGGAGTTCTTCCCGTTCCGGCCCTCGATACCCTGCACCCGTGCTTCGGAAGCCACCCGGCGCCCCACGCCGTGCAGCCAGCGGAAGGGATGCGCGAGAACGGATACCCCGCCCAGCGCCTCGACCTGCTCCACCGTCTCGGCGAGGGGTCGGTTGGGCGGAGGCGACTCGCGCAGGCCGTAGGCGAGCAGGTGCCCCTCCTGCGTCGAGATCTCGACTCCGGGAACGAACCAGAACCCGGGATAGCTGGGCCGCAGCCGCTCGAGCCCGGCGAGCCCCTCGGTGGTGTTGTGGTCTGTTAGAGCAAAGCCCTGGAGGCCCTGGTAGGTGATCCCCTCGAGGATCTGCTCGAACGACAACCGGGAGTCGACCGAGTACCGGCTGTGGACGTGAAGGTCCAACCGAATGGTCGCGCTCATCGTACCCGGGTCCCGGATGGTAGGTCGGCGCCCGGAGTTAATAGCTCTCCGGAGGCAAAATGGATTACCTGCCCCCGGGAGCCCCCCGGACCGTCCAATTGGACGACCAGACGGCTGCCCACGGTCCAATTTCCCGCCACCTCCACGGTCCGGTCCCCGATGTCCACCACCAGATGGTCGTCGTGCCGCCCCGTCACGGTGCCGACGACCAGTGGATTCGATTCGAACACCGAGAACGAAATCATCGGAGAATCGATCCCTCCGCCGTCCGCAAAGGTTCCCGGCGCCACGGTCTCTGGATACGAGAGCAGCTCCACGCGCGACCCCGTGTCGGCAGCCAGTACCATCCCCCGGGAGGTCATCTTTCGGATCGTCCGGGGCTCGAGGTTCGCGAGGACTGCCACCCGGCGTCCTCGGAGTTCCTCTTCCCGATAGAAGGGACGGAGTCCTGCGACCACCGTGCGCGACTTCGCCCCTCCGACGTTGAGCTCGATGACGTACAGCTTGTCCGCCGATGGATGGGGCGCAACGGACTGCACCGTCGCGGCCTGGATGGCGAACGACGACAATGCGTCACTGGCGGGAGCCTGTGACGACACCACCGTAACCGGAACCTCCGGGCCCCGAGGAGCCGGGCCGGCTCGGGGGAAGAGAGGTTGCACGTTTCCCAGCTTTTGACCCCCCGGCGGCGGCACCACGGCCCCCGCCCAGTCGCCGGGACCCGGGCCATGATCGAATCCCAGCATCCGCCACACTTGCTCCGACGAGAACGGAAGCACCGGGCTCAGCCATACCGCCGCGGCCTTTAGCAGCCAGAGTCCCTCGTAGACGGTCCGTGCCTTGTCGGCCTCCGAAGCCTGCCACGGGCGGGCTTCCTGGAACCATCGATTTGCCTCCCGGACCTCGGTGAGCGCCCGCTCAAGCCCTTCCTTGAGGCGGACCGCCTCGTAGTGGGCCGTGATTTCCTCATGGGCCCGGTGGATTCGGGCGCTCATCCCCTCGGACGCGGACGCCTGAAAGCCGGCCGGCGGGGCCGGAATCGTACCGGAGTAGTTCTGTCGGGCGAAGACGAGCACCCGCTGCACGAGGTTCCCGTACTGGTTCGAGAGGACCTCCTCCGGGAGCCGGGCAAACTCTTCCCAGTCGAGTTCCGTATCATGGTTCTGGGGGGCCAGCGCCCCGGCATAGAACCGGATCACATCGGGCGGGTAGTGGGCCAGCAGCGACGGGATGAAGGCATCCAGGTCCGAGGGCCGGGATTTCGATATCTTCCGGCCCTCGATCTGCATCCACTCGTTGGCCGGCACGTCGTAGGGCCGCTGGAACCCACCCACCGAGATCAGGATGCCCGGCCAGAGCAGCGTGTGGAAGAAGATGTTGTCCTTCCCGACGAAATAGTACTGTCGGACCGGAGACTCTGGGTCCCAGAATCGGTGCCACGCCTCCGGGTGGCCCTGCCGGATCGCCCACTCCTTGGATGCGGAGAGGTATCCAACGACCGCTTCGAACCAGACGTAAATCCGCTTCGTTGGATAGCCGTCCAAGGGGATGGGGATTCCCCAGGTGAGGTCCCGGGTGATCGCCCGGGGCTTGAGCCCGCTCTGGAGGAAGTTCCGGGTCGCCGCCAGCACGTTGTCTCGCCAGTAGGTCTTGTCCGCGAGGTAGTGGGACAGGGCCTCCTGCATCTTGTCGAGCCGGAGATAGAAGTGCTCCGTGGGCCGGAACTCCGCCGGGGTGGCACAGAGCGAGCACCGCGGCGCGATCAGCTGCTTCGGCTCCAGGACATGGCCGCATCGGTCGCACTCGTCTCCGCGGGCCGCCTCGTTACCACAGAACGGGCAACGGCCGTTGAGATACCGGTCCGGGAGGAACCGTTGATCCTTCGGGCAGTACGCATTCTCCTCGGTGCCCCGGGTGATGTACCCAGTTTGGAGGAGCCGAAGGAACAGTTCCTGGACCGTCCGTTCGTGATTCGTCGTGTGCGTGTGAGTGAACAAGTCGAAGCTGATGCCTAGTTTTTCGAACGCGGCCTTATTGACCGCATGGTACCGCTCTGCGATCACGCGGGGAGAGACGCCCTCCTTCTCCGCCGCGTACGTGGTCGGGGTACCGTGCATGTCGGATCCGGAAACCATCAGCACCTCGTCTCCGGCGAGACGGTGGAATCGCGCGAAGATGTCCCCCGGCAGGTAGGCGCCCGCGAGGTGGCCGATGTGGAATGGACCGTTGGCATACGGCCACCCAATTCCCAGAAAGATTCGCGCCATCGACCTCCGGATCGCGAGAGGGAAACGGAGTCACGCTCCACCAAAACGGTTTGGGAGGGCCAACGGGGCGCCCAAACAGTTCGGGTGTTTAGAGCCCCCCGGTTTCTATCGGAGAATCTCGGTCTTTCAGCCCCCGGGCAGGTAGGGAACGGCCGTCCCGCCGGCCGGCGGGCCATCCAGGGCGCTCCGGGGCCGCCCGGACCGGACGATTTGAACTAGCCCGAAGAGCCGATTCAGGTGGAGCTCTTTCCCCCGTCCGCGGCCACGAACGAGACGAACAGAATTAGAAACGGTCCAACAGCGCGTATCAACCGCAGGCCGAACGCCCGTTCCGGGCGCCTCCCAGGCTCAAAACGGACCGCCGTGGACGAAGTTGCCCCGTGGACGGGCGTGGGCCTCCGGACGCGCCGGAACCGCCCTGAACGCGACCGCGGCGACCGAACCCGACTGACCGCTCCACGAGTAAGGCCGGTGCGTCCCGGTTGGACGGGGAGCGCTATCGGAGCGCCTAGGTCTGAGGTCCCGTGGCTACCACCGGCTCCGCGGGCTGGCGCAAGCCTTCGCGGTCCGTCAACCCCGCACCCAGCTCTCGGCTCCCGCCCGCGGGGAACTTGTAGTTCTTCAGCCCGAGCGAGAGGAGCAATCCCACGAGAGCGACCAGAGCGGTGATGACGAAAACGACCTGGAAGCCGAGGATCGCGTAGGTTGGCACCGACACACGGAAAGGAACTCCAGCGACAGTCACATACGTCGTGGTCATGAAGCTCGCCGTAACGGTCGCGGCGATCACCGGCCCGACCGCGCTCCCAAGGTTACGGAACGTCTGATTCATGCCCGTCTGGATCCCGAGTTCGCGCGGGGAGACGGACAGCACAATGATGTTCGACATCGCGATCAGAACGGCAACGTTCCCGACGAGCGCGGGAGTTGCGAACAGGAGGAGCTCGTAGATGCTGGAGTGGAAGAGGATGAGCCCAATACCCCCGAGCCCCATAATCCCGAAACCGGCGATCATGACCGGTTTCGGGCCTCGGGAGCCGACCAGCCGGCCCCAGACGGGAGAGAGCGCGAGCATCGTGAGCGTCGCGGGGACCGAAAGGAGCCCCATCTGGAGTTCGTTCAGGTCGAAGCCAGGGGCGTAGGGATACTCGCCGAGAATGACGAGGGCGATGAAGATCAGAAACATCCCGACCCCGACGAAGATACCGTTCACGTTTGAAATCCAAATATTGCGCTTCTTCAGCGCCGCAAACGAGAGGACCGGGGTCTTGGACCGTGGCTCCCACCAGAGGAAGAAGACCGTCGCGGCGAGGGCCAGAAGGAAAAACTGCGGCACGCCCCACGCGATGCCAGCGAAGCGCACGGCCGAGAAGTTCGTCCAGCCCCAGTAGGTCCCCTCGGTCAACCCGAACATCACCGTCGCGAGGGCGAACCCCAGGCTTGCGACGCCCGGATAGTCGATCGGGTTCGGGGTCAATTGGGGGGACTCGCGGAGGATGTAGTACGCGACGACCACTAGGGCGATCGCGACGGGGATCACCGTGTGGTAGGTGACCTGCCATCCCCAGAGGTAGGTGATGTAGCCGCCCCCGACCAGTCCGAACGCGGCACCCGCAGCGAACATCGCCGAGACAATGCCCTGCGACAGACCGACTCGTGCGGCCGGGAACACCTCGGGGAGCATGGCGAAGGCGAGTGGAAACATACCCATACCGAAACCTTGGAACGCCCGGATGCCGATCAGGACGTAGATCTGGCTCGCCCTGTCTATCCCGAACGCCGCGCCGATGTTGGGAGAGAAGCCGGCGAGGCTCACCGCGACCGCGTAGAGGCTCATCACAATCAGGAGGATCCGCTTCTTCCCGTACTTGTCACCCAGCTTCCCGAACAGGGGCGTTGCCACGGTCCCCACCAGAAGGTAGGCCGATACGATCCAGACGACAGTGGTCGCGGGGGCATGGTCGAAGAAGATGACGAACGCCTTGAACCCGGGAATGACCATCGTCTCGACGTACGTGACCATAAGCGCCATCCCGGCAAGGACGGTCAGCATTCCACGGGCGCGCCGGGGATCGAACTCGTTCCCGACCGCTGTGGACTCGGTGTTCATCGGTCCCCGTACCGGGTCAGAAGTTTCATTGGCCACGTGAACACCGGTTGACGGGACTCGGGAAGACGGCGACAGCGATTTGGGACCCGCGGGACTTTCTACTGAGGAGAGGGTCCCGTCGGACGCTAAACACCCAAACAGTTCGGGACCGCCGCCGAGACTCACCGGCTGCGGCCAAGGGTTCGATGGGGCGCGCGCAGGGTTTATTCCACACCGCCGTTCCCCCGCCGCATGAGCGACGGCGATACGCCGATGATCCGCCCATCGGTCCCCGCCGCCGACCGGCTGATCGGGGTAAAGCGGCCCGTGCTCTCTCACGGTTTCGTCGTTCTCGTCGATTACATGGGCAGCGATGCCGCGATTGTCCAAGCCGCGCGAGTCTCGTACGGCCCGGGAACGAAAACCCTCCGCGATGATCGAGGGCTCATTCGGTACCTGCTCCGGCACCGCCACACCACGCCATTCGAGATGGTCGAGCTCAAATTTCTCATTCGACTCCCGATTTATGTCGCACGTCAAATCGTGCGGCATAGAACGGCCTCTCTGAATGAGTTCAGTCAACGGTACAGCATCGTACCGGACGAATTCGACTTACCGCCCGTCCAGGATATCCGCCGACAATCGACGAGGAGTCGCCAAGGCCGCGCCGAGCCATTGCCACGGGAGGTGGCCGAACGATTCCGGTCCGACCTCCAGCACGTGAGCCACGACGCCTACGCCGCCTATTCAGCGGCGCTCGAGGCGGGAGTGGCCCGAGAGACGGCCCGCATGATTCTGCCGCTGGCGTACTACACGCAATGGTACTGGAAAATCGACCTCTGGAACCTCCTTCACTTTCTGTCCCTCCGACTGGACACCCACACGCAGGAGGAGACCCGGCTCTATGCCGCAGAGCTCGCGAAGGCGGTTCAAGCGATCTGCCCGATCGCTTACGAGGCCTTCGAGGACTTCGTGTTAGGAAGCGTCTCTCTTAGCGGCAAGGAGCGCCGAGCGATCCGGTCGCTCCTCGAGGGGGCCACCCCGGAGAAAGCCTGTGCCGATGCCGGATTGCCGTTGACGCGCGAGGACGGAAAATCGATGACCACGGGCGAGGGTGTGGAGTTCCTCGAAAAACTCGAGCGGATCCGCGCACCGGGCTAGCGCGAAAGGGCTTCGGGAACCCTTTCAGTACTCGGGTCGGGCACGTCGGTACGCTTCGCGGAGCGCGGTCGTATCCACGTGCGTGTAGATCTGCGTCGTCGCGACGGACGCGTGTCCCAAGAGCTTCTGAATGTATCGGATGTCGCACCCTCGGCTCAGCAGCGTGGTCGCAAGCGTGTGGCGGAGCATGTGTGGGGTGACCCGCCGGTTGATCTGGGCCTTTTCCGCGCTGGTGCGCACCATACGCTCCACGGTCACCGGGCTCACGGGAAAAAGGCGGCCACCCGATTGTCCCGCAAGGGCCCGATCCGTAGTGTACCGGTCGATGGCGGCGCGGGTCTTCTCCTCGATGATGACTTCGCGGTCCCGGTCGCCCTTTCCCGACCGAACGTGAAGGACGTTCGAGCTCAGGTCGACGTCCTCGACGGATAACCGACACAGTTCTCCGACTCGGAGTCCACAGTACGCCAAGACGTGCAGTATGGCGGAATCCCGCGGATGATCGTGGACCACATCGAACAGGCGATGGATCTCCTCCTCGGTCAGGTAGTGGGGAAGACGGGCGGGCCGGCGCGGGGCCTCGAGTTGCTCGGCGGTGGCCAACCCGAAGCTCCGGAATAGGCACGTCAAGCCCCGCACGGTCGTGTAGAGCGAATTCTTGCTGTAATGGCGGTCGAGCACGAGGTGCTCCCGGAAGGCGTTGAGGTCCTGCGGAGCGACAGTCTCGAGCGGTTTTTGGACGTACCCGAGGAACATTCGCGCGATGTGCCCGTACTGTTTGACCGTGCACGGGCTCCGCTCCTGCGACTGGAGCATCCGGGTGAACCGGTCCACCACAGGAGTGACCGAGAACGTATGCGGATCTCCCGCCGGTGGCGGTGCCCCGGGCCGAGTGCGCCCTGCGCGGGGGCGTGGGACGACCGATGAAGCCATCGAAGGTCAGTTGGCCCGGGTTCGGGTAATTAAGTGTTGATTTTGACTCGTAGCGCTCGCGTGACCGAAACCGGCCGGATCATCCGACGCTCAAATACCGGGCCCGAGTTGACACTTTGTGCGGTGCGATCGGTGTGCTGAGGATGCCGTCGTCGACCAGCCGTACCAGCGCGCCCATCTGTGCGGGCCTCACTTCCAGCTCTCCGTGGTGGAACGTGCCCGACGAGAACTGCATCGTCAAGTACCGGGCTTCCGGGGCGGCACGATCGCGGTCGCACTGTCGGGCGGAAAGGATTCCGCCGTGGCCCTGACCCTCACCCAACGGTATTTCGGCCAACGACCGAACGTGCATATCGTCGCCCTCAGCGTGGACGAAGGGATCTCGGACTACCGGCCGGCGACTCTGGAGAAGGCGGCCGAGCTCACCACCCAACTCGGCGTCGAGCACCGAATCGTCCGGTTCTCCGACGCCTACGGGACCACCACGGAGCAGGGTCTCCGAACCCTTCCCGGCACGATCCCCTGCGCTTACTGTGGGGTCTGGCGACGGCAGCTACTGAATCGGGCGGCCCGGGATCTCTCGGCGGAGCTGCTCGTGCTAGGCTTCAACCTCGACGACCTCGCGCAGACGGTGCTCATGAACCTGGCCCGAGGCGACCTCGATCGCTTGTCCCGAATGGCCCCGCACCGGATTCGTCAGCCTGGTCTCATCCCGCGAATCGCTCCGCTCGCACAGATTCCCGAGCGGGAAGTATTTCTGTACGCCCATCTCAACGGAATTCCATTCGACCACGGCGAGTGCCCCCATGCCAAGGCCGCCGCCCGGAACCTCTACCGTGAGGTCGTCTGGCAGCTCGAGGAAGCGATGCCAGGAACTCGTCACGCGCTCTTGCGAACGCAGGAACGACTCGCCCCGCTGCTCGTCGGGCCTTCCGGCCCC
>JASHQC010000005.1 GCA_030037735.1 Thermoplasmata archaeon
TCTACGCCCCCTTGGGCTCCGCCGAGGCGTTTGGCGGAACCCCATGGCAGTTCATGAACCCCGCCACCATGACCGTCGCGTACAACGCCACCGCGCTGTATGCGCAGGGCGACGAGGGCCAGGGCTCCACCATCGCGGTGGTCATGGGAGAGGGGTACAACCCCTCTGACCTCTCTACGTTCTCGAACGAAACGTTCCGGAACCCGGACCAGCTTCTGAGCCGGCTCTCCGCGTATCCGGTGGCCGGACCCAGCGGCAACGCATCCGCCCCCGGTACCGTCTACCAGACGGGAGGGTTGTCGTTCGAGCTCGCGATCGATCTCGAGTACTCTAGCACGATGGCACCGAGGGCCCACATCGATGCGGTCTACGGGCAGGGCCTCGACAGCGCTTCCCTCGTGAGCGACTACGCGAAGGTCGCGAGCCTTCAGCCGGTACCGAACGTGGTCACGAACAGCTGGGGTGGACCTGAGGACGCCTGGTGGAACCTCATGGGCCCCAGCTGGCAAGGAGGCAGTGCCATGGAGAACGAGTTCGAGGAGTTGGCCGCGATGGGCTCCACGCTGCTGTTTTCCAGCGCCGACGACGCCGGCTACGACTCGGCGACGGGAATGCTCTCGGGGAGTTTCCCCTCGACCAGCCCCTATGTCACCTCGGTCGGTGGCACCCGCACGACCGTGGGCAACGCAACGTTTGACGCCTTCCCGCCCGCGAATTACACCGTCACGACGACGCTGGCGGAACTCGGTAGCTCCGAGATCGAATCCGGCGCGCTCTGGTTCCCGAACGTCACAGTGGACGCCGTAACCGTCCACACCGTGACGAACGAGAGCTATTGGTACACCCCCTCCTACCCGGGCGCGCCGTCATCGGTTCCGGCCTACGCCGGCGGCGGCATCGGCCTGAGCGAATGGTTCCAGCAGCCCTGGTGGCAGCACGGCTTCACCGTGGCCGACACCGGCCGCTTGATGCCCGCCGACGTCGCGGCGGAGGCCGATTTCAACGAGACCGTGTATTTCGATTCCGCATGGAACTACTACTGGGGCGGTACCAGCTTTGCCTGCCCCACCGTCGCGGGGGAGATCGCCCTTATCGACACGTACCTCAACAAGACGATGGCCACCCCGGGCAAGCCGTTCTACTCCGGCCTCATCAACCCGCTGCTGTACGATATCGCCAACGACCAGAACATCACGACCTCCGGGTACGACCAGATCACGTACGGCCACAATCCCTTTGCCGTCTACGCGGCGGCGGCCGGCTACGGATGGCCCGGCGACCAGAACTGGCCGGACCAGTCCACCGGTGTCACCTCGGGATGGAACCTGCTGACCGGCTGGGGAGTCCCGAACGTGGGCGCGCTGGCCCTGGACGCGGCCACGATCTTGAGTCAGAAGTACTACGTGGCGTTCGGGAACGGCACGGCGGCCTTGACGGCACCGAACGGCCCGTACACGTTCTACGTCCAAACGGCCGCGACCCCGCACACGACCGCCGACGACGCTCCGTTCCAGCTGTGGTTCTCCGCGGCCCCGAGCTCGGGATCGGCGATGGGCACGCCGGTCGAGACGACCGGGACGACGAGCGGCAACGGCAACTTCACCTTCGACGCGACGACCCCGGGGTTCCTCGAGGTCTACATCCAGTACGCCGGGAAGCAGATCTTCCAGTCCATCTGGTTCTCGCCGGCTCGGCTGACGAGCGGATCGCTCTCCATCGCGATAACGGACGGCACTCCGACCTCGATGATGGGCGGCTTCGACGCGTACAGCGCCTTCTACAGCGGCGCGCAGCCCTATGAGTCTCCCGTAGCGGGACCGATCGAACCGGACTCGGCGGTCGTCCAGGTCACGTACAAGGCGACCCCGGACAGCACGCCCGTCCCCGTCTACAACGCCCTGGTCCTCGGTCAAACGAACTACACCGGCTACTGGGATTCGCCGCCGTTCATCGTGAACCCGGAGTTCAACCTGAGCCTGCTCCCCGCCTCACGGAACACGTCGCTGACACTCACCAACCTGGACGGCATCTCGTACGTGCCCACGTGGAACGTTCCCGTTCCAGAGACGTACTGGATCAACGCCACGTACCTCGGGCTCACAGCCTCCCTAACCTATCTCGTCACTCCGCGGGCCAACGTCGAAGGGGTCGGCCCGATCGAGACCGCCGTGGCGGTTGTGGACGCCGGCCCCGGCTACTTGGGGTACAGCGCGAACAATTCGGTCTTCGCCCCGGCGGTGAAGGGGAGCGCCACCTATACCCTGCCGGTGTCGTTCAAGAACTGGGAGGACCAGCCGCTGGTGGGGGCCCCTGTTGACCTTGCGCTGCCGCCGGTCATCGGTCCGCCGTATCTCTCAACACCCATCCCCGGCACCGAAACCACCACGAACGCGACGGGCATCGCCGACTTCACCATCACTCCCACCCTGTCCGAATACGCGGAGGCGATCGGAGCCCTGGCGATCCAAGTGTTCAATACCAGCTACACTGACGCGTTCGTCGCCTCGGGCTTGCCGGGAGGAACTCCCCTCCGGGTCAACGACTCGGAGGGCCTGCTGTTCCTGTACACGCCGGCGGCGTACATGAGCACGACCATCTACGCGGACTACGGTGCGATCGCTTCCGACTACGTCGGCAACGAGGGAGTCGTCGCCGAATTCTTCGTCCAGCCGCCGGCGGGGGTCTTCTCGCAATGGAACAACATCACTGCCCTCTCGTACGCCTTGGACTCCGCCGCGCCGACGCCGGTGTCGTTGGGGAGCGCGGGCCAGTCCGCTTACGTCTTCACGACGCCTCCCCTGCCCGCGCTCGCTGTCGGGGAGCACAACTTCACAGTCTGGTTCTCGGACTCGCAGGGATTCACGTACAAGGACGTCCAGCCCTTCTGGGTCATTGGCATCGGCCCCGACCCCGCGCCCGTGGTGACCGTGACGTCTCCCACCGCCAACAGCTACGTCACCCACGACGTATCCGTGGCCTGGAGCGTGAACGAGCTGTCCCAGTACCTGGTCGACGAGACCCTAACGGTCGAGGACGGGATCTTCTCGGCGACGTACAACGTGACCGGCTCTACCGGCTACACGGTCCCCTCAACGGGACTGACGGCAGGGCAGGTGACGTTCACGGTGACCGCGACGAACGTGCTAGGACAGAGCGGCACCGCATCGGTCACCGTCTGGGTGTGGAACGTGGCGCCGGCCGCTCTCATCACGAGTCCCGCGACGGGGGCATCGTTCGTGGCCGGCAGCACCGTAACCGTCGGCCTCAGCTGGTCCGGCGACCTGCTGTCGAAGGAGGTCCTCACCATCTTGCCGCCGAGCGGCACTCCCCAGATGATCACGTTGACGTCGACCAGTTACTCAATCACGAACGTCGTGGTGGGCACGTACGAGCTGACCTTGACCGTCACAAGTGGCTCCGGGGCCTCGGTGAACGACACGGTGTCGTTCACCGTGACCACGGGGCCTCCCACCAAGACCACGCCGGTGCTCACGAGTGCGGAGCTCTACGGCATCGTCGGCGGCCTGGTGGCGCTGGCGATTGCCATCATCGTGGCGGCCCTGGTGGTCCGCTCCCGCCGCCATCAGGGACCTCCCCCGGCCCAAGCGTGGAGTTCTCAGTCGGGCAGCCCGCCCGCGAATCCACCCTCCTCCGGGTCCTGAGCGGAGAGGCGGTCGAGAAGCTCATTCCTTCCGCCTCTCCGTGGCCAGGAGTGGCCCGGCGCCCGAGAGGGTGAATGCCAGAGTCCCGGGCCGTCCTCCTGGACCTCTGGCACACGCTCGTGTATCTCGAGCCGGCCGAGGAGGAACGCTACCTGGAGGAACAGCTGACGACGATGGTCCGGGTGGTCGAGCGGTGGCCTTCCTCCCCGCGCGGGCGCCACCCTCCACTCCACCATGCGCGCACGGCGGTAGAACAGGTCCGGGCGGAGGCGCTGGCCGCGGCGGGACGGGGCGTCTCCGTTCCGCTCGCCACGCAGGCACTCCACGTGGCCCGTCGGCTGGGGCGAGCCGCGCGGCCGATAGAATTTGCGCAAGCACTGGCCGCTCTCGTCGAACGCGCGCCTCTCCGCCTTTCGCCGGGTGTCCGGGAGGCCCTCGCGGAGCTCCGGGATCGCCATTTCCGGCTCGGCGTGGTATCGAATGCCGTCGGGGAACCCGGGGAATCGCTCCAGCGGAGACTCGATGGAACGGGCGTCGGCGAGTTCATCGAGGCTTGGGCGTTCAGCGACCAACTCCCTTGGACGAAGCCAGCGCCGGAGATATTCTGGCACTGCCTCGGCATGCTGTCGACGCCGCGCGAGCGAGCCGTCCACGTGGGCGATACGTGGGCCGATCTGGTCGGGGCGCGCGCCGCCGGGCTCCGGGCCGGTATCTTCTACACGGGCGAGCGACGGTATGGCCCCACCTACGCTCGCCTGATCGGGGTGGACCGGCCGGAGCTCCGAGCCGCGGAGTTCCGCATCGAGGCGCTCGCGTCCTTGCCCGAGCTCGCGGAGAAGCTGCTAGGGACGTAAACTTCCCGTACCGCGAGCTTTTTCCTTGGCGTCGACTGCGGCGGCTTGTGGCGCGTCGCTCGGATCCGTGGTCTTCGCACCCCCGCGGCCGACTGAACGATCTCTCGGGGACGGAATGGGTCCGGTTCACCAAGTCCTGGTTCGTCGCGAACCCACCCCGACGGACCCCGTCCGAGCGGTCGCATCCGGCCAAGTTCCCCGAGGAGCTCTGTGAGGGATTCGTCCGGTTCTTCACGCGAACCGGCATGTGGGTCCTGGACCCGTTCGCCGGCACCGGGTCGACCCTGGTGGCAGCGGTCCGACACCACCGCTATGCCATCGGACTGGAGATCAATCCGACGTTTGCCAAGATCGCAGCGCTTCGGGTACGAGCCGCGGACTCCGAATCGACGGGGGCCCGAGTGATACTCGCCGATGCCCGGGACCTCGACGCGATATGGAGCCGGGAACGGTTCCCCACCGTCCAGCTCGTCCTGACCTCTCCCCCGTACTGGGACATGCTCGGAAAGAGCCGGGGAGGTTCGCGTTCGGCGCATCGCGACCGGGCGGCCGGCGGGCTCGCCACCACGTACTCGAATGACCCGAGGGACCTCGGAAATCTCCACGATTACGGGGCCTTTCTCTCTTCTACGGTCGACGTGCTTCGCAGCACCGGGCGGGTGCTCGAGCCGGGGCGCTACCTCGTCGTCGTGGCCCAGAATCTCCGGGATGTGGACGGAAGGATCCGGACTCTTGCCTGGGACCTGGCCCGCGAGCTCGACCGGCCTCCGTTCGAGTTTCAGGGGGAGCGCATCTGGTGCCAGGACTCGAAACCTCTGGGGATCTGGGGATTCCCCTCGACGTTCGTGCCCAACTACCACCACCACTACTGTCTCATCTTCCGGCGCACGGCGACTCCCACCGCGGTCGGCTAACCCGCCGAACTGTGGTGGACCAGCGCCGCCAGGTCCGAGAGCATCCCCAACGCCACGTCGAGGTGCCGTTGGGTCAACTGTTCCACGTTCACGCCGAGCACAAGGCTCAACCCGTCGGCGTCCGCGCCTGCCCGGGCTTCGGTCCACACCCGACGGGCCTGCTCGATGGCCCGGTCCCCCGCCGAGCTTTCATCCCCGTTGAGGATCGAACGCTCCGCGTCCTCCGGGATCTCGGCCCCCAGCCAGCGGATGAACTCCGCATCCGTCTCGTCGGAAAGCGGGGCGAAGCTGAGCAGCACCGCCGCCGGCCGGACGCCGGCCTTCTGGCACAGCGCATCGTACTCCCGCAGAATCCGTCCGAGGCTCTCGCTGTCGAAGAGAATCTGGGTCGTGAAGAATGACGCACCGGCCCGTGTCTTGGCGAGCATGCGATGCGCCTCTCCCTCCCGCTGCGGGATCGCGATGTTTCCGAGATGGCCCCCTCGCTCCCGAAGGATTTTTGCGGCCGCCCGGTCGGCCTCGATCACCTGGGGCCCGGGGTATGGAATGTACCGGCTCGACCCGCCCACCAGGACCACGTTCTGGATTCCCCCGTCCAGCGTCTGGCGGGTCCATTCGACCAAGGCCGCCTCGGAGGGGAGGTGGGCTACGACCTTGTTCACCACGACCGGCCGCTGCGCGAGGGAGGCCAATCGCCGGCCGATTTCTCGCGGGTCCGCGGTCCGATAATAGGGCTTACCATCGTGGTTTTCATCGATCAGCTCGGGCACATCAATGGCATCCAGCGAATCGATCGACCCGAGGCGCGTGGCCAGCTCACGAAAGTACGCGTCAACCCGATCGGGGCGGGTGCGGAGCGACGGAGGGACCGGTTCGAAAAACACGGGGGCCCGCGCGAGCGCGGCTTCGAAGGTGCGGGACATAGAAAGAGTCGGCCCGGTACGGGCGAGTATCGGAGTACCCGACGCGGGTGCGAATATCAAGGCTCGGGCGACCGCAGGCGTTGCGTCACGTGCAAGGCTTCTTCGGCGTAGGAAGCCCGGTCGTCAACCGGGGGCGTCGATTCGGAACAGGGTGCGTGCATTCTCGCCGAGGATCAGCTCCTTGTCCTCCGCCGGGAGGTCAAGGCCGGTGACCACGCCGATCGCCGTCTCGATCGACTCGAGGGGCCAGTCCGAGCCGTAGAGCACCCGGCGGGCATCCCCCATCGCCGCGATCGCATTCGTAAGGCGGCGTTGGGCCCGTCGCAGCTGCTCCCGAAAGTAGGGGGCCGCCGGGTTGCCGAGTAGGCCCGAGGTATCCGTGTAGACGTTGGAATTCTTGTACACGACCTCGGCGGTCTCTTCGATCCAAGGATTCCCGAAATGACAGAGGACGAAGCGCACGTCGCGGTACCGCACCGCGACCTCGTCCACCTCGATCGGGCGGGCGTACTTCACCTGCCCATTCGGGTCCAAGGTGTCCCCTTGATGGATCATCACCGGAATCTCCCTCTTGTGCGCGAACTCGTAGACCGGCGAAAGCCGAGGGTCGTGCGGATAGAACGTTCGATACCCGGGATACAGCTTGACCGCAACGAGGTCGCGGACCCGCTCCCACGTCGACAAGGTCTCCTCAACGGCTGCTTCCCCTTTCGTAGGATCGACGGTGACGGTCTTCAGTAGCCGACCGCCGCTCTTGGTGAACATTTCCTCTCCCTCACGGAGGACTTCGGCTGGGCTCGGGTTGAGAAAGAGCTGCAGCAGGACCGCGAATCCGATCGCTTGAGAGTCCAACTCGCGCAACAGAGAGGGTACCGTGAATTCGAGGTCGGACCGGTACGAATTCCGCGGAAGATCGGGCCAGTACCGGCTCAGGTGCACATGGACATCGACCCGTCGCCCAAGCGAGAGTACCGACACGTGTGTCGCTAGGCGGCAAAGCTTACGAACCTTTTCACCGGGCGAGGTCTTCCGGGAGCCCGAGGAGCTCGCGCGCATTCTCGCCAAGGATCCGCTCCTTATCCGGTTCGGGAAGATCGAGCCCCTCGACCAGTCCCACAGCATCCGCGATCGAACTGATGGGCCAATCCGAGCCGTACAGGATTTTCCGCACATCGCCGACGGCTAGGATGGTGTGGTGCAGGCGAGTCCGCATGCGCCGGATCTGGCCGTCGTAGTGCTCGGCGAACGGGTTCAGCAGCCCTGAGGTATCCGTGTAGACGTTCTCGTTCTTGTACGCGATCTCCGCCGCCTCTTCCATCCAGGGATTTCCCATGTGACACAGGACGAACTGGACCGCCCGCCATCGAACCGCCACCTCGTCGAGAAAGATCGGCCGGGCGTAGCGGATCAATCCATCCGGGTCCGAGGTGTCTCCCTGGTGGACCCATACCGGCACACGCGCTTGCTCGGCCCACCGGTACACCGGTTCGAGCCGCGGGTCCGTCACGTCGAAGTGAAGGTACCCGGGGTAGAGCTTGACCCCGCGAAGGCGCGGGTGGTTCCGCGACCATAGTTCAATCGCATGGGCGACCTCATCCTCCCCCCGCGTCGGGTCCACCGTGCCTGTCGGAAGAAAACGGCCTCCACTCGTGGTCGCTACCTCGGAAACGTTCTGGAGTCCCTCTTCTAGCGTCGGTGCCAGCCGGGGGCAGAGGAACACCCCCCAACCGATTCCCGCGGTGTCCATCTCCCGGAGGAGCCCCGCGGGGCTGTATTCGACCCGGTTCTTCTCTGCAAAGAGCGCTCCATGCCGGGAGTATCGGCTGGGGTGAACGTGGACGTCCACGCGTGACCCCCACTCCACGGGCATTGCGCTCCGGGGGATTCCACCGAGCGGAAAACCTCTCGTGCCGCCGCGCGCCGGAGTCGCCGACGGCTTGATATCGCCTGAAGGCCTCCGAGGCCCGTTCCGAGTGGGGTTCCCATGGTAGAGAACTGGTTGAGCTTCCCGGATGCGCCAAAGATCGTTGCGCCGCCGCCCGGCCCCAAGTCGCGCGCACTGCTGGCCATTCAGGCCCGGCTCGAAACGGATGCCGTCGCCTACCCGAGGTACTTCCCGATGGCGATACGCGAGGCGCGCGGGTCGACGATCGAGGACGTCGACGGCAACCGGTACATCGATTGGGTCGCCGGGATCTCGGTCCTCAACCTGGGCCACCGCCATCCGCGCCTAATGGCCGCCCTTCAGCGCCAGTCCGAAAAGATATGGCACTCGCTCGAGGTTCCCACCGAGGCCCGGATCGAGTTTCTCGAGCAGCTGACCTCGTCGCTCCCGGGGACCCTCCACAACCGCGCCAAAGTCCTGTTCTCGATCACGGGCGGGGACTCCACCGAGGCCGCCGTGAGCCTGGCCGATTACGCCACGGGACGGTCCGGAACGTTCGCCTTCTCGGGCGCTTACCACGGCGTCCACGGCGGGGCGGTGAACCTGACCGGTGGCCGGCGATACCGGGCGACAAGTTCGTTCCGCGGAGGAACGGTCATTCGCGTTCCGTTCCCCAACCCGTACCGACCGGTGCTGAACACACCGGAAAGTGCGCAGGGCGTGATCCGCTACATGGAACACCTCCTCAACGACCCTTACTCGGGGGTCGACCATGCTTCCGCGGTCCTGGTCGAACCGATCCTCGGCGAAGGCGGCTACGTCGTGCCACCGGACGACTTCCTCCCGTCGCTGCGGGAGTTCTGCGACGAACACGACCTCCTCCTGATTGCCGACGAGGTGCAGACCGGACTGGGCCGCACCGGCAAGTTCTGGGGCGTCGAGAACTGGAACGTCACTCCCGACATCATCTGCATCGCGAAGACCATCGGGGGAGGAATTCCCGCCTCGATGGTCGCCTACCGGGAGGACCTGGTCAAGGAGCTCCCTCGCGGCTTCCACCTGGGCACGTACCGGGGCAATCCCCTCGCATTGGCCGTCGGCACGGAGGTCCTCAAGATCCTGCGCGAAGAGCACTGGATCAACCTGGCGGCGCGACGCGGCGAGCAGGTCCAGGCCCGGTTCCGGGAATATGCGGGAACCCATCCTTCGATTGGCGACGTGCGCGGGAAGGGATTCATGATCGGGGTGGAATTCGTGAAGGACGCCGTCCGGAAGACCCCGTGGGAGGATCGAGCCAAGGCCATGCGACGCGAGCTGTTCCTGAACGGCCTCTTGATGCACACGTGCGGAAGCTACGACAACACCCTCCGTTTCATGTCCCCGCTGACGATCGAGGATCCCCTCCTCGAGCGGGGCCTCGCGGTGTTCGAGCAGGCACTGTCGAACCTGGATGCTGCGCCCGTGGAGAAGAGCCCCGTGCCCCCGGTCACGACATCTCCCGCGGCCCCGCACCCGGTACCCGTGGGCGAGGACGCTCTGTTCCCTCCCCGCCACCCGATACAAAGCCCGCCGCCGCCGGGCCGCAGCCTACCGTAACGCAAGGACGGGAACCGTCACCGGCCGTTCCGCCAGGTCTTTACCTCGCTGCCGTGTCGGCGTCCCTAAGGCGGTCGGCCGTGCACGCTCCCCATCTTCGGATGTTCATCGACGGCGAGTGGTGCGATTCGGCCAGCGGAGAGACGTTCACGGTGCGCAGCCCCGCCACCGGTGAAGCGCTCGCCACTCTTCCCAAGGCCAGCCGCGAGGACGTGCGCCGTGCGATCGACGCCGCCGAGGAAGCCCAACCTCGCGTGGCGCGCCTGTCGGTGAAGGAGCGCGCCGCGATGGCGACGCGTATCGCGGAGACGATCCGCCCCAACATCGACGCGTGGGCGCTGGACCTGACGCTGGAGCAGGGGAAGCCGATCAAGGAGTCCCGGCTGGAGGTGTCGGAGGTCATCCCCAACCTGCTCTGGAACACCGAGGACCTGAAGCGGGTGGAGACGCCGGTGCTGGAGGGCTATTCGAAACCGGACATGCTGTACATGCTCCGACGGGAACCGCTGGGAACCGTCGGGGTGATCACGCCGTGGAACTATCCGTGGCTCCTCCCCGGGGAATTCGTCGTGCAGGCCTTGATCTGCGGGAACGCGGTGATCTTCAAACCCGCCTCCACGACGCCGATCAGCGCGGTCCACTTCCTCGAGGCGATGGAGCACGCCGGGATCCCGCGCGGCGCGATGAACCTCCTCACCGGGCCGGGCCCCACGGCGGGGACGGAACTGGTGGAGAACCCGAAGGTCGATGGGATCTGCTTCACCGGCGAGACCGCCACCGGGGAGGAGATCTCGCACCGGGCCGGGCTCAAGAAGGTCGGGCTCGAGCTGGGCGGGTCGGGCCCGCTCATCGTCCTCGATGACGCGGATCTATCGAAGGCGGCCCGTGACATCGCCTTCGGCTGCTACAACAACGCGGGACAGGTCTGTTGCGCGAACGGTCGCATCCTGGTGGCCGAGAAGGTCCATGACGAGCTGGTCCGCAAGGTCGTCCAAGAATCCCGCAGGTGGAGACTTGGCGATCCCCGGCGCGACGAGACGGATATCGGCGCGATGAACAACGAACCGACGGTGGAGAAGGTGGAGCGCCACCTGGAGGACGGAATGGGAAAGGGCGCCCGGCTCCTGGTCGGAGGAAGCCGCGCTCAGGACCAGCCTACTCCCCTCTACTTCCCACCGACCGTCGTGGATGCCGTCACGACCGACATGCTCCTCGGGAACAGCGAGACGTTCGGGCCGGTCGCCCCGATCCTCGAGTTCCACTCGATGCCGGAAGCGGTGGAGATGGCCAATCTGCCCCGGTACGGGCTCAGTATGGCCATTCACACGGCGAACATCAAGCGCGCGTTCACGCTCGCCCGCGAGCTCAAGGCGGGCCAGGTTGTGATCAACGACCCGGTCCTGTACTGGGATTACAGCCATCCGTGGGGCGGATTCCGGAAGAGCGGCTTCGGCCGTGTCGCGGGCAAGTGGACGATCGAGGCGTTCACCGAGATCAAAACCGTCATTCTCAACGTGGGAGAGAGTCCGGA
>JASHQC010000074.1 GCA_030037735.1 Thermoplasmata archaeon
GGGTCGGCTGTGTACTTCTTCGTCAAGACGACGAACCCACGGCCTACCTTCCACCTCGACATGACTCCCGAGGAGAGGGCGACGATGATTCGCCACGTCGAGTATTGGACGGGCATCGCGAAACAGGGCAAGGCAATCGCATTCGGGCCGGTGATCGAAAAGACCGGTCCGTACGGGATTCTTGTCGCCAAATTCGATAGCGAAGACGAACTCAAGGCCGCCTTGGCGAACGACCCGGCCAAGACTGTCTTCGGTTATTCCTGGGCCCCGATGGGAAATCTCGTCAGCGAGAAAATGGTCCTAGGTTAGCAGACGCGAGCGGCTCGAGCCGGTGCCTATGGGCCATGTTGCATAAGTAGGACGGAAGGGCGTCGTTCGGAGAGATCGTCGTCCGGTTGCGCCCGAGGAGAACCTAAGCTTGGCGCGGAATCGCGTGGGCGCGCAGTAGGTTTGTGGCCGAATTTCAATTCTGGAGGGGCTACTCGAACCCCCCGGGGTTCAAGTCCGATGTGTCGGCGGGGGCTGATACGGATTATTTCACATCCCCGACGTCCCTCGAGACCCTCTCGTGGACCGGGACTTAATCTAACAAAGGCAGTTCTCGGGTCGTGGCCGCCAACCGTCGTCTCGCCGCCATCATGTTCACCGACATGGTCGGTTCCACTGCCCTGGCTCAAAGGAACGAGGCGGAGGCGCTGCGACTCCGGGATGAACAAGAAGTGCTGGTCCGGCCCCGCTTCGCCGCTCACCAGGGCCGCGAGATCAAATCGATGGGGGACGGGTTTCTCGCGGAATTTGACAGCGCCCTGCGGGCCGTCCAGTGTGCCATCGATGTTCAGGAACGCCTTCACGACCGAAATTCGCAACCCGGAGCAAGACCGATACAACTCCGGATCGGGGTCCACCTCGGCGACGTGGAAAGACACAACAACGACATTTTTGGGGATGCAGTCAATATCGCCTCCCGGATCGAACCCCTCGCGTCTCCCGGGGGAATTTGCATCTCTGGCGAGGTGTTTAGCCAGGTCCGAAACAAGATTCCGAACCGACTGGAGAAGCTTCCGGCAGCGAGTCTGAAGGGGATCCACGTTTCGGTGGATCTATACCGCGTCGTGCTCCCTTGGGCCGGAGGGCCGCCCGTCGCGACGGACCACGCTCCCGCCGGTCTCGGGATTCTTCCGTTCAAAAACATCAGTCCTGACCCCAAGGACGGGTACATCGCGGAGGGGCTGACGGAGGAGCTGATCTCCGTAATCTCCCAGGTCCGGGGACTCCGCGTCATCTCTCGCACCTCGGTAATGCAGTACCTGGCCACGACAAAGTCGGTTTCTCAGATCGCTGCCGAACTGGGTGTCGGATCGATCCTTGAAGGGAGCGTGCGGAAGGCGGGGAATCGCCTCCGAATAACCGCTCAGCTGATCGACGCACCCTCCGACCGACATCTATGGACTCAATCGTATGACCGGGACCTCGACGATGTCTTCGCGGTTCAGACTGAGATTGCCAAGCAGGTCGCGGCAGCGCTAGAGGTCGAATTGCGACCCGCCGAGCAAAGTCGACTCGATTCGAGGCGCTCCGTTCGGCCGGAGTCGTATCTGGCTTACCTGAAGGGGCGGACATTGATACATTATAGCGCAACCAAGGCGACGCTGCAAGCGGCGAAGGAGCAGTTCGAGCTCTCGATCTCCTTGGATTCCAGCAACGCGGCGGCCTACTCCAGCCTCTCGGAAATCACTTTGATGATAGGCTGGTTCTACGCCGATGTTCCCCCGGCGGAATGGATCCGAGCCGGACGAAGTCTGGTCGCCAAGGCGATCGAGCTCGACCCGAATCTCGCGGAGGCCCACGCAGCGCTCGCCCTGGCACTTTGGAATGACTTCGACTATCCTACAGCGGAGAAGGAATTCCGGCTCGCCCTCTCACTAAACCCGAGCGATTCGGAGGTCCACAACTCGTATGCCCTCCTTCTCGAGGACGAGGGCAGGACCGACGAAGCTCTCGTAGAGCTTCTACTGGCCGAGGAAGCTGATCCTCGTTGGCCTAGGGGCCTCGGTAACCTGGCTCACTTGCTCATATGGCTCCGCCGCCTCGACGAAGCACTCACTAAGGTTCAGAAATTCGGCGAAGTGAAGCCCGACTCGCTGACCTACCACAATCTCCTGAGCGTTTACTATCTAGCAAAGGCGGACCTACCCCGAGCACTTGAGGAGATAGGGCGATGCGAGGAACTCGAAACCGAGCCCCGTTGGAAACCCCTGAATCGAGCTTGGCGATACGCGTTGTCCGGAGACACCGAGAGGTCAAGGGCCACGCTTCGGGCCGAGGAGTCTCTTCCGGACCGGCCCGAGACTGCCGATAGCATCGCCCAGATCTATGTCGAGATTGGCGATATGGACCAGGCATATCGGTGGTTGGCGAAGGCGATTGCGACCCAAAATGTGTCCATTCGAGCTTGGCGCCTCGACCCGCGACTTGAGCCCGCTCGGGCTGATCCGCGGTTTCTGGCCGCGCTGCGATCGATGCACCTGGCCTGACGTCCGTACGCGCACGAAGTGTCGGAGGGGGGATTTGCACCCTCCGGGGGTTCAAATCCGCTTCTGGAATAAAGGACGAG
>JASHQC010000075.1 GCA_030037735.1 Thermoplasmata archaeon
ATTCCAAGAGCGGGGACCTGGTCCTCCTTGACTATGAGCTATGGACGCAGGCCGGCGGCAAGAACGAGATCGTCGACACGACGCACGCCGACGTCGCGCGGAAGGAGAACTTCAGCCTCCCCACCGGCTACGAGTTCGGACCCCGCCCCCATATCGTGGGCGGTGACGACTTCCCGGCCGCTCTCGAGAAGGCCATCGAGAATGCTCCCGTGGGACAAGAGGTCGAGAAGGAGTTCTCCCCGGCCGAGGCGTTCGGCGAGCGGGACCCGAAGCTGATCGAGCTGTTCTCCATGCACGAAATCGAGCGACTGCCCGAGATGCGGCGGGAGGATGCCGAGCTCAACATCGGCACGGTCCTGACGATTCGGGGCCGGCGCGGCCGGGTCGTGAGCTTCACCGCCGCCCGGGTCCGGGTAGATTTCAACCCTCCCTTCGCGGGGAGAAAGATCCGGGCCAAGTTCAAGGTCGTCGAATCGATCGCGGACCCCGTGGCGAAAGCCCAGGCGCTCATCGAACTGACCTACGGTCGGGGCAAGGACTTCGCCGTGGAGATGCACGACAAGGTGCTCTCGCTGACGCTACCGGACCGGGCGAAGTTCGACCTGGCATGGCACGCCGCCGCCAAGTCGCGCCTCATCGAGCGACTCCGTACCCATCTCCACCCCAAGTCTATCCGCTTTGTCGAAGAGTACGTGACCCCGACCTCCAAGGAGGCCAAAGAGGCAAAGGCCGCGGAGGAGAAATCGGAAAAGCCAGCCGAGGAGGCCATGGAGGCTTCTGCGGGGGAGACGGCCGGCGAGAAGAAGCCTCAGGCTAAAGGCGGGCACGCCACCCCCGCCCCAACAGCGAAGTCGTAAGTTGCCAGTTTGGGCCCCGGGGATGCCGGGGGGGGTTCCGACTCAGGCCTTCGGTGCCGGGGACAGGGTAAAGCCGACGCTGGCAGCGAGCAGGCCCCCCCGACGATCGGGACCGCAATGGACCACCAGTCCTCCGCAATCGCCCAGTGCGAGCTAGGCCAGACTTGGGGAATCAGGGCCGGCGCCCGGCCCCGGTAGGGATTGACCGATCGAAAATCGGGTCAGGTATCATGAGTTGAATCGTGCGACGCAACGGGCAGGACGCCCAGTGCTTTCGGCTGGAAGTCCGCAAAGAGGCGAAAATTCGTACTTTCAGCAGAAAAAGAGGGACTCCGATGGGTCGTTGCGTATGGGTGCTCCACCGGCAGCCCCGGCTCCGCCCCTGCCCTGGCGATTTTTCATCGTGGCGATTGTCGTCGCCATCGCGGTCGCGGCGATCATCGCCTATCTAGGCTTGACCGGCCACATCGGCGCTGGGGTTACCGGGGAGAAGCCGCCGAGCGGTGGAATCGTCTTCCTGCCCTTGCTGGGCCTGGCCATTTCTGCACGCGGGCCCGGGAGACGCCGGCAATGACCGCGGCCTCCGTAGGCCAGAACCCCGCCGTGTCTTCCACGCCGTGGGAACTCTACAAGGGGTGGTTCCTTGGTTTGATGATCATCGTCATCGTGCTGGCGGCGGGGGCGGGATTCTGGCTTCACTACCATCCGTAGAAGAATCGCCTCCTTGGGCCGCCGGCCACCGATAGAAGTAGACCCTCAGCTCCGAATCCGCGACCTCGGGAATCCACCCGGGGACTGGGTGCCAATGGCTCACCACCCGGGCTCCCGGAGAAAGCTGACTTTCAAATCGGGGACGGAGCCGCTCCATCGCCCCCGGCCACAAGAAGACCGCCACGATCCGGGCGGGCCGAAGGTCGACCTCGAAGATGTTGCCCCATACGAACGTGACCCGGTCTCGGGGTCCGCCCCACCAGAGTCGGAGCCGCAGGATCAGCACGCGGAGCGGCTCCACCTCCACCCCCACCACGCGGGCCCCGTACGTTCGTGCGGCGGCGAAGACGATCGCACCCGTTCCTGCCCCGAGGTCGTAGACCGTGTCGCCGGGCCGGACCTCCGCCAAGTCCAGCATGCGTCGGACGACCCGGGCCGGGGTCGGCTGGTAACCCGCCCCAAACACAAACGACGCGTACAGGAAGTAGGCCACAACGGCCACTGCCACGAGGCCGAGCACGTAGAGCGTTGTGGCGAGCGACATTCCCCGATCTCAGCGTGGGCGGCGGACCTCGCCAAGGAGCCGCTCCGCGGCCGAATGCGGGTCAATCTCTCGAGCCACCACCCGATCCAGGAGCGCTTGCAAATCGGGCTCTCGCTCCAGCGCGCGAAGGAGCTGCGCATCGACCTGCTCTCGGACCAATCCCAGAATCTCATCCGTGAGGCGTTGGCGGTCCCGCGTCTGTCGCGACCCGCTCGAGTCCAGGTATGCCTCATGCCGAGTGACGGCCTCCCACAGCTCGGGAATCCCTCGCGGCGCTACGGTGGAGGTCTGGATCACCACCGGGCGCCAGGACCCGGTAACGGGTACGAGTTGAGTCATTTCGCTGAGGTATCGGGCCGCCGAGTCCGCGCCGGGCAGGTCCGACTTGTTCACGCTAAAGACGTCCGCGATCTCGAAGAGTCCGGCCTTGAGCGACTGGACCTCGTCGCCGAGGTGGGGAACCACCACCACCACGCTCGTCGAGGCCACCTCGTGAATCTCCACGTCGGCTTGACCGCTACCGACCGTTTCGACCAGGACAACGTCCATGCCGAACGCATCGAGCAGCCGGACGGTCTCGCGCGTGGCCAGCGCCACTCCCCCGGCGTGGCCCCGGGCGGCCATGGACCGGATGAACACCCCATCATCCCCGGGCGGGCGTGCTAGCCGAATCCGGTCGCCGAGAATCGAACCGCCGGAAAACGGGCTCGAGGGATCGACTGCCACAATGCCGATGCGCTTCCCGTCGCTCCGAAGGTGCGCGAGCAGAAGGTTGACGAGGGAGGATTTGCCGACGCCCAGCGGACCGGTGATTCCGACCACCGTGGCGCGTCCCGAGTAGGGATACAAGGCCCGGACCGACGGTAGCGCGGACGGATCCCGGTTCTCTACCTGACTGATCAATCGGGCGAGGGCCTGACGGTCCCCCCGCAAGACGCGACGGGCCCCGATGGGCATGGGCGGAGCGGTCCGCCGGCTCATGAGTGCGTCGGACCCACGAGCCTACGCGCCGTGGCAACGATCTCGTCGAGGGAAGCGCCGGGCCCGAAGATGGCCCGAATTCCCATCTTCTTCAGCTTCTTCGCATCCTCGTCCGGAATGATCCCTCCGGCGAAAACCCGGATCCGCGTGGCGTGCTTCTGTTTCAGTAAGGCGAGGACGCGGGGGAAAAGGGCCATGTGGGCTCCGGAGAGGATGGAGAGTCCGATCAGGTTCACGTCCTCTTCCAGAGCGGACTCGACGATCTCCTCGGGGGTCTGGCGGAGGCCGGCGTAGATCACCTCCATCCCGGCGTCCCGGAGCGCCCTCGCGACCACCTTCGCTCCACGGTCGTGCCCGTCCAAACCCGGTTTAGCGATCAGGACTCGGATCGGCCCGACAGAACCGGATGGCGACATCGACGATCCCGGATGCAGTTGGCCTCCGAGAGAAAAGGTTTCCGGCCGCTCCGGCTCCTCTCAGAGGGCGGTGATGATGTCGAAGATGAGATTGCCCACGCCTACCGCGGCGAGGGTGCCGGCGAGTATCCAGAGGATGAATGGGAGCTGGGGAGTGACCCAGACGCGCTGGACTCCTTGTTTCGCGAGGGTCTCGGCCTGACGTTGCCGCAATGCCCGGTCCTCCTCCGTCGTTTGGGGTTCGGGTTCGTCGTCGGAGACGGTCCGGGAGAACGTTGGGTCCTTGATCCAGACGTATCGGTTCGGAAGCTCCGCCACCGGAATCTTGTAGCCGGTGAAGCCCCGTGGGAAGGTGAACTCGTGCGCCGAGAGGTTCCGGACCGCTATCGCGACGGGAACCACCACGGCGAACAGCGCGGCGTCGATTAACACCGTCAGAGCGAAGGGATAGTATCCGAGCAGGACGGCGGCGACCGGAGGAGACCAGAGCGGCGTGGGGTCGATTGGGAGAAGTAGCCCCGCCATCATCAGCGCCTTGGCATCCGCCCCGCCATACAGCACCCCGACTTCGAACAAACCTCGGGCCAGCAAAATAGCGCCCGCCACTCCGATGACCTCGATGGGGACTCCGGAGCTCCCGACCCCGAAGTCGGCGGCGCACGCGATGATCGTGCCGAGCACCCCCACGTACACCCCGAGCTCAATCCAACCCGGCAAGCGCTCCGAGAACTGCTCGAGCGGTGCGTCCCAGGCGAACAGGTGTTCCAGCGCCCAGACACTGACAAGGATCCAGAGAACCAGCGCGAGCGGGTTGCCCCAGAACTCGAACAGTCCGGCCGCGGCGCCGATGAGCCCCATCCCCTGCCAGACCCCGTCCGCCACCTCACGGACTCGCCAATCCTGGTACCCGGCGAGCCCGAGTCCCGCGAGCAGGACCACGGCGCGAAGAGCGAAGAGCGCCGTGGGCGGAGGCAGTACCATAGAGGGTCGAAGAACTGAGCGAGGCTCCTCCACTTAAGCGGAGGGGCGGACCCGTCCCGTGCGGGGCAGTTCTCTCGACAGCGCGATGGCCTCCAGACACGCTTTTAAACGGCCCCCTGCTGGCCGCCCCGCTCCGTTCTAAGGACAATGGCCGAACTGAAAATAGTGGTCTCCGAGAAGGAGAAATCGTACGCTCGCACGGTAGCGGATGCGCAGGTCTCCTCGCTCCTGGGCCGCCGGATCGGGGAGACAGTGGGTGGAGATGCCTTGGGGTTCCCGGGCTACACGCTCAAGATTACGGGAGGAAGCGACAAGAGTGGGTTCCCGCTGCGGGGGGACCTCCCGGGCGCGAGAGAGACCCGGATCCTGACGGGAGAGGGAATGGGGTTCCATCCCGCTCGTCACGGGATGCGTAAGCGGCGCACGTTTCGTGGAAACACCGTGAGCGAGGACACGGTCCAGGTCAACATGGTCGTTGAAGCTAAGGGGCCGAAGCCTATCGCGGAGCTTCTGACGACCGCGTAGGATGAAAGTCCCCAAGCAACCCGAGGTCAACATCGGCCTGGTCGGCCATGTCGACCACGGAAAGACGACGCTCACCCAGACCCTCACGGGAGAGTGGACCGACCGCCATTCTGAGGAGCTGAAGCGCGGCATTTCGATCAAGCTGGGGTACGCCGACGCGGCGTTCTACAAGTGCCCGAACCACGAAGCTCCCGCCGGGTGGACGGTCGAGCCGAAGTGCCCCATCTGCGGTGCTACGACGAAGTTCGTTCGGGCGGTGTCGTTCGTGGATGCGCCCGGTCACGAGGCGCTCATGGCCACCATGCTCTCCGGCGCGGCGCTGATGGACGGGGCCTTGCTGCTTATTGCGGCCAACGAACCGGTTCCGCAGCCGCAGACTCGGGAACACCTCTACGCCCTCGATATCATCGGGGTGCGGAAGGTCGTGGTCGTCCAGAACAAGATCGACCTCCTGACGCCCGAACAGGCCGTGGAGAACTTCGAGCAGATCACCCGGTTCCTGAAGGGCAGTCCCATCGAGAACGCGCCGATCGTTCCGATCTCGGCCAACCACAAGGTGAACATCGACGCGCTCATCGATACCATCGAGCACGTGATTCCGACACCGCCCCGGGATGCCACGAAGCCCCCGCTCATGTACATCGCCCGATCCTTTGACATCAACAAGCCGGGGA
>JASHQC010000076.1 GCA_030037735.1 Thermoplasmata archaeon
CACCCGATCACGAGCGCAACGGCCATCGCGGCCGTGAGGATCGCCTCCACGACGTCGTTGGAGCCGTCCACCGAGGACCGTACGGCAAGGCCCATGAAGACCCCGTAGATCGCCGCGATACCGACGAGGAAGAGCACCAACGTCCGGTAGGCGCGGGAGCTCCCGGCCGAGTTCGTGAACCGCTGCGAGGGAGATGGGCGCGGAAGAGCGCTAGTCGCTGCCGGGGGGGATTCTACGGCGATCGAGGTCCCGTTCCCTTCGCGCGGGATTCGGACGGCCCGTGCGGCCCCCGCCATCGGCGAGTAAGAGGGCGGCCGAGGGCGCATAAGCCTGCCGCCGAGCCGTCAGCCCGCGGCGTCGAGGCGGTGCCCCGGGCGGACGACTCCTCAACCGGTTTCCAGCAACGAGTCGGAACCGCCAGAGGTCCCGCGCGCCGACGGTCGGGGGAGCGGACTCGTCACATCCACGAGGGGGACCTTCCGGGCGATCTCCTTCGCCATCGCCGAGCAACTGGACGGCGAGACGGGTCGCTGAGTGTACCCAGGGAGGGCCAGGTCGTACGTCACGACCCGCTTCTCCGATATGACCTCCCAGACGGCCCGCCACACCCGGTCGGCCGCCTCCTTCTCCCCGAGATGCCGAAGCATCAGCTCCAGGCTGAGGATCTCCGCCACGGGGTCGGCCTGGTCCTTTCCCGCGTACTTCGGGGCCGAGCCATGGACCGGCTCGAACAGGGCGGTCTTCTCTCCGAAGAGCGCTCCCGGCGCGACACCGAGCCCGCCCGCGAGCCCCGCGCACAGGTCGGAGAGGATGTCTCCCATGAGGTTCGTGGTGACGATCACGTCGTACTCGGAGGGTTTCTTGACGAGCTGCATGCACATGTTGTCGATGAGTCGCTCGTCCGATGCGATGTCTGGGTACTGGGCCGCCATCTCCCGGAACGCGGTCTGAAACAGCGCGCCCGTGGTTTTCATGATGTTCGCCTTGTGGACCCCGGTCACCTTCTTCCGGTGCTCCCGCCGCGCCAGTTCGAAGGCGAACTTCACGATCCGATCGGACGCCTTGCGGGTGATCACATTCACGGTCTCCGCCGCGGAGTGCTCTTTGTCAACCCAGTGCTCGACGCCGGAGTAGAGGCCCTCGGTCGCTTCCCGGACCACAATCAGGTCAGTCTCGGGATACCGTGTGCCCTCGCCGGCGATGGCCCGTGCGGGCCGCACCGAAGCGTAGAGGTCGAGCTCCGTTCGGAGGGCGACGTTCACGGAACGGAAACCGCTCCCGATCGGTGTCGTGATCGGGCCCTTCAGCGCGACGCCGGTCTTCCGTACCGATTCGAGGACGGCCAACGGGAGCGGAGTCCCGCTCGCCCGGATCGCGGCCTCACCGGCCTCGACCACCTCCCACTCGAGGGGAACGCCCGTTGCCTCGGCCACCAGTTGCGCGGCGTGGACGACCTCCGGGCCTATCCCGTCGCCGGGGATGAGCGTGACGTGATGCACCACAGAAGATCCTTCATCGCCGCCGAGTCCGGCTCCCTTTATGACTGTACGCGCGGCGCAAGAAGACCGCGCTTTCCCGGAAAGTCTCTTGGGAGCGGGGCAAGTGAAATTTGGATGGAAGGCGCGTTTATGAGATTTCTTATAGGAGTAAGTAAATCGCTACACGATGTTCCGCGCAGTCCATCCCGAGGTCTTGGCACCGGATTGGCTCCCACCCGTTCCCCTCGGCCGACGAGGGCCTCTCGCCTCCCTGATTCGATGGCTCGCCGGGCCTCCGTTGGCCGGAGCCCATGCCAGAGCCGCGGTCGTTCTGGGTCCCCGGGGCAGCGGAACGTCGACGCTGGCTCGGCTGGCGGCGCGCGAGTGGGCCGGAGCCCAACCAGGGTCCGGCGGTTCCTCCCCCGTGGTCATTGCCTGGATCCGCGCGGCCGAGGTGCACGGCGCTCAGGGCACGGCCGGAGGGCTCCTGCGCGCCCTCGACCCCGAGTACGAACTCCGGGGTTTTCCCGTCTCGGAGTTGCTCGCGGGCTTCCTTCGCCGGCTCCGCAACTCCCGGCGGCCGGCGGTCGTCGTGCTCGACGACCTCGGCCCTGGCGTGCCGGATCTGTCCCGCTTGGTGGCGGGTCTCATCGACCCGGGCAATTTCCTTCCCGAGGGTGGCGAAGGGATCCCTCCGCTCGCGGTCCTGCTGGCCGGCTCCGCGGAGGGGGTAAGGGCCATTGCCAAGAGCCGGTGGTCCCTGGCTCTGGAGGCTCGAACGGTCCGGCTCACTCCGTATACCGAAGCCGATCTTACCGCGATCGTTCGTGACCGTGCCGAACGTTCCCTCGGGCGCAGCGTGCCGGCCGAATGGGTGGGCCGGGTGGTCCGCCGGGCGGCGCGGGAGAACGGTTCCGCCCGACGGGCGGTCGAGCTGCTTCGCTGCGAGCTCGTGGGACCACAGCTCCCCGTTCTGGGACCGGTCTACTCGAGTGGCCTTGTCGCGTCCCAGATAGTGATCGAGCCCCCTCTGCTCTCCGCCCTCGGTCAACTGGAAGAAGGAGTCCCGGTCCGAATCGGCGAGCTGCGTCACAAGGTGACGGACCTCGCGAAGATCCATGGAGAGGCCCCTCTCCCCGCGACGACATTCTGGCGTCGCATCGTTCGCTTGGAACGGGCCGGTCTGGTCCGGCGGTCGGTTCGCACCGGCGGGTCGGGAGGAAGCCTCTCGACCGTGGCGCTCGTCCGCCCGCTGGGCGAGTGGTCGACGCTTACGAACCGCGCTCGAATTCCTCCAATCGTCGCGCCCCCGGCCGACCTTTCGTTGATGTGGGCGGCGCCACTGGGGGAGTGGGATCCGGAGTCCCGGGCGCGGCGAGCGGAACCGTCGGCACTTCCGTTCGCGATGACGGATGACGGATCTGCCTGAGGACTGCGTCGGCGAGCGCCCGGGATTTGAGGACGGTAGCGATTCGATCCGGAGCGGCACTCAAGAGTGCCTCTCGGTCGGGGAACCCGGCCGCGAACAGCGCCCGTCCGCGCACGCGCCCGATGCCACGCAACCGGACGAGGTCGAGCAGTTCGGTACGCACCCCGTACCGGACCCGCAAGGACAGCTCATCCACGGCACGGGCGAGGTCGCGTCGGAATCGGACCGCCAACCGCCCCATCCCGAAGAGCAGCCAGTCCGCGTCTTCGACCTTGCTCCGGAGGTCTCCAGCCCCGAGGTTGAACCGTTGGGTGATCTCGACGATCGGCCGCTCGTCGATCCACATCTCGAGCAGGGCCGCGGTCTTAAGCGTCGCGAGGAACAGCTCGAGGTCGACCGAGAGGGGCTCCTCTTCGGGCCGGAGCAGCAGTTCGGGCTCCTCCTCCTGGAACCGCTCGAGCAGTTCGGGCTCCTCGCCCCGGCGCAGGAAGAGCGGCGGAAGGTCCGGAGTGGCGGCGATCGAGGCGAGCAACGAGAACGGGCGAACCCCGCGTGGCGCCTTCTCTAGCGCGTGGCGGAGGTAGAGTGCGCTCACCGGGTCGAGGTAGAGGTCGCTGGTGAGCCGGCCGAAGGGCGTGGCCCGGAGACGGGGACCCGTCTCCAGGAACCCGTGGAGCTCGAGGAAGGTCCGAACCCGTTCGACCTGGTCGTTCAGCTCCTCCATCGGCAGAGTAAAGCCGTAAAATGTGGCGGCGAAGAACCGTTCCAGTTCCTCCTCGGTGTCGACCTCGCCGCTGGCGATGAGGGCCAGCAAGTGCATCCGGAGAGCCGGCTCCGCGGCCAATCGAGATTCGACGCGCTCCGGCCCGGCACTCAGGTAGGTGTCGAGCAATCGTTCTTCCTCGTCGGGGTCTCGGGCTAGAAGGACCGCCTCCCCCTCGGTGTCGAACCGGGGCCGGCCCGCGCGCCCGCACATCTGCTGGACCTCAAGCACCGGGATCGGCGCCTGGATCCCGATGCGGTCGTCGTACCGGGTGAGGTCCCTTACGATGACGCGGCGGGCGGGCAGGTTGATCCCGGCGGCGAGGGTGGGCGTGGCGACCAGCGCTTTCAGCCGGCGGTCCCGGAAAGCGCGCTCGATGACGCGGCGCTCCGGATTGGTCAACGAGGCGTTGTGAAAAGCCACGCCGGAGGGGACCATGGCGCCCAGTCGCCGGATCCCCTCGGTATCCTCCTCGGAGACGCCGAGCAGGTCCTGGGCGGTCGCCGCAGCGCCCGCCCGTTCGGCCACCGACATCGCGGCTCGAACCGTCGGTCCTAGCTGTTGTGCGACCTGCTCACTGGCCCGGCGAGAGTTGACGAACACCAGGGCCTGACCTCCCTCCTCGACCACGGTCCGGACGAGGCGCGCCACCGGCTCCCCGCCTCCCGAGAGCTCCCGCGTGGAGAGATCGGTGAACGTGATGCGGTCCTCCCGGAAGACGCCCCACCGCAAGGGAACGGGCCGGAATTCGGTTGCAATATGATCCGCGGAGAGCCATCGGGCCAGCTCCTCCGAGTTGCCGACGGTGGCCGAGAGAGCCACCACCTGAATATCCGGGTTCATGCGACGCAGCCGGGTCAGGGTGACCTCGAGCGTCGGGCCTCGGTCGGGGTCGCGCAGCAGGTGGATTTCATCGGCGATGACCACACCGACCCGCTTCAGCCAGGGGCTGCCGTGCCGAAGCAGGCCGTCCGCCTTCTCGCTCGTGGCGACCAGCACGTCGAGCTTCGCGAGACGCTCCGCGGGAATGTCGAAATCGCCCATCGAGAGCCCGACCTTCAGGCCGAGCGGCTGGAACGCCTCGAGCTCCTCGTACTTCTCTGCCGCAAGTGCTCGCAGCGGAACCAGGTAGAGCCCGGCCTGCCCTCGGCGAAAAGCCCGCAGAAGGGCCAGGTACGCGACCAGCGACTTCCCGCTCGCGGTGGGGCAGGCGAGGAGTACGCTCCGGCCCTTCGAGACCGGTTCGACCGCCGCGGCCTGGGGCGGGTAGAGGGCATCGATTCCCTGCGTCCGAAGGAGCGGGATGACCTCCGGGTCGAGGGGAAGCCCATCGAACGCGACGCGATCCGTCGGGCCGACGGGGCGGGGCGCCGTCGGCGGGGAGGGCTTGCGAGCAGTCACGCGGCCTCGACCCCTCGACAGTTGAAATCGTTTCGGCTACCGGTGATCGATGAGGTCCCGGCCGAGGATCAGCTCCTGGATCTCTGTCGTTCCTTCAACGATCGGGAAGACCCGAGCGTCGCGCAGCAAACGCGCCGCGACAGCTCCTCCGACCACGCCCGCCGGGCCCGCTACGTCCACCCCGGCATAGGCGATGCGAACTGCCGCCTGGGAAGCCACGAGCTTAGCGGCGGAAGCGGCGTTCCCGAAAGGAGCTCCGGAGTCCCGGAGCTCCGCCGCGTGGTGCACCAACGCGGCCGCGGCTTCCAGCTCACTGTACGAGCGCGCCACTGTGGCTCGCTTCCAGTCCGCCGGCTCCTGTTGGACCGCGGCTCGCATCGCGTTGAAGGCCGCGCGGGCCACACCCAAGGCACACGCGGCGATTCCGATGCGTCCTCCGGCCAACGCTTGCATGGCAATCGGGAAACCCCCTCCTTCGGGTCCGAGGAGGGCGGATTGGGGCAGGCGCGCGTCTTGCAGGACGAGCTCCACGGTTTCGCTTCCGCGAATCCCCAGTTTGTCCAGCCGTTGACCGATGGAGAGCCCCGGGGTGTCTTTTGTGATGGCGAACGCGGAGATGCCGTGGGGTCCCTGAGCAGGGTCCCTCGTCGCAAACAGCACGATGACGTCGGCGCTTTCCGCGCTGGTGGTGAACATCTTGTTCCCCCGGACCCGGAATCCGTCCTCCGAGGGCCAGTAGCGGGTGGTCAGACGCGCGGCGTCCGAGCCCACCGAGGGCTCGCTCAGGGCGAAGGCTCCGAGCCACTTCCCCGTCGCGAGATTCGGGAGGAACCGTTGTCGCTGTTCCTGCGACCCGTGGTCCACGATCGGTCCGGTCGCAACCGCGAGATGAACGGACAGGATCGTCGCGACCGCCCCGCTCGCGGTCGCGAGAATCTCGAGCGCCCGGGCGATGGTCCGCGTGTCCGCGTCGGCGCCACCGAACTGTTTCGGAGTGGTGAGGCCCATCAATCCGCTCGAGGCGAGGCCGGCGCGAACCTTTGCCGGTAGCCGGTCGGTCCGGTCCATTTCCTCGGCGTGCGGAGCCACCATGTCGGCCGCGAATTGCTCAGCCACGCTGACCCAATCGTTCGCGGGCCGAGACTCCGTCGGGCTCATCCCAGGCCGGATTGCGCCGAAGCCTTAAGCAACAGGGCCAACTCGACGCCGCGATGTCCGCCGTCGCAATCGGACCGGCCAAGGACCGGTTCACTTCCCTCGACACCCTCGCGGTCGTGCGGGAGATCCGGGCGGTGGGACCGCTCTTTGTCGACAAGGTCTTCGACGTGGCAGCGGACACGTGGGAAATGACCCTCCGCGGCGCGGGGAAGGGAAGGTGGGCGCTCCTCCTCGCATCGGGTCGGTACGCGGCCTTACGCAAGGAAACGGGGGCTCACGCGGAGGAGCTGGGCCATCTCACTCGGGAGCTACGACGGCATCTCTCCGGTGCTCCATTGACCGGTGTTACCGACCCTCACGGAGAGCGGCTTCTCGAGCTCGAGATTGGCCGGGGAGAGTCGGGGCGGTACCGATTGATCATCGAATTTTTTGGAAAGGGGAACCTGCTCCTCGTGAAGGAGGACCGGATCCTCGCGGTGGCGCACCCTCAGGCCTGGGCGCACCGCACAGTCCGCGTGGGGGCTGAGTACGTTCCTCCGCCCCAGCACAGCAACCCGTGGAACATGAGCGCCGCGGATCTCGAAGCGTCGCTCTTGCGCTCGCGGACGGATCGGGTCCGAACCCTCGCCGCCCAACTGGGGTTCGGTGGTTCGGTCGCTGAGGAGGTTCTCCGTCGCGCGGAGGTGGACGGCTCCGAGCCCGCGACGCTGAACACTCCGAACGTGGCGGCCCGCCTCCATGAAGCGATCGTCGGACTGCTCTCCGAGCTCGGCGATACTCCTCCGGGTCACCTCTATCTCCGGGACGAGGTCGCCCTCGACGTCGAGCCGTTTCCCTCGCGGAGATGGGCGGAGGAAACCGGCGTGCGGGAGGAAAGATTCGACCGTTTCTCGGATGCCGCCTTCGTCTACTTTTCCAACGTTGCGCCACCGGCGGCCCCGCCGGTCACGGACCCGCTGGGAGAGTTCCGGCGCCTGGCCGCTCGCCAGTCGACCGCGATTGTCACGCTCCGGGCAGAGGCCGACCGGCTTCGGACCCAGGCCGACGCTATCTTCGCGAATTATGCTGCGGCAGAGCGCGCACTCGAGGGAACGGCTCCTCCCAGCGGCGACGAGGGGATCGAAGTCGAGCTCGGGGGAATCCTTGTGACCCTGCGCCGGGGCCGTTCGCCTCGGGAGACGGCCCAAGAGATCTATGCCGAACTCAAGCGAATTCAGGCGAAGATCGCTGGAGCGGAGGTCGCTCTCCGCGCCACTCAGGCGAAGATCGAGGCCGGGGTTCCGACCGAGAGGGCGGCACCTGTCGCCGGTGCGGGCCCGCCGAGGACCGTACGCAAGATCCATTGGTTCGAGAAGTTCCGCTGGTTCCTCACTTCCGAGGGAGTGCTCGTGATCGGAGGACGGGACGCGGCGACGAACGACCTCATCGTACGACGGTACCTCGGAGCGAATGACCTGTACGTTCACGCGGACGTTCACGGCGCCGCAAGCGTCATCGTCAAGCACCCGCCGGCAGGACGGCCGGACCCCGGACCGGTGTCTCTTGCCGAGGCCGGTCAGTGGGCGGTCTCGTACTCCAAGGCGTGGCGGGCCGGCCACGCGTCGGCCGACGCGTTCTGGGTAAAGCCCGACCAGGTCTCCAAGAGCCCCGGGTCCGGCGAGTTCGTTGCCCGCGGGGCCTGGGTAATTCACGGCACGAAGAACTGGCTCAAGGACCGTCCGCTCGAGCTCGGCCTCGGGGAGGTCGATTACGAGGGGGAGTCGCGGTGGACCGCCGCTCCGCCCGAAGCGCTCCGGTCCCGCGGTCGGCTCCGTCTGGTCCTTACACCCGGAGAGGACCGGGAGCGGTCCGACCGCGAGGCCGAGATCGTCCGCGAGCTCGGGCTGTCCCGAGACCTGCTCCAGCGGCTGCTGCCGCCGGGGGGACTCTCCATCCGTCGGGTGTAGATCCGAGCCACCTCTCGCGCGGGGAACCGGTCCCCGGCGTGGGACCAGGTCCGGTTCCGGGCTCGAAGCCCGACCACGCGGAGGGTTCCTCCCGCGACCTCGACGGTGCTCCCGACTTCGAGGAACTGGTCGGGGGGAATTTCCGCGCGCGTCACAGCGGTTTTAGCCCCGAGGACCAGAGAGACCGGAATGGCCCGGGGTCCGTCGGGGGTGAGCCACACGGTCGCCACATCCCGCGCGATGGCGTCGTGAGCCCGGCCGTGGGTGCGGAGGTCCATCCGGAGGATACGCAACGGCGGATCGTGGTCGGGGAGGCGGGAACCGACCAGAAGCCGCTGGGTCGCTGGTAAGCTTACCGAGATCGGAGCCGAGCGCTTCCCCTCGGACACCACGGCGGGGACCTGTATCCGATCCGGTAGCTCGAGCTGGAAGGAATGAGTCCACCGGCACTGCGAACATCTCGCCATGCCCTCGATAATCCGTCCCTCGGAGACCCGTCGCTCTCGCTGAACTCGGAGAACGCGGTGTCGCGTGACCTTCTCGCAGACATCGCAGGGCAACTCCGCGGAATGGAGGCCTCCAAAGCGTGACGATGCAGAGGGCGGTTTCGGGGACGACGGGCCGTCCGATGGAGTGGGGGCCGGGGAGCTCATGGAATCCCTTCGCGTCGGCGGCGAGTTCCGGGCGCAGATGAGGCTTCGCGCCCTGTGAAACGAGATAAGCCTACGGACTCAGCGCCGACCGATGATGGACTTCCGACCCCCGGTTACGATGGAAGGGCGATACATCCGTCTCGTTCCGCTGACCCGGGACCACATCGGTCCGCTGGCCCGGGTCGGAAAGGACCCGGGGATCTGGCAGTGGATGCCGTACGGGTACCGGGGCACCGACGAGTCGATGGGCCGCTTGGTCGACCTGATCTTGGAGAACCAGGCGGCCGGGACGGCGCTCGCGTTCACGACCGTCTTGCGGCCGGACGACCAGCCCGTCGGCATGACCCGGTACCTCGGGATTGACCGACCGAACCGGAACGTGGAAGTCGGGGGCACGTGGCTGCCCCCCTCGCTGTGGCGAACTCCGGTGAACACGGAGTCCAAGCTCTTGATGCTGAACCATGCCTTCGAAGAGGGCTGCGTGCGGGTGCAGCTCAAGACCGATAGCCGGAACGTGCGTTCCCAGCACGCGATCGAACGACTCGGCTCCCAGCGCGAGGGGGTTCTCCGGCAGCACATGGTCCGGGCCGATGGCACCTTCCGGGATTCCGTCGTCTACAGCATCCTTCGGCCCGAATGGCCGTCCGTTCGCTCTCGCCTAGAAGAAGCCCTCCAGCGGCCGTGGAGCCGGCCGTTGACCGTCTGACTTCCGAGCCGGGTCGTGGTCGGATGGGGCTGCCCGAATTTGAATCGGGGTCTCGGGCTCCCAAAGCCCGAAGGATGGACCAATAGAGCGGAAGGGAAGGTTCCCCGTCCGAATCTACCCCACAGCCCCGTCCCCGCGGCTAGACCGCTTCCACCCGTTTGAGCTTGCGCCCAATGAGGCACTCCGCCAGCCCGGGCTCCACGCTCTGGATCCGGAACCGTTGTTTCGCGGGGAGTGAAGGACCCGCGCAGGCCTGCCAGTTGGAGCAATCCAGCCGGTTGCAAGGATACCGTCCGGTTTCGACGAAGCTACCGGCCACGGCGCTCATCGACTCGACCACCAGCGGGCGGGCCGCGACCGAGACCTCCACCACGTTCGCCGACGATTCCTGGAGCGCGCAGGGATGCTGGACCGGCCGGACCTTGGAGACGACGTATCGCCGCCCGGGATCGAGGGTGAGACAGGCATGCCGGTACGGGCAGGTTCGGCAGATCGGCGCGCCCCCCATGTAGACGAACTCGGCGCCGACCTTGGCTTGGTCGTGGGCGAGCAGGGTGATCTCGACCATCAGCTACCCGATGACGCCCGTCACCAGGGCCAAGCGTTCCGCCGCTTCTCGCGTCAGTCCGTTGTCCCCGAGGATCGTATAGCGTTCCGGGCGCAGACTGTGGGCCAGCACCAGACTCTCGACGATCTCTTCGGGAGACACCCCGAGTTCCCGGGCCGTCGTGGGGGCTCCGATGGTGTGGAGCGCGGTCCGTATCTTCCGCCAGTCCGCGCCGTGAAGGTACAGCATCATGATCGCACCGACGCCGACCTGCTCTCCATGCAGGCCCGGTTGCCGTGCCACGCGGTCCAAGGCGTGGCTGAACAGGTGCTCGCTACCCGAGCACGGACGGGACGAGCCGGCCACGCTCATCGCTATTCCCGAGACCATCAGCGGCCGGATGGCGATCCAGACCGACTCCTCGAGGCCCGGCTTGATGAGCGCCGCGTGGTCGATGATTTCCTGGGCGGCGTACTCCGCCAGGGTCGACGCAGTGCTGGAGAACTCCTCGTTGCGCAGCCGCGCCGCCAGCTTCCAGTCGAGCGTCGCGGTCACGTTCGACACCACGTCGGCGCATCCGGAGGCGAGCAGCCGGAATGGCGCCTGCACGATGACGGAGGTGTCGGCCAGAATTCCGATCGGAACCACCCCTTCGACGCTGGAAACGCCCTTGGCGTCCCGCACCGAGGCGCGGGGGGAGGAGATGCCGTCGTGAGCCGCCGACGTGGGAACGCTGACCCACGGCAGGCCCAGCTTGGTCGCGGCCAGCTTCGCGATGTCAATCTTGCTGCCGCCCCCCACCGCGACCAGGAATCGGGAATCCAGCTTGCGCGCCTCGGCGGTCACTCGCTCCACTTCAGCTACGGTCGCTTCGGTCGCCTCGATGACCGTGATGTCGAACCCGGAATCCTGCAGTATCTGGGTCGCACGGTCCCCGGCGAGGTGGCGCGTCCGCGGCCCGCTGATCACAGCTCCGCGCTTCGGGAAGTCGAACGTGACACAAGAGCGCCCCAATTCCTCGAGCACCCCATGCCCCGCCAGAACGGACCGCGGGAACACCATGGCGCGAGCCTTGCCGAACGGGCTCTCTAGTCCGACCTGCACCTCCCGAGAGGAGCTCGCGCTCTCCGGCGCCATCGACGAATGGGGTGGGAGAACTGCCGGCTATTGACGTCTTCGAGGTCTGCTGGGCGTCGCTACCGGCCGGGAACGTCGCCCCAGAGGACCTTATGCGCCTGGAGCATCGTACGCACGTCGAGACGGTCGTGGAGCACCCAGTCGGCCAAGCGGCCGGCGTTCGACCCCCACACCGGTTGGAACACCACTTGGGCCGATGACGGGTGCGCCTTCAATGCCCGCTTCGCGTACGCATAGTCGCGGCGGTCCTTGATTACGAACTTCACCACATCCTGGGGTCGCAATCGGGGGAGATTCTCCCACCGGTTGTGCTTCTCCATCTTCGACGACGGGCACTTCACATCGACGCTGAGGATCACCCGGGGAAACGAAAGGTAGGGGCGGACGTCCAAGGACCCGCCGGTCTCGATGACGGTGGTGTATCCCTTGCGCCCGAGGGCCCTTACGAGGTCGACCGACTCGCGCTGGAGGAGAGGTTCGCCTCCGGTGAGACAAATGTTCCGGGTCCGGTGGCTCTGCACCTCCCGAAGGAGGGAGGGGATCGACCGCTCAACCCCGGGGCCAAAGGAATACGTCGTGTCGCACCACGCACAGCGCAAATTGCACCGCGCCGTGCGGATGAAAGAGGTGCGGACGCCGGTGAGGGGACCCTCTCCCTGGACCGAGTGAAAAACTTCGATGATCCGCACGAACCGTTCGAGGGGGCATTAACCTATGAGCGTTGCCGGGAACGCGGCGGCTCGAGTCACGGCCGCGGCGGCTGCGGAACGCCCTGATATACCGTACCTTGTTCGGAAACCCTCCCATGGAGCGAGCCCGAGATAGGCACTGGCAGGCCGAGTGGAAGCGCGCCGGTCTCGCGACGGCCCGTCGGGTACCGGGCCGGGAAAAATTCTTCGCGCTCGTAGCGTACCCGGGGGCCAGTGGATTCCTCCACCTTGGACATCTTCGCGGCCTCGCCTACGCCGACGCTCTCCACCGGTTTCAGCGGATGCGCGGTCGCCAGGTCTTCTTTCCCACCGGGACTCACGCCTCCGGACTTCCGGCGGTCACTTTTGCTCAGAAGGTGGCAGACCGGGACGCCACGATAGTTTCCCAGCTACGGCTTCAGGGCGTTCCGGAATCCGAATGGTCTCAGCTCGAGGACCCGGCCCACGCCGCTCGGTTCCTGGGACAAAGCTACCTCCAGGTATTTCGCCGGCTCGGGCTGCTCATCGACGAGACCGCCTACGTCACCACGATCGACGACGACTACCAAGCGTTCATTCGATGGCAGTTCGGCCGCCTCGACCATGCCGGGGCCCTGGTCCAAGCCCCCTACTTCGCCTCCGTCTGCCCGGTCTGTGGTCCGGTTTCCGTCGACCCGTCCGAGACCGACCTCTCTCGCGGAGGGGAGGCGGAGTGGGTCCAGTACACCGTCGTGCCGTACCGGCTGGAGGACGGCCGGATACTACTGACGGCGACTCTGCGGCCGGAGACGGTCGTTGGCGTCACGAACCTCTGGGTGCATCCCTCCCAACCTCTCGTTGTGTGGCATCAAGGGGCACACGCGTACATTGTGAGCCGGGCGAGCGGAGAGCTGCTTGTGGAGCAGCACGGGGGAAAGCTGGGCCACGACGTTCCGGTCGAGCACGTACTGGGGCAGACGGTCGAGGTCCCCTTGACCCACACTAAGGTACCGGTGCTAGCCAGCCAGCTGGTCGATCCTGTGGTCGGAACCGGAGTCGTGATGTCGGTTCCCGCCCACGCCCCGGCCGATTGGCTGGCACTGAAGGAACTGTCCCCCGACCTCCGGACCCAAGTAGGCCCGCCGAAATCGATCGTGACGGTAGATCCCGACGAGTTGTCCGCATCGGAGAGAGAGCTGCTCAAGGGAGAGGGGTTCCCGGCCGAGCGCGCGGTTCGAGCGACCCATGCGTCAACTCTTCAGGATACCGAGGCCCTCGAACGGGCCACTGAACGCCTCTACCGGCTCGAACTGGCTAGAGGCCGGATGACGGCGCCACCGTTCGCCGACGTGCCGGTCGCGGAAGCTCGTCCGCAGACCACGCAGCGCCTCCAGGAATTCGGCGGGGGCTTCGTGCTCTACCAGTTTTCCGAGCCGGTCGTTTGTCGTAACGGGCACACGGTCGTGATCCGTCGGGTGCCGGATCAGTGGTTCCTCCACTACAGTGACGCGGCCTGGAAACGGAAGACCGAAGAGATGGTCCGACGAATGCACGTGGAACCCGCAGAGTACTCGGCGGAGGTCCCCGACATTCTGGCCTGGTTTCAGGACCGGCCCTGCACGCGGAAGGGCCGGTGGCTCGGAACGCCCTTCCCGCGCGACCCAGAGTGGATCATCGAGCCGATTGCGGATTCGACGTTCTACCCGGCCTACTTCGTCGTCCGACGGTTCGTCAGTTCGGGCCGCCTCTCCCCGGGGTCGCTGACGCCGGCCTTCTTCGACTACGTGTTCCTGGGCGAGGGGGCGGGCGAACCCTCGGTGGACCGGGCGCTCCAGGACGAGGTCCGGTCGGAGTTCACCTACTGGTACCCGCTGGACGTGAACGTCGGGGGAAAGGAGCACAAGCGAGTCCACTTTCCGGTCTTCCTGTACACTCACGCGCTGCTGCTCCCTCCCGGTTTGCAGCCGCGGGGGCTGTTCGTCTACTGGTGGCTGACCTCGCAGGGCGGTACCAAGCTTTCGAAGAAGGACGTTGGGTCGAACGTTCCGCCGCTCGGGGACGCGCTGGAGGAGTATGGCCCCGACGCCCTGCGGCTGTTCCACGCCTTCTCCGCCTCGCCGTTCCAAGATATCGAGTGGGACCCGGCGCTGCTGACTCAGGCCCGCGACCGCTTAACCGAAGTGGAGCGGGTCGCACGGGAGGCGCTCAGCTCTGCCGAAGGGGCGTCGCCAGAGCTCGATGCCTGGCTGTTCGACGGGGTCCGAGGGCTCATCGAGCGGAGCACGGAGAGCCTGGAGCGGATGGACTTCCGTCAGTTCGCTCAGACGGTCTATGTCGAAATTCCCGCCCGGCTCCGCCGATACATTGCCCGAGGAGGAACGGCGGGAAAGGCAACGCTGGAGGTCGGACGGATCTGGCTCCGGCTCTTGAGCCCTCTCACTCCCCACTTGGCCGAGGAGTTGGGTGAGGGGAAATTCCGGGGACTCGTCGCAGAGCAACCGTTCCCGAGCGTCGAGGAGCTCCCCGCGGACCCGTTGGCCCGGTACTCCGAGTCGTATCTCGAACGCGTCGAAGAGGACCTGCGGAGCGTGCTACGGGCGTCCGAGGCACGGGGCCAGATGCCCGCCGAGGTCACCTTCTACGCGGCGGCTCCCTGGAAACGCGTACTGGAGCGATGGCTGCGCGAGGCCGGCCCCGACGCTCCGCCGGACCTGCCGCGTCGCCTCCTCGAGCGCGCCCGGGAGCACCCTGAGCTCGCGGCATATGCCCCTCAGGTCCCCGAGTACGTCAAGCGGGTGATGCCCCAGCTCCGCTCCGACCCGCCTCCGCCCCCGGACGAGTTCGACGAGGCGGGCCTGTTGCGCGGGGCGGCCGGGTTCCTCGCACATCGCTTTGGGTTTCAACAGGTCGGGGTGGTCCTCGAGTCAGAGGGTGAGTCTCACGATCCCAAGAACCGGCGGCAGCGCGCTCGCCCTGGGCGTCCCGCGTTCTACCTGGTGGAACGCATCACCGGCCCTGCCGAGGGCGGCGCGTCCCGGACCTAGCGCTGCTTGTACCAGTTCTTCTTCGACCGCTTCGGCCGGAAGTTCATGTACATCCGGGACGGAGTAGGCCGGTCGCTGACGGTCCGGTACTTTGCCGACCGCTTGCTTCCGTATTTCTGTCGCACTTCTCCGGAGATGGAGAAATAGATCAGCTGGCCGATTGGCATGCCGGCATAGATCCGGACCGGGAGCTTCGAGGACATTTCGAGCGTCCAGTAGTTCGAGAAACCGACATCGCCCTTCCCGGCGGTGGAATGGATATCGATTCCGAGTCGTCCCACGCTCGATTTTCCTTCGAGAAACGGCACGTAGGCGTGGGTTTCGGTATACTCTTCGGTGACGCCCAGGTACAGTTGGCCCGGAACGAGCACGTATCCCTCCCGCGGAATTCGGATTTCCGTCACGGGATTGTTGATACGCGCGTCTAAGGCCCCGTTCGTGTACGTGGCCAGCCAGGGGCCCAGATGGACATCATACGAGTTCGAGCCGAGGCATTCGCGCCGAAACGGTCGAATAACGATCTCGTGCTTTCGGATCGCCTCCAGAATCTCGGTGTCGCTCAGAATCATGTCGGGTCCGGCGCCGCCGAGCCGGCTGGGGTATTTAAGACGGCAATGCAGCGCGGACGATGACCGCTTCCGGGGGTGCGCCCACGGTGACCCAACGCAACGAAAGAGAGTTCAGCAGGACAGTAGTGGAAGAGAGTCCCATCGCCGCGGCGCCGAGGATCGGAAGGACATCGTAGACGCGAAATCCGAAAAGCGGCACGAGAGCCCCGGCCGCGATGGGCAGCAGGATGAGATTGTACCCAAGGGCCCACGCCAAGTTCTGCCGGACGCGCCGGACCGTCTTTCGGCAGAGTCGGAGCGCCAGTGCCACGGCTCGAAAGTCGTTCCGCCCGAGCACGATCCCGCCGGCCTCGCGTGCCACGTCGGCGGCGGTTCCTACGGCGATCCCAAGGTCGGCGGCCGCCAGGACGGGAGCGTCGTTGAGCCCGTCTCCTACGAACGCGACGACCTTGCCCTGCGCCTGGAACTGGCGAAGTAGCTCGATCTTGCCCGCCGGTGTGACCTCCGCAAACACTTGGGCAATGCCCACCTGCCGGGCCACCTGGGTTGCGGCCTCGGGCCGATCGCCCGTTACCATGACGACGGGGATTCCGTCCGCCGCGAGCGACGCCACTCCCTCCGCCGCTCCGACCGCGACGGCATCCTCAAAGCCCAAGAGGGCCCTCGGCTGCCCGTCTACCCAGACGAGGGAGAGAGTTCGTCCAGCGGATTGGAAGCGACTCACCCCGGGGCTCCACTCCGCCAACGCGTCCTTCGCGGCGGCCCCTGTCCACCCGACCATGACGTGGTGTCCCTCGACCACACCCTCCACCCCCGTTCCCGGAACCGCGCGAATCGCCTCCGCCGTCGGGAGCGTCCAGCCCCGGTCCACCGCTGCTTGGACTACGGCGCGCGCCAGGGGATGCTCGGAACCTCGTTCAACGCTGGCACCCAACCGAAGGGCCGGGACAAGGCTGGTCGAGTCCGGGCTCCAGAGTTCGACCAATCGGGGCCGTCCCACCGTGAGCGTGCCCGTCTTATCGGTCAGAACGAGCGTCACCTTGTCGCCGCGTTCGATCGCGTCTCGGTCCTTGAACCAGATACCGTCCTCGGCCGCCCTTCCGGTTCCCACCAGCAGGGCCGCCGGCGTCGCGATCCCGAATGCGCAGGGACAGGCCGTGATGACTACGGTGACGAACACGAGCACCACGAGCGGGGCATCCGAGAACCGGGTAGCGACGCCCCATCCGAGCGCCGCTGCGATTGCTAACCCAAGGACCAAGGGCACGAACCCCGAAGCGATCCGGTCCGCGGTGTGCTGTAAGGGGACTCGGCTCAACTCCGCTTCGGAGAGCAACGCGCCCACCTGCTCAATTGTGGAGTCTGCGCCGACCCGGGTCGCTTCGACGTCGAGTTCGCCCTCGCCGTTGATCGTCCCGCCGATGACTTGGTCTCCAGGCCCCTTTTCCTGAGGGAGATTCTCCCCCGTAACGAGGGCCTCCTCGACGGAGGACCGGCCACGGCGCACGATCCCGTCGACCGGCATTCGTTCACCGGGGCGCACTCGGACCAGGTCGCGCACGCGCACTTCTACGGTGGGAAGGACTGATTCGCGGCCATCTCGAATGACCGTTGCCGAAGCCGGGAGCTCCTCACGCAGCCGGCGGAGCGCCCCCCCGGCTCGGTGGCGGGTGAGATGCTCGAGGTAGTTGCCCGTGAGAATAAGCGCCACGATGAGAGTGGAAGCGTCGAAGTAGTACGCCGCAGGAAGTCGGGCCGGCAGGAGAAGCGCCGCGGCGCTGTACAGGTAGGCGGCGGACGTCCCGGACCCGATCAGGAGGTCCATGTTTCCGGTGCGGTTCCGGATCGCGTCCCAGGCACCCCGATAAAACGGTCCTGCACAGTAGACCTGCACCACCGTGGCGGCGGCCAGGGTGACCCACGTCCAGTCGGTCGGATGCCACGCGTACGTTAACACGACAACGGCGAGCGCAAGCGGCCAGGCGACGAGCAAACGATCGCGAAGCTGGGTCAGCCCTGCCTCGGGCGCGCTGAACTCCGTGAGGCACGTTTGGGAGCAGAAGTAGTAGGTCCGGTTGTCGCGCACGAGCGACAATGTCGACGTGCGCTCGTTGACGTACATGCCGCACACGGGATCGGTCGCCATGGACGGACCTCCTTTGGCCCCCGGGCCAGTCGTGCACGAGTCTATACGGTACCGGTGAAGACCACGCGGGCGTTAGCCCCCGGCCCCGGGGACGGGAGGCAACGGCACGGCGGATTCCAATAGGAGGCTGGCGTATGCTACCACGTCGTCCATGGCTTCGGCTTCCCCGGAATGCCCCCATCGAAGGAGCCGCGCCTTGAGCGGCTCATCTTGTGTGACGAAAAGCAGCACGGTCGTCGGGGCGATCCCGCACATCGAAATGTTCTGGTCCACGACCGTCGAGTAGAGGCCGTTGGGATCCCGGGCGAGGATCTGGTCGATGGCCTTCCCATCGAGGCGGCGGGCTTCGCGGGCGGGAATATAGTGTGAGAAGTCGCTCGAGGCGATCACTAAGACGTCCCGACCCTGTATCGCTTGCCGAACCACGGCCGCGACGTCCGCGAGAAATCCGACCGGCGCCATCGATACCGTGAGGGCCGCGAATCGAGGAAATGGGAGCACGTACTGGAGGAACGGAAGCTCCACCTCGATGGAATGTTCCCGAGAGTGGGCAGTCTCGTCGATCTCGATCGGGCGGTGGTCCAGCGCATGGACCAGATCTCGATCAACGGGAAGACGACCGAGTGGCGTAAGCCAGTCACGCCCGGACAGTGCGGCCGGAGCGCCCCGACCGGTGTGATTGACTCCCAGCACGAGCACCGTCGCGGGCGGTCGCTCGGCCGCGACCGCGGCAAACGCGTGGGCGGCGATCGGGCCTGAGTAGACATATGCGGCATGGGGAACCACGGCGGCCCGGATACGCCGCTCGGAAGCGCGGTGGCGCACGGGAAGCTGGCCCGGACCCCTGGCGTCGAGGAAGCTGTGTTCGATGACTTGAGTTAACGCCGCCCCGTCCGCCGGATAGAACTGGCCCGAAAAGGCCGGTCGGCGAGCGGGCTCGGCCATATCATTCGGACACGTCGCCGAGGTCCGCGAGGACGGCTTGGGCTTCATCTTCGCGGATGCGGGTCCGGGGCGAAATGGCAAACGGGCCCGGGGTGTTGTATCGCGGGATGATGTGGAAGTGCAGGTGGAAGACCAGCTGCCCGGCGAGTCGGCCCTGGTTGATGGCCACGTTGTAGTCCTTGGTGAGACGCTCCACCCGCCGGCACACCGTTACGACGGTGCGGAACAGGTCCTCGTACTCATTCTCCCGAAGTTCGGTGAGTCGGTCCACGTGTCGCTTGGGAATGACAAGGGTATGGCCCCGCGTGATGGGAAAGAGATCGAGAAAGGCGAGGGTGTCCTTGTCCTCGTAGATTTTGTGGGTGGGCGCGCGACCGGCGACGATCTCGTCGAAGATGCAGTGGGCAGCGTGACCCTCCGGCGAGGTCATGACGCTCGCCGCACAGAACGGCGGTCAATAAATGGTTGGGGGCAAGAACCGATTACGTCAGCTCTCCCGCCGCCGGCGTGGGAGGAGCTTCCGAAGACGGAACTTCCTCCGGTGAGGAGGACGGAGCCGGCGCAGGGGCCCCAGTTCCGTCGGACGGGGTGGGCAGCCCGAGCTTCTTCGCGAGGAACTCCCGGATCTGTTCCGGCCGGCTGGAGCCGATGCCAAAATATTCCGCGAATCGGGCCGTCGTGGTGAGTTCGAAGGTCGAACCCTTTGGTTCCGCCCGGATGAGGCCGAAGCTCTGGAGCTCGGCCACCTCCTGATAGGCGTACTCGCCGACCATTTTGACCAGGGTGCTCTGGAGCATCGGCTGGTGGTAGGCGATGAGGGTGAGCGATTTGAGGGTGCGCGGAGCGATCTCGATTGGCTGGACCGAGTGAACGGCCGGAAGGAACTCCTCTCGCACCTGGAGGGCGTATCGGTCGCCGACCCGACGGACTTCGAGAGCGGTCTGCCGTCCGGCGTAGGCCCGGACGAGGTGCCGCAACGCCCGCTGGACCACCCGAAAGTCCGACACTCCGGCCTTCTCGGTGAGTTCCTTCACGGAGAGCGGAGCGCCCCCAGCGAACAGGATCGCCTCCAACTTGAGCTCCAACGAGTCAGCGCGGGCCGGCATAGCTTCAGTTCTCCGGAGCCGGCGTGGGCCGTTCATCGGTGGAGCGGACGATGAGGAGCGGGGTCTCGGCGATCCTCTGTTGACGTAGCTCGATCGCCGCCACGCGAGAGAGGTGCAGCGCGGCCAGGAACGTCGCGACCAAGCGATCGCGTCCTTGCTCGGGACGCCACAGGCTCAGGAACGGGAACGGCTCGCCGATCGGATGGGTCAGTGCAACCTCCCAGAAGTCGGCCACGTCCTTTTCGGGTATTTCCCCGTGCACTAGGATCTCGGGCGGGGAGCGTTGTTCTTCCCGAAGTCGCTCGCGAAGCTCCTGGACCCGAAGGGCCCGACGGGCCTCCTGTTCAGCCTCTCCAAAGGCGGAGACGAGCTCGAGAAGAGAGACCGGACGGGCCTCGTGGTGCCGAACCATGAACTCCAATGGCGGCGCCTCGGGGGTCTCGAGGACCGCCGCGGTGACGTCCACGGCCTCCGGCGTGGTGAGCTCGCCCACGAATCCATCGTCCAGAGCGGCGGCTCCGTCCTCGACGGGGTCGGGTGGGGGCTCTCGGTTCGCGAGAATCTCACGAGACTGAAGCCAGAGGATGCTCCACGCCATGAACACGAGACGGCCGGCGACGGTGAAGTCTACGCCCCCATCCTCGCGGATTCGCTTGAGATAGAGCTCCGTGAAGCGGCCCAGGTCGATTTCCCATGGGTCGAACGATTCGTCCAGCACCAGCTCGAACAGCATCGCCAGCGCTTTGTCGAATGGGTCCGCGATGACGACGTGGACCCCTTCCTTGAGGTTCTGAACGAGGGTCATGTACTGCTGGAGCAACGGACTCTGTCCGTCGTTCTCGCCATGGAGCGACCGGTGGAAGACAAGGTAGTTCAGCACCCGCTCCGCCGCTTCCCGGGACACGGGTGTGCTCCCGAGGGAGACCGGGAGTTCGCGAGCCTCGAGCTGGGAGATCGTCATGCGGTCTCCCCAGTGGGCGGAGCTACCGCCATGGCGCTGCGGTCCCGCTCGTCGGCGTCGACAATCTCATCGAGACCGAGGCCCACCACGCGGGAACAGCCGTCCCCGTGCATCGTGACGCCGAAGAGCCGGTGGGCGAACTTGAGCGTCACTTTCCGGAGCGAGATCACGATGAACTGGGCTCGCTCCGCGTTCCGTCTCAGCATCCGGCCGAGATTTTCGGCGTTGACCGCATCTAGTGACATGTCCACCTCATCGAACACATAGAGTGGGCTTGGATCGTACCGCTGCAGTGCGAAGACGAACGCGAGGCTGGCCAGCGACTTCTCGCCCCCGGACAGCTGTTCGAGCCGGTACACCTTCTTCCCGGTGGGGGAGGCGCGGATCAGGAGCCCGGCCTGCAGGGGGTCGTCCGGGTTCTCGAGAACGACCTCTCCCTCTCCGCCGTTGGAGAGTTCGAGATAGACCTCGTGGAAGGCTGTGTTGACGGCGGCGACGACCTCGATGAGTCGGGATCGCTTCTTCTTCTCGATCTCGTCCACGAGTTTCTGTAGGTCCCCCTTCTCGCCGTTGAGACGTCGGGTTTCCGCGTCGAACTCGTCCAGCCGCTTCTTCTCGGCGTCATACTCGTCCAGCGCACGCAAGTTGACCGAGCCCATCGACTCGAGTTGGGCGCCGAGCTGGGAGATCGTCCGCTTCAGCTGGTCGATGGGAATGGGCTGGGCGTCCTCCTCGGGGGTCGGTGGGAACTGCCGGAGCGCTTCCTCCACTTCGGCCAGGGCTTGGCGGGCCTGGGCCAGACGTACCTCCTCGTGCTGTAGGAGGGTGGTCTGCGTTTCGACCTGACCGCTCGCCTTCGTCAGTTCCTCGGTCGTTTTGAGACGTTCGGCTTCGAGCTTCGACTTCTGGGCGGAGAGTTCCTGGGCCGCGGAGGTGAGTTTGGTCTCCACCGCACGGAGCGCCTCGAGAGAGGCCTTCGCTTGGTCGCGCTCGGTCTGAACGGAGGCGAGGAGCTTCTTCTTCTCGGTACGTTCGGTCTCGAGCTGCTTGAGTTCGTCCCACCGAGTGCCGAGCTGGTCCTTCGCGGCCTTCTGCGAGGCCCGGGTGGCCCCGAGGTCGCGTTCGAGCCGGACCCGGTTCTCCTCGGCTTTCTGGATCGTTTCTTGGAGTCCGCGGACCTTCTCTGAGATGGCGCCGGGCATCTGACCGAGGTATTCTTCCTGCAGCCGCTGGTGCTCGGCCTTAAGCGCCTTTACCTCGGCTTCGATCGCTTGGGCGGCAGTCTCAGCTTTCGAGAGCTTCGCGGTCGCGTCTGCGAGGGCCTTTTCCGCCGCGGCCGTTTGTTCCCGGGCCTCTTTGAGACGGGACCGGGCCTGGTCGAGCTGCTGCGTGAGGTCCTTGGCCGCCATCGCCTGCGATTCGTCCTGCCCGGCGCGTCGGCCGAGTTCCTCGGCCAACGTCCGGATCTGGTTGGCAAGGGCGGTCAGTTCGGTCCGGAGCCGCGCTTCGGCATCGCTCTTCGTCCGGAGCTCGGCTCCGAGCCGCCTGAGTTCCAAGGCGCTGTCTGGGCCGTTCCGTCCTGCGAGCTCCGTGTACCCACCCGTAATCGCGCCGGTCGCCTCGATCAGGTCTCCCTGAAGGGTGACCAGCCGGACCCCGCCCATCTGGTCCCGGGCGGAACCAAGGTCCTGCATCACGACGGTCTCTCCGAACACGTACCAGAAGGCCGGCCGGAGCGCCTCCTCGAACTTCAGGAGGTCCAGTGCGAAGCCCACCGCGCCCCGCCCCTTTGCGGCGATCAGGGACTTACCATGGGGCCGGCCGGGGAGCATCTTATTGAGGGGCAGGAAGGTGGCGCGCCCCCGCTTCTCTTCCCGGAGCATCTTGATGCACTGCTCGGCCACCGCGTCGGTTTCGACGACGAGTGCTTGGAATCGGGAGCCCGCCGCGACCGTGAGCGCGGTCTGGTGCTTGGGGTCGTACTCGGCGAGCTCCTCGACGGTCCCGCGGATACCCGGGATCTTTCCCAAGTTCCGCTGAGAGAGCAGGAAATCGACCGCCGCGGCCGGACCCGCGTTGGACCCGGGACGGGTCATCGCCTTAAGCCGGGCGTCGAGGGCCAGATAGCGCCGGTTCAGTTCCTGGACCTCTCGGGCCAGTCCGTCGGCGTGCTCGAGCGATCGTTTTTCCTTTGATTTGAGCTCGATGAATTGCTGTTGCAGCTCGGAGGCTGTGGGGCCTCCGTTGGCCTTGCCGCTTCGGGATTGTTTGAGCCGCAACTCCAAGTCGCGGAGCTCGACGCCGCGGTTCTCCAGATCGTCCTCGGCCCGGGCCTTCTCTTGCTCGGTCGTGGCGACCGCACCGCGAACGGTCTCTCGGGCCTGGACCGCCGCCTGCCAGGCCGCCTCGCGCTCCTCGAGCTTCTTCTGGCTGACCAGAGTCTGTTTTCGGATCTCGAGGAGTTTCCCCCGCGAGTTTTCCGTCTGGCCGGTCACCGCATCGAGCGACCGACGGGTCGTTGCGAGGGTCTCCTCGACTTCCGTCAGTTCGCCTTGCAGCGCCCGCTCCTGGGCTCCGAGCTCGCCGGACTCTTTCTCGCCGCGCTGAACCTCGGAGGCGAGGGCCGCCGCCTTCTGCTTGAGTTGCGTCAGGTCCACCTCTGTCGAGCGGTACCGCTCTTCGAGGGTGGCGAAGGCCATCCGCCGTCCGTCGAGTTCGGTCTTGAACTTCTGAGCGTCCTCGCCCGACCGTCGGGCGATCTCCGATTCGATCTCAGAGATCTTCGCGGCCAACCGGTCGCGCTGGCCCTCGAGCCGGGCCGCCTCGCCTCGGAACTTGGCGATCTGCTCGGTGATCTTCTTGAGCTGCGCCTCGCAGGTCTCCACTTCTTGGCGCGCCAGGAGTGCTCCGGCCCGGGCCAGCCGAGCCTCGGCGTGCCGCTTCTCGTCCTGAAGCTGTTTGTACTGGATTGCTTGGACGCGTTGGCCCTCCAACGCTTCGATGTGGCTTCGGATCTCCGTGAGAAGGGTGTTGATTCGGTCGAGGTTCTGGCCGAGCTCGGTCCGGCGGGTCGCCGCTCGGTCGAGCTCCTCGTCGTACTGCGCGATTCCCGCGAGGCGCTCGACTAGGCCCCGGCGCGGAATCGGCCCCATGCTGACGATTCGGTTGACGTCGCCCTGCTGGACGATGTTGTAGCCGTCCCCGGAGAGCCGCGCGTGGGCCAGGATGTTGTCCAGTTCGCCCTGGGTTGACCGGCGCCCGTTCACGTAGAAGTAAGAATAGTAGCCGTCGGGGTCCGACGGCGCGATCTTGACGTACCGGGAGAGCTCGACTTCATCCGAGTCGACGGGGAGCAGGCGATCCCTGTTGTCGAACAGAAGGGCCACTTCGCACTCGGTCGCC
>JASHQC010000006.1 GCA_030037735.1 Thermoplasmata archaeon
TCACCATCGTCTTCGCAGCGTACATCCTCGTACGGGCCGTCCCCCTGATCGCGGCGCGCCTCCAGCGAATGACGTCCCGGCCGTCGCTCCTGGCCGAGACCGTCAGCTCCCCTCGGATCGCGACGCAACCCCTGCCGGAACCGGCGCTGGATTCCGAGTCTGCCTGACGGTACCTCCGATCCCGGATCCCTCAAAAACTCGACGTTCCCCATGGATGGGACGTCTTCGCGTCACTTTGCAGCCCACGTCCGGAATCGAGGTAGCCACCCAAATACGCGCGGGCTACCCGCTGCCGACGCATCTAATCCCGTACACCATAGACGTTGTCGTGGTCCATGGGTCGGCTGATCGTCGGTGCCCTCGCTCGGTGCTGGGAACTGCCCCGACCGTTAGTGCCTGTCTGGCTGCCTCCCGAGACGAAGAGCTATCCGTCAACATCACTTGCTTTGGAGGGATTTTGGAGAAACATCCTTAGGTCCGTCCGGACTCCGCACCCATTGCTCCGTCTGATCAAGAGCAAACGGGGGCCGGGAGAGAGAGTGCGTGAAGGAATACAAAATTCTGAGAGAACTCGAGCCGGCCCAGCCGTTGTGGGCTCCCGAGACCACGCGAGACCGGCTGGAGAGGAACCTCAACGAGCTAGCTCGGAGCGGGTGGAGCGTGAAATCGTTCTTGGTGAACCCGCTAACGACCGGATCCGCCCTGGTGTTCCGCCCCGCGAGCTTCGCGTACTTCGTTCTCTTGGAACGCGAGATACCGAATCCGGGAGCTAGTGCTTAGCCGGGTACTCTCGGACCCTTGGTCAATCCATTGCTCCGCCTCTTCCCCCACGCAGTCCCGCGTCTATCATACGGGTGATAGAATCCGTGAGTTCGCCGGTTGTACTCGAGACCGTAGAGTTCCCCGAGCGCCTGTCCGTCACGGTGGCGAATTCGCTGGCCCTCGCATTTCGGGCCCATTACCTCGCTCCGCGTTCCTCGGCCGGCTCACCTCCGCTTCACTCCTGGACCGACCCGGTGGCGGGGCAAACGGAGTACTACTGGACGACAGAGCTTCCCCCGGCGGACCGGCGGGTGGCCTACACCGGCAACGTTCCGGTGAATATCCATCTCATCATTACGCCGACCGACGTCCGGGTCGAGTTCTCCAGCTCCCACCCGTTGGATGATATTCAACGTGCCGGCCTTACCCGAATCACCGAGGACATCCGGGCCTTCGTCGTCTCGTTCCTGCAATTCGCAAAGCGGTCTTCATTGTACCTGGCCGTACCGACGTACCCGCGGCCGGCTGCCGAAAAGGAGACGCCCCAACGGTCCGGGAGCGACATTCTGCGCGGCATCTTCTCGGGTAATTCGACGAACGCCTTCCTCCTGGTGCTGGCCCTCACCCTGCCGGCGGTTCTGTTCCTGGGGTACTACGCCCTGGTCCTGATGGTCGGGGCGCAGTTTCTATTGCTGTACTATGCGGACCGGATCGCCCTCCGCGTAGGCTCGGTGGTGACGTCGGCGGAGCGGCCGAGGAGCACGGTCGTTGGTGTAGCGATCCACCAAGACCTTCGAACTCGTGGACCGATCGTTCTGAAGGTCTCCCTGCCCGCCCTGCGAGCGGATCTGCAAGACGCCGTCGCGGCCGCGGTCGCGACCGGCGGAGACGCCCGGCCCCAGATTGCACAGGCCCTCGGGCGGGCGGGCTTGCGGTGCTCCGCGGAAGATATCGAAGTCACGTCGCGCGATGTCTACGACCTCGTCGCGAAAGCGGCCCAACGCTTCGACCTACCCGTTCCTAAGGTGGTGATCTCCGAGGTTCCGATATCGAATGCGGCGGCCACCGGAATTTCCCCGAGGCGCGCGTCGATGGTCATTACCGCGGGCTCGCTGGAGGAGCTCGATGACCAACAGTTGGAGGCCGTTATTGGACACGAACTCGGGCACATCCGGGGACGGGACCCGGTGATACTCATGGCGACGACCGCCGTCCTCTACCTGGGCGCGGTCTTCGTCTGGCCTTCCGTTCTTGCCTACCTCGGGTTCGCCTATTTCATCCTCGTCCTGGCCATCGTCTACATGCTCGGAAAGGTCCTCGAAACCCGAGCGGACACCTTTTCGGCGATGGTGTTGGGAGAGGCAGGAGAACTCGCTTCCGCATTGACCAGCATCGCGTTCCGCGAATTCTACGGCGAAGAGCGGTCCTCACCTATCCGGTTTCTGCGGTGGCTGACTCCCGATCCGCATCCCCCCGTGTACTTCCGGGTGAAACGGCTGGTGGAGATCGCCTCGCGGGGGCTCCGCTCCCGGCACGTTCTCCTGCTCTCGGCACGGGACTGTCTGATGGGATTCTTCAACGCCGTTCTCGGTCGATAGTACGCTATCGAGGAGGTTCGGAAGCTATAACCGGAAGGAGGGGGTCGCTCGCCGCATGGCGACTCGCATCGAGGCGGATCTAATGATTCCCGGCGCCGGCGAACCGATCTCCAACGGATGTGTCGTGTTCGACGGGCCGACCATCGCCTACGCCGGGCCGATCGAAAACGCGCCGGCCTCCTCGCCGTCGGATACCACGATTGGGGCGCCGGCCGTCCTTCCGGGCTTGTGGGAGACCCACGGCCACTTCTGGGGGACACGCAACCTGAGCATGGAGGAGCTGGTGTACACGTCGCCCTGGGTGGGAATCGTCCGGGCCGCGAGAGACGCGGAAAAGGCCCTCCGGGCGGGCTTCACCTCAGTGCGGGAATTGGGCGGCCACGGCGTCTACCTCGCTCGCGCGGTGGACGACGGTTCCATCGTGGGCCCCCATATCTACGGCGCCGGCAAGATGCTAAGTCCCACCGGGGGGCACGGCGATTCCCATGCGTACCCGCTCGAGTACGTTCATCTGATGGCGGGGCGGCAAGAGCTTCCCGGACCGTGCGACGGGGTCCCTGCCTGCCAAGCCGCCGTCCGGAAGGTCCTCCGGCTGGGAGCCCCGGTGGTCAAAATCTGCGCCTCGGGCGGCGTACTTAGCGACCTGGACAACCCCATCCACCAGCAATTCTCGGACGAGGAGATGCGGGCGATCGTCGAAGAGGCGGGCCGCGCGGAACGCATCGTGGCCGCGCACTGTCATGGGAGGGCCGGAATCCTGGCCGCCCTACGGGCTGGCGTGAAAACAATCGAGCACGGCACATATCTCGACGACGAGTGCGCGGACCTCATGCTGGAGAAGGGGGCGATGCTCGTACCCACCCGCTGGATCGTGACGCGATTGGTCACCGCCAGTAAGGACTCCGGAATTCCGGAATTCATGCTAGAGAAAGCGCGAAAGATGGTGGACCAGCATCGGCAGGCGATGCGCCTCGCCGTGCGGAAAAAGGTCCCCATCGCGCTGGGAACGGACACGGTCTGTTCCAGCGAGGCATCGCCCGTCTACTGGGGAGGCAACGGTCACGAGCTCCCGTTGATGGTCGAGGACGGTGGAATGACGCCGCTCGGGGCGATCGACGCGGCGACCGCGAACGGCCCGCGCACGCTGGGCCCGAAGGCTCCGCGGTCCGGTCAGTTGCGAGCGGGGTACGCCGCGGACCTGATAGTGGTCCGGGAGAACCCGTTGAAACGGATCGCCGTACTTGCCGAGCCGGACCGCATTGCACGGGTGTGGAAGGATGGGCTGCTCGTAGCCGAGCGTCCGCTCGCATAGTGGAACTTCTTCCGGCTGACCCGCCGTTTCGAGTCGCTTCATCGAGCCATCGCCGTGTTTTATGAGACGGGTCGGCCTAACCGGCTCCCTCCATGCCGACCTCAAGAAACCAGCGAGGACGCCGGACTCGTCCGTCGAGGAGACCCACGTCGCGAGGCCGCCGGGCAGCCCGCCCAAGCGGGCCTCCGGCGACGGGGAAACTAGACCTCGAGGCACTGGTCCGTCTCCCGTCCCTCTTATTTCCCAAACTTTCCTGGCAGCGGGATCGCTTCGCCTATTTTTGGGACGGCACCGGTCGGATCGAACTCTACGTCCGCTCCACCGACCACGACGATGCTCGCCAGCTGAGCCACGGGGAAGTTCCCCGCTCCTTGCGCTGGATGCCGATCTGGGACCGCGCGGACCGCTCGCTCGTCTTCATCAAGGATGTCGGCGGAGACGAGCGGAACGACCTGTTCCGGATTGACGTAGAGTCGGGCACGGTCCGCCAACTTACGGACCGACCCGCCGATAGCTACCCGACCGAATTCAGTCCGGATAACCGGTGGATCCTCCTCTTCTCGAACTTGGCGGGCCGGGGGGGTCGGGCCCAATCCAACCTGTGGCGAGTGCCCTCGGACGGAGGGGCTCCCGAGCAGCTCACTGACTACCCCTCGCCGGTTTCCGTCTTCGGCTTCGGAACGGCGACTTGGAGTCCGGACGGCCGGCGGATTGCCTACTCGGCGAACGAGACCGATGACCCGCGTAATCAGGACGTCTACATCTCGGACGCCGACGGGTCGAATGCGCAGCGGGTGTATCGGGGCCGGGTCGGATCGATGGACGGTGTGGCGGCGTGGCACCCGGACGGCCGGCGGCTCGCCATCGTGTCCGACGTGGGCGGTCGGAACCGCGCCGGCGTCTTGGAGCTCGGGACCGGGGAAGTGCGTTGGTTGGGGGCGGGACGGGTCGACGAGGTTCCTGTCCATTTCTCCCCGGATGGGCGTTCGTTGCTCGCTATCGATCTCGACGGAGTGAACCTCGCCGGCCGAACGTACGACGTATCGAACCGCCGAGGGAGCACCCTGAGGATGGACGGCGGCGTGGTGATGAGCGCCGACTTCTCCTCGGACGGGCGGAGCGTGCTCGCGTGGTATCAGAGCCCGGTTCGGCGAGGCGAATTCACGCGGTTGAGCGCCCATCGACCGCCCCAGCCTCTGCTGCCCGCCGCGTACGGCACCCTGGACCGTTCCCTCTTCGTGAGCCCTCGCACGATCCGGTACCGGACGTTCGACGGCCGGCGGATCGAAGCGTTGCTGTACGTCCCGCACCATCCGACTCCTCGTGGCCACCCCGCACTGGTCGAAGTTCATGGCGGACCGACGGGCCAGTTCTTCCGGTACTTTGACACTCTGGCCCAGTACATGGCCAGCCGGGGTTTCGCCGTCCTCCAACCGAACATCCGCGGGAGCACGGGGTATGGAGCGGAGTTCCAGGACCTGAACCGGAAAGACTGGGGCGGGGGAGACTTCAAGGATGTGGTCGCCGGGACCCAGTACCTCGCGAGACTTCCCTACGTCGACCCGAAGAGAATTGGGATCTGGGGCGGAAGCTTCGGCGGCTTCATGACGTACATTGCCACCGTGAAGGAACCCGATCTCTGGCACGCCGCCTGTGCCTGGGTCGGTATCACCGACCTCGATCTCCTGTACAACGAATCCCGGGAGCACTACAAGTACTACTTCGCCGAGCAGATGGGCAATCCGGCGGAGAACAAAGATCTCTGGAAAGACCGGAGCGCGATCTACTTCGCCGACCGCCTCCGGGCTAAGCTGCTCATCGTCCACGGGATCAATGACCCACGCTGTCCCATCGACCAAGCCCGGCGGTACCGAGAGCGTCTGCTCGCCCTCGGACGACGGGAGGGCGTGGATTTCGAATACGTCGAGCTGGGGGAAGAGGGCCACGGCTCGTACGATATCGAGCAGAAGCTCCGCTCGGCACGCATCGTCGCCAGCTTCTTTGAGAGGACCCTGGGCGGGTCTTCCCCGTGACGGAAGGTTGCACGGTACGCTGTGTCGGGTCGGTAACGCGGCGCC
>JASHQC010000077.1 GCA_030037735.1 Thermoplasmata archaeon
CTTGCGGAACGTGAGCCGGAGCCAGCTGGGAAGGTCGCGGCCCTCGCGCTCGAACGACCATCGCCAGTACCTCCGGACGCAGTGCCAGGCGCTCTGCTGGGTCCACATTGCGTACTGGCTCGAGGGGAACTTCTCCAGGAAGTGCGTCGGGGTCTCACGCGTCGGCTGCAGGAACTCCGGTCCCAGGCGCGCGGCGACCCGGGGGAGCCACCAGAGGTATGTCTTGATGCGTAGGTCTCCTACGTGGGCGCGCTGGCTGTTCACGAACGCGAGGATCGCCTTCCGGGCGTCGATGGACAGCAGCGGCTCGTTCGCGAGCGGCGCGTTCGACTCGAGCTCGTCGATCAACCGGTCGATCTTCCCGGCGACCTCGTGGATGTCCGCGAACGGGTCCGGGGGGCGACTCCGGCCGTTTTTCATCCACTGACGGTAAGCCTGCTAAGGATATGAAGTAAAATGGAGTGTCGGAGGGGGGATTTGAACCCCCGACCCCAGGATCTCTCCAGCGACCGAACCGGGGCCGGCCGCTCTATGAGTCCCGTGCTCTGCCAGGCTGAGCCACTCCGACGGTGCCCCGCGCGGTCCGGGACTCGGCCGCCATCGAAGAAGGGGCTCACGCGGCCGAGACCTCGCTCTCTTCGGCGGCAGGCGCCTCAGGAGCGCGGGGTCCGGACGGTCCCGTTTCGGCGGGAGGAACCTCCGCGCCTGCGGGAGCGGCCTCGTCGGCGATCGGGCCGAGAATCTCGGACCGGCGGATTTCGATCTTCTTGAGAGGATAGAGCGTTCGGAGCCCCTGAGAGAGGGTCTTACCCAGATCGCCCTGGAGCATCTCGCGGACGAAGTCGGCGGCGGTGCGCTTTCCCGCCTCGTCGACGAGCAGCTGGCGCAGGGTGTTCCTTAGCTCGCTGCGGAGGCGGGATTGGAGCCGGTGCTCCCCGACGGCCACCGGCTTGAGGCGCATCTGGACGCCGTCCTTGGTGGTGACGAGCAGGGACGCGTCGATCTTGGAGCGCTTGCGGCGCGCGAGACGACGAACGTAGTCCGACGTGAGGTCGTGACCGACGAAACGGGTCTCGGCGACGTTCTCTCCGCTGATTCGCTCGATCTGGAAACGGAGCTTGATGTGGGCCTTCGAGATATCGGCCCCGCCGCCCAGCTCGGAGAGCGTGATTTCAATCGTGCGCCGGGACAGTTGTTCCGGCTCCGTGGCGACGGTCTCTCCGAGGTCCACGTGCTGGAAGATTCCCGGAGCCTTGAGTTTGTACCAACGCTTCGACCGCCACTTGTCCTTGACACTGCGGGCCAGCGCCGGCTTCTTGGTCGCGGACTCCTTGTCGGCCATCGAGGTGGGGCGGCCCACTGGGGATTCGTACTTAAAATCGCCGCCCGCGCTCTCGGCGGTGAGGGGCGACCTCCGCCGGATCCGCTCACGGTTCCCATAACCTAAATAGAGCGGCCCGGGCTCGGCCGCCTCGTGGCCGCTGCCGCCTCCGCTAGTACCCGGCCCGCCCCGTCCATCGGCACCCGGACTACGGCAGCGCAGCTTCTTTCCCAAGGGACCCACGTCCAGACCCCCAACGAGCTGTTTCGCGCAGAGATACTGCGGCGGATTGCCGAGACTCGGAGCCATGGGTTCTCTCACCCCGAGGCCGTGGCCGCCCTGTTCCCCCACACGGTGCTCCCAACGGAAACCTACGAGGACCTTGTGGCGGCCCTCGTGTCGGGCGCGCATCTTCTCTTCTTCGGCCCTTCCGGGGCCGGCAAGACCTCGCTCGCGAAGGAACTCTGGGGCCTGTTTCCCAAAGACGTGTGGGTCGTGGACGGATGCCCGGTAGGGGACGACCCCTTGAGCCTCGTCAACAAGGAGGCGGCGGAGCAGCAGCCGCCGTGTCCCATCTGTCGCCGTCGGTTCTCCCCGGGCGGGGAGGTGGCCTCGTTCGACCCGGCGCTCGTCGACGCGAGCAAGGTGCCGGCTCTGCGAGCCCGTCGCCGGGAGGGGTATGGATTTGCTCGTTTGCAGGGGTCGAGCGAAGTGTTCCCGGACCACCTGACGGGCAACGTCAATCTCCGAAAGCTCGAGGAGATCGGCGATCCGATGAGCCCGCTCGTCCTCGAGCCCGGGAAGCTGCTTCAGGCGAACCGAGGACTCCTCCTCGTGGACGAAATAGGAAAATTGCCGCTGGGTACGCAGAACGTGCTCCTGCAGTCCTTGCAGGAAGGCACGGTCACCCCTTCCAAGTCCCGCGAGAGTTTTCCGGCGCTCTTCGTGGCGGTCTGCACCTCAAACCTCTCCGACCTCGACAACATCAATGACCCGTTGTCGGACCGGTTGACCAGCGTCCACGTCGGCTTCAACAAGCGGCACTCCGCGAACCGACAGATCGTCGACCGGTTTCGCGCCGAGACAGGAGCCGGCTATGTGCCGGAGATCCTGCTGGACGCGGGGGTCCGCCTGATCGAGGCCTGGCGGCTCCGGATGTCGGAAGAGGACCCGGACCTGGGGGAGGTCGGATCGAACCGCACGCTCCTCGACGTGATCGCCCGCACGGAAGCATATGGTACCCTCGGAGGGCACGCCCTTCCGACCCTGGAGGACCTGCGGGCCGGTTTGCTCCACGCGATGCGCGGCCGGATCCGGGCGCGCAGCGGGGACTCCTTCCAGCAAAACGCGCGACGAGTCCAGGAGTTCCTCGACCAGCACATGGAGATCTCGTTGAAGGACAGCTCGAAGGTCTACTGGTGCCGCTACTTCCGGGACATCCTCAAGTCGAAGGACGACGAGGGTCAGGGGTTCGTCAGTGAGGGGCGCCGGTTGCTCCCCGACGCGACCCTCCAGGCCGAGACGAAGGGCAAGCCCGACCTGTTCCCCCGGTTCCACACCTTCGTGACGTACGTTCAGGAGCGCGAGCACCCTCCGTCCGCGATCGGACCGTGGGCGGCGGCCGTCGCCGAGTTCGGTCTCGTTGAGAAGTACTCGCTCTTCAGCTGCGCCGAGGAGCCGACGGATGACGTCGCCGCCGGCTGAGTCCGTTCCGCTCCCGGATTGCTCCCAGGTCGCCGAGGACGTCGAGAGCGACGATCTGCTCTCCGCCATCGACAGCGCGGCGGTCATCGAGGCGCTCGCGGAGCACGGCCCCGGTGGCGTCAAGAACCTCATCGAGCGAGAAGCCGGCGAGAACTCCGAACTCGCCCGACGGATCGCTCGGCTTCGGGAGCTCCTGAAACGCCAAGCCTCCTCCCGGGTTTCCCGCATCCTCGACGAGTACGACCGACGTAGCCACGAGCTCGAGTTGGACCGGAAGGCCCGGGCCGACGAGCTCGATCGCGAAATGCAGGCCCTCGAGGCCCGTCTCGCCGAGGCGCGACAGATCCACCTGGGAGCCGGCCTGGACAGTGCGCTGCTGGACGAGGTCCAGCACGCGCTGCTGCTTCCGACCGCCTCCTGGATGCAACCTCCGCCGCCTCCCACCCTTTGGGAGCGGATCCGGGCGTTCTTCGCGCGCATCGCGGCGTTCTTCCGTAACCTGTTCCGCCGCCGGTCGAAACTAGAGGCCGAGCCTCGGACGGAGCGCACCGTTCCGATCGCCACGCTCCTGCCGGTGGGCCGGGCCCTGACCCCCTCCGAGCTCTCCGAGGCGCTGGCCCGGCTCACGCCGCGCCAGCAGGAGGAACTGGAGACGAGCGTGACCCGTGACATCTCTGAGCGGGAACGCACCCTCGCCCGAGAAGCGGAGGCGAAGCGGAAGGAGGCGGAGGCTCAGCGCCGGCGGCTCGAGGAGGAGCGGAAGGAGGCGGAACGGCGCGCCCAGCGGGAGGCCGACCAGTGGGCCCGCGAAGCCGAGGAGAAGCGTTTGCGTCGGGAGCTCTCGGAACGGGGTCTCGTTAGCGAACAGGGCGGCCAGCTCCAGATCACCTACTCCTTGGTGGAGCGGTTCGCGAAGCTCGTCCTCGAAGCGGAGAGCCGGTCCCTGCCGGGCGATGTACGGATGAGCCTCAAGGGCGGCGCCTCGACGGGGGTCTACGAGAAGGCCCGATTGCGGATTCCGGACGAGGTCGCCCACCTGGACATTCCGTCCTCGATCCTGGCCGCTCGCCAAACCGGCTCGCGACACATCGATGAATCCACGAGCTACGTCTTCCGGGAAATCCTCGCCGAGCGGGTGCACATCGTCCTCGCTCTAGACAAGTCCGGCAGCATGGGGGAAGGAGAGAAACTCCCGGCCGCCAAGAAGGCCCTCCTGGCCCTCTATGTGGCGGTACGCCGTCGATATCCGGATGCCACGATCGACGTGATCGCGTTCGATAACGAGGTGCGTCTCCTGGACCTGGTCCAGCTGTGGGAAACACCGCCGGGGTCCTTCACCAATACCGGGGAAGCCCTGCGAACGGCCTTCCTGCTGCTCCGCTCTTCTCGGGCGAATCGGAAGGAGCTGTTCCTGGTGACCGACGGGCTGCCGGAAGCCTTTACCGACCCCGAGGGCCGGATCAAGAGCGGCAACCTCGACAAGGCGATGGAGTACGCCCTGGGCCGGGCCCAGGAACTGACGTCGGTCAAGCCGTTCCGGTGCACGATGGTGCTGATCAAGTCCCAGAACCCGGAGTACGAGAAGGCGGCCCGGCTGCTGACGCGTCAGCTCAATGGCGAACTTGTCGTGACGGAGCCGCAGCGCCTCGGGATCGAGCTGCTCGTTCGCTGGGCCAGCGGAAAAGAACAGACCCGACGCGCGGCGCCGGAAACCGGGCCGGCGCCGGTCATGCCCACCCCAGCCGGTGGGACGAGGGGCGCGAAACGGCGGCGTCGGGACCGCCGGATGGGCGGGTAGATTCTCTCGGCCGTCACGGTGTGCGACTGCAACCCTCTACATTTATCCAATGGAGTCGCACGCACGTCCGACCGGAGCGGTCCATGGAGACTTCTCAGCAAGCCCAACTACGCCAGCACCTGAAGGAACTGCGCCGCGCGACGCGCGGCCTCGGCCACGACTTCGCCATCGAGTTCGAGAATCTCGACGACAAGATCTCCCGACTGGGGACCCTGACGGCGAAAGAAGCGAAGTACGCGATGGAAGACATCGAGGACGACTTCGCGGCACTCGGCCGCTCGATCGGGGCCGAGATACGCCGACTCCCCGGTCAGGTGGCCGGCGGCCTCACGAGCGCCGGTAACGCCATCGCATCGGGCGCGGCCCGGGCCGGCGCCGCTACGGCGGAGGCGCTTCACGCCGCGGGGCATGCCACCAAGGAAGGCACCAAGAACGCCTTCGCGTCGTTGGCCGGCGTCCGCCGGACCCCGATCAAGGAATGGTCCAAGCCGGGGGCGAAAGACCCTCCCCCCTAGCCGCCGTCCTGTTCCGAGCCCTTTATCCACCTCCGGCGAGCCTCCCCCTCCCTCCGGAGGGGGGTAGATTCCGGCCCACACCGTAGCTGAGTGGGACCCGCTCCGGCGGGTCGTCATGCGGCCTCCGCGGATGGAGGCGTTCTTCGGCCTGCTCGAGCCGTATGCCAGCCTCTACGAGCGGGTCTTTAGCCTCTCCCGGGCCCGGCGCGAGCACGAGGAACTCGTCGATACGCTGCGGTCCGGCTTCGGCGTTCACGTCGACGATCTTGACCAGCTCCTGCTCCAAGCCGCCGGCCGCAGCCCCAACGTGGCGGCGGAACTCCAGCGGCGGGTCGTCGACACGATCGGCTTCACCGGCCCGGGGGCGACCGCCGCCCGGACCCGGTTTCTGGACACCGTCAAGCGACTCGACGGGGAGCAGCTCATCCAGATCCTGACCCTCGCGCCCGCCCTGCGGTTCGAACGGCGACATGGCTCTCGGTCGGTCGCCTCGTACACGACGCTGCGGGTCCCTCTCACCAACCTGTTCTTCATGCGGGACCAGCAGGCCGTCACGGACCGGGGGATCGTGATGGGTCGACTGGCGAAGCCCCAGCGTCGCCGGGAGTCGGAGATCACCTCCTTCGTCTGGCGGGCCTCCGGGGAATCTCCCGTCGCGGAGATCGACCGGGGCACCTTCGAGGGAGGAGATTTCCTGCCCGCCGGCCCGTTTGCCCTCGTCGGAACCGGGGACCGGTCCAACTCCACGGGTGTCCGGGAGCTGATGGAGAAGGGCCTCGGTTTCCCGGAAGTCGCTGTCGTCCACCAGCCGAGGCATCCACTGCTCGACCGGCCCGACCCGATGGTCAATATGCACCTCGACACGTACCTCAATTTTCCGGCCGAAGGGGTTGCCGTCGGGCACCGCGAGATGCTCTCCATAGCCCGTGTCGAGGTTTACGTCCGGGACTCGCAGACGTACCATCTCCTCCGGGAAACGACGTTGCTCTCCTACCTGGAGGCCGATCACGGATTCCGCATCATCCCGATATCGACCCTCGAACAGCTCTGCTACGCCACCAATTTCCTCACGATCCGGGACCGGGTGATTGTCGTGCCCGACGTGGCACGGAATGCGGAACGCGTCCTCGCCAACCTCCGCCAAGTAGCGGAACGCATGCCGGGCCGCTACCACCGACTCTATCTACGGGCGGCCCGGGAATTCACCGAGCTGCGCGCCGAGGACCGGTTCTTCCCCCGTACCTCGGAAGCCCGGGACGCGGGCCTTCAATCGGTCCGGATCGGCCTCGAGAACCTCACCGGAGCGTTCGGCGGCGCACATTGTCTCACGGCCACGCTCGAGCGGGCCTGAGGATCGGTCACCTCGCAGGACGCGTGGCGGCGACCTCGACCAGATCCGGCAGGGCCGGCGTCGCGGAGATCACTGTGGTGAGCCGGACCAGTACTTTGGGCGACGGATGCCGACGGGTCTCACACACCCGTTCGACGGCGAGGAGCAGTTCGTGCCGGTGTCGGCCGCTCAACCTCTCCAGTGGAGTAAGGCGCTGTTCCCGGACCGCGCGCCGAACCGCTTCCCGAAGCGCCGGAGGCGCCCGGTCTCCCAAGGCGGGCAATACGTCGTGCGCCAGGAACGTGAGGACCTCTCGATCTCCTCGTTCTGGTCCGGGCTCCGGGGCGGAGGGCCCTTCCACCGGCGCGCTCGGCCCGGACGATGGCGTTTCCATTGGTATTACAGGCGACGGCCGGTCGGATGAGACTTGCGGCCGCGCGACACGCGCGGCGGCTTCGGAGCAGAGATCGCGGCATCGACGCGCCGCGCCGCCGTTGCGAGGTACTCCTCGTCGACGTCGAAGCCGATGAACGGCAACCCCAACCGCACCGCCGCCACTGCCGAGGAACCCAGACCAACAAACGGGTCCACGGCCAGGTGGATTCTCGAGACTCCATGCAGCCGGTAGCACCGCTCGGGCAGTTCGGGCGGAAAGGTCGCCGGATGGGGTCGGTCGGTCGCCCGGCGTCGGATCGTCGCGTAGGGCAGGAACCAGGTGTTCCCGCGGCAGCGAAGGTCCATCCCCGCGCCCTGCCATCGAGCGACGTTGCTCTTGTCCTGGTACGGAACGCCGATCGCGAGTCGGTCGAGCGGCACGTCGCCCCGGTGGGTGAAGTGGAACACGTACTCCTGCGCACCGTGAAGGAAGCGGCGCGAGGGCACCGGCTTGTAGTGTCCCACGGCGATGTCACCCGTCAAGTGGGGAGTGCGGCCGGCGAGCGCGCGCTCGATGGCGATCGATTTCACCCAGTGGATTACGTTCTGCAGGACGAGCTGCTGCCGCACCTCCTGGGCCACATCGAGGGGGAGCCACGGGTCCGTCGGAGAGCCCCCGACGTTCAGGAAGAACGACCCGCCGGGGGAGAGAGCCGTCCGAACCGCCTCCGCGACCCGCCCGATCCAGGCCAGATACTCCGCCCGGGGCCGGCGGTCGTTGTACCGACCGTACTCCACTCCCCGGTTATACGGCGGGGAGGTCACGATCACGTCGGCCTGGCCGGCACCGACCCGACGCGGCAAACCCTCGAGGCAGTCCTCGGCCCACAGTTCGATCGGGGGAGCGCCGGCGCTCCCGAACTTCGCGAACGGGGTCGGTCCGTCGGATGACGTGGGGAAAGCCTCCGCGTCCGGAGGCGAAACGGACGGGCGCTTTATGCCGCCGGGGCCGGGGCCTTTTGGGTGGCCTTGAACCGCTCCAGCTCGGCGCGGGCCTCGGCGACGGCGTTCGCCGGGTCCTTGTAGTACGAGGCGACCAAGCGGCCCACGTCCCGGTGCGTGAACGGCTGCTGCCGGGTCGCGAGCGAATCCTTCCACTTGAGGAACTCGAGCATCTCGACCCGTCGCCGGACCTCGCGCTCCATCTCCTTCATCGTCCAGTTCTTGGAGACCGCCACGCGCTCGTAGATGTACGAGTGCCCGCTGTAGAGGAACGTGTCGTCGGAGGGGTTCCACCAGTAGACCGAGTTGGTGATCAACTCGTTCGTCTCCGGGTCCAGCCCGACGATCTCGGTGAGCGACTGGACGCGCCGGGTCATCTTGTTC
>JASHQC010000007.1 GCA_030037735.1 Thermoplasmata archaeon
ATTCCGATAAAGATCGCTCCGACCAGCGCGACGATCGTCACGAAGACCAGCGCCAGCGCGAAGGTGACGGGGTCGGAGATCGCGTTGAGGAACGGAATCGTGAAGAGGCGGGTGAGTTCCGCGACCTCGACGAAGAGCAGCGCCGCGATGACGACGGTCCAGAACAGGAGGAACGTCGGGGGCCGTCTCATTGTGTCGGCCCCGTTGGCGTCGAGATCGCCAGCGTGAGGAAAATCGGTAGATCGGCGAGCGGGGTGGAGGCCGGCGGCGCGGCGGCGCCGGGGAGGAGGTTCACTGCATCCAACGTGAGCGTGGTGGCATTGAGATAGAACCCGTACATCCCGATGTACTCGGTCGTGACCCCCGACGACGGGACGGCGTAGATCACCGCGACGTCAACCGCCACGGGATTGGCGGCGCTGGTCGCGACCAGGGCCAAGGTATCCGTTTCGTTGGTCCAGGTCCAATTCTCGATACCAGTCCCCGTCCCTGAGTATGGCCAAGCGGGCATTGGTGCAAAGCCGACCGCAATCGACTGGTACAAGGTGGACGTTCCAATGCTCTCGACATAGAAGCTCGTATTCCCGCTGGTCGACGCCCGCTCGACGATAAGCTGGGCTCGGGTTTGGAGGCCCGCCGAGCCCGATGAGAAGAGGTTTGGCGTCAAGATGATCAGCGCGATGAGGAGCACGACAATTCCGATGAATGGCCACTGCGACGTGCGCGAGGCTCGGTGCGGACCGGTGTTCCTCGAGCGTCCCCCGGGGCTCATGTTTCCCCCTCCCGCCACCCGCGATAGAGCTGGTGGGGTATCCCCAGATGGTCCAATGTCTTGCCGGCCAAGTAGTCGACGAGGTCTCCCACCCCCTGGGGATGGAGGTAGTACGGGGGAGACGCTGGCAAGATGACCACGCCCAGCTCCGCGAGGCGGGTCATGTGGCGTAGGTCGATGGCGCTGAGCGGCGTCTCTCGAGGAACGAGGACCAGACGACGATGCTCCTTGAGGTGCACATGAGCGGCCCGCGTAAGGAGCGTGTCGCCGAGGCCGAGCGCAATCTTCGCGAGGGTGTTGGTGGAACAGGGCACTACCGCCATCCCACGCGTCCGACGCGAACCGCTCGCAATCGGAGCGCCAAAGTCAGTGTCAGCGTATACCGTGGTCGCGGACCCCTTCAAGAGCGTCTCCGGTTCCACCCCCAATTCCTCCCGGATCACACTCGCCGCGCCCGCGGAAAGGATGACCGCATGGTCCAGCCTGAGGCGATCCAACGTCTCTAGAACTCGGGCCGCGATTGGCGCGCCGCTCGCGCCCGTCACACCGATGACGTAGGGACCCTGCTCCGTTGGCCGTCAACTCCTCGGGCTTTATAGCGCGCATGAGTTCGCGTGATATGAGGATTGGTTCACGACGCCCTCGACGGGTCGCGCGCCACGAGCCGCCATTATCGGGGCCGGGCACACGAGGTTCGGAGCCCTCACGGAGGGGCCGCGCCGGCTCCTTCGGGAGGCCATCGACACAGCCGTTGCGAACGTGGACCGAGGTCTTGACCGCGAGGCGATTGAAGAGGTTTACCTAGCCACCCTGGGGTTCTCCGGTTGGCAACTCGGGAACTCCTCCGCCATTGCCGCGGAAGAGGCCGGTCGCCCGGGCGTTTCGACTGTGCGCGTGGAGAACGCCTGCGCCTCGGGCGGATTCGCGCTGCGGCTCGCGGTCGACGCGGTTTCCTCTGGTCGACGGAACCTCGTCCTGGTCGTGGGCCTCGAGAAGATGACCGACGTCTCCAACGCACGGCGTCGGTACTGGCTGGGCGTTTCGGGCGACACGGAATGGGAGCGTTTGGCCGGGCTCACCTTTGCGGGAGTCTACGGCCTTATGGCTGCCCGCTACGAATCCGAGTACGGGCCAGTGCGGGAAGCGTTATCCGCCGTGGCGGTGAAGAACCACGCCCACGGTGCGCTCAACCCGAACGCCCACTTTCAGAAACTGATTACGCGCGAGCAGGCGAATTCCGGTCCCATGGTGGCCGCGCCGCTGGGCCTGTATGATTGTTGTCCGGTCTCTGACGGGGCGGCCGCTCTTCTGGTCGCTCGCACCGACCGGGCCCGGCAGTGGACGGATACACCGGTCTACGTCGTCGGTAGCGGCGCGGGATCCGACCACTTGGCGGTCCAGGAACGAGAAAACCTAACTCGACTGGACGCCTCACGGCAAGCCGCCGACGAAGCGTTCCGGAACGCTCCCTTCGACCGGAAGCGGCTGGACCTCCTCGAAGTGCACGACTGCTTCACCATCGCCGAGCTCCTTGCGCTCGAGGACCTCCGCATCGCGCCGCGCGGCAGCGCCGGCCGGCTGACCCTTTCCGGCGCCACGCGACTCGGAGGCCGCTTGCCGGTCAATCCGGATGGCGGTCTAAAGGCAAAGGGGCATCCGATCGGAGCGACGGGAGTCAGCCAGGCCTACGAAGTGTTCCTACAGCTGCGCGGTCAGGCCGGCGCTCGTCAGGTCAGGGGGGCCCAGCGGGCCCTGACCCACAACGTGGGCGGGTCCGGCGCGACGGCCGCCGTGCACGTATTCTCAGCAGGATGACCCATGGCTCGGTCGATACTCTCCGCCAGCCTCGTCCGGCCGGTCTGGCAGTGGGCCACCCACCGCGTCGAGGGACCCGACGAGGACACCTTTACGCTCGGCCTTGGGGCCCTCCAACAACTGGGACGACAGATCCAACCCAAGGGAGCTCGGGGACTCGAGCGCGTGCACCTGGTCGGATCGTTCCCTCCCGAGACCGAGTGGACGTACGGAGAGGCGCTTGGAGTATCGAACCTCGAGGTACGTCGCCATCCGGCGACCGCGCCCGGACTTTGGGCTGCGCTCGCGGCGGCGGCTCATGACGAGGGTTCGAGCGGTAGGGAGGCC
>JASHQC010000078.1 GCA_030037735.1 Thermoplasmata archaeon
CGACTCCTGCCGTGCCTCGACCGCCCGGACCGGAAGGCCGTGTTCCATGTGTCCGTGACGGCCCCCCGCGACCTTCAGGTGATCTTCAACACGCCCGCGCAGTCGAGCACGGAGGCGGACGGCCTTCGGACCACCCGGTTCGACCCCACCCCGCGGATGTCGACGTACCTGCTCTACCTCGGCATCGGACAGTTCGATACCGTCCGGAGCCAGGCGGGCCGAGTTCAGCTGGCGGCCTACACACCCCCGGGCCGGGGCGCCTCTGGCGCGTACGCCCTCGGAGTTGCGCAGAAGCTGCTGCCGGAGTTCGAGCGGTACTACGGCATCCCGTACCCGCTGCCGAAGCTCGACCTCGTGGCCGTTCCCGAGTTCTGGGCCGGCGCGATGGAGAACTGGGGTGCCATCGCGTTCTCCGAGATGGCGCTCCTCGCCGACGCGAACACGAGCACGCTCCGTCGCCGGGGCATCGCCGAGACCACGGCCCACGAAATGGCACACATGTGGTTCGGCAACCTGGTGACGATGAACTGGTGGAGCGACATCTGGCTCAACGAGTCGTTCGCGACGTTCATGAGCTACCGGATCCTTGACCGGACCTTCCCGGAATTCGATAGCTGGAGCGATTTCCTCCCCCGGTGGAGCGCCCCGGCCTTCAAAGGGGATTCCCTCCAGAACACCCATCCGATCTTCCAGCCGGTCGAGAACGCGGACGAGATCAACCAGATCTTCGACGAGATCAGTTACGGCAAGGGAGCGAGCGTGCTCCGGATGCTGGAACGCTACCTCGGGGAAGAGACGTTCCGGAAGGGACTCAGCACCTACCTCGAGCGGTTCCAGTACGCCAACGCCTCCCACGACGACCTCTGGACGGCGCTCGAGGAGGCCTCGCAGAGCCCTGTGCGTCGGGTCCTGAACGAGTGGATCTCCCGACCCGGCCTTCCGATGTTGGTCGCTCGCGTCATCGGGCACAAGCTCACGATCGACCAGCGCCGGTTCTTCCTCAACGGCCGGCATACCGAGGAATCGTGGCCGGTACCGGTCGTGGCCCGCATCGATGGACAGGAACGCCGGCTACTGTTCGAGGAGCCCCACACCGAGATTGCGCTCACGACCGACGAGCCACCGTTCCTCAACGTCGACGCGAGCGGGTTCTATCGGGTGCTTTACGACATGCACACCCTCGACCAGCTCCGAAGCCGACTCCCGACCCTCTCCGCACTCGATCAATGGGCGTTGGTCCACGACCTGTCGCCGCTGCTCCAGTCCGGAGACCTCGATCTCGATCAATACCTGGCCTTCCTGCGCGTCGGCGAGTCCGCGACCCACTTCGCGGTGGTCTCGCAGTTCGGGGGCAGTGGCGCCGTGCTCCGGTCGACCCTCTATGACCATCCCCAATTCATCGAGGGCTACCGGAGATTTCTCCAGGTCCAAACCGATCGCCTGGGCGTGGAACCGGTCCCGGGAGAACCGGCAACCAACGGCGCCCTTCGCGAAACCTTGCTCGCCCACCGGGTCTGGGTAGATCTGGAGTTTGCTCGCCGCATCGCCACGCGCTACCCGGAGTACGACCGCGTGAACCCGGAGGCCCGCGACGCGATTGCCATCGCTTTCGTCCGCACGGGCGGAGCGGCCGAGTTCGAGATCGCGCTGCGTCGATTCCGTTCCGCGACCTCCGAGGACGAGAAGTTCCGACTGGTGGGCGCGCTGACCGCAGCGTCGGACCCTGCCCTCGTGGACCGCATCCTGACCATGGCGGAACGCCGGGAGATCCTGCTCCCCCTCATCCCGGCAGCGATCGCGGGCGCGTCCCGGAACGTCGAGGCCCGCGCCGCGGGGTGGGATTGGCTCCGTCGCAACCTCGACACGTTCGCCGAAAACTTCCGGGGCACGGGCCGGACGGGCGATCTGCTCGAAACCATCCTGCCTCGGCTGGGGCTCGGTCGCGAAGCGGAGGTCCGCGAGTTCTTCCGCGACCGGAATGTTCCGGAGGGCAGCCAAGGGGTCGCCAAGGGCCTCGAGCTCCTCGAGGCCGTGTCGGCGTTCCGCAGGCGCCTCAAGTTGGAGCCGTCGGACCGGTAGACCTAATATGGACAGGGGGCCCGCGGGGACCATCAACCGGAGCTTCTCCGCCGCGGCACCATGTCCGACCTCTCGATCGATACCTCGAACCTCACGAAGAACTTCGGGAGCTTCACTGCGGTTAGCAACCTGACCCTCTCCTTCCGCGGCACGAAGTGCGTCGGCTTTCTGGGCCCCAACGGCGCGGGGAAAACGACCACGCTCAAGATGCTCACCGGGATGGTCCACCCCAGCTCGGGGAGCGCCCGCATCAACGGGATCGACGTTCAAGCTGAGAAGAAGCAGGCGCTCTATCCCTGCGGCGTCCTCATCGAGTCGCCCGAGATCTATCCGGCGCTGACGCCGCGAGAGGCGCTGTCGTACATCGCGGAGCTGCACGGCATTCCGGCCTCCGAAACGCCGGGCCGCATCCGGTCCGTCCTCGACCAGGTCCGCATGACCGACTGGGTCGACAAGCGCACCGGCAAGTTCTCGAAGGGAATGAAGCAGCGCGTCAACATCGCGGCGTCCCTGATGTCCGACCCGGACATCCTGATCCTCGATGAGCCCTCGACCGGCCTCGACCCCCGGGGCATGGCCGAGGTCCGGACCATCATCCTCGAGCTCAAGAAGCAGCAGAAGCTGATTTTCATGAGCTCCCACCTGCTCGGCGAGGTGGCGGACTTCTGTGACGAGGTCGCCATGATCGACCAGGGTCGGCTCCTGATTTACGACACGATCGAGTCCGTGGTCCAACGGGTGAGCGGACAAGGCGCCGCGGTCGAGATCGACCTCGCGAGCTCGGACCTCACGGGGGTTCAGGAGAAGATCCAGACGATCCCGGGCGTGGACCGCGTCGAGCACGTCGATGCCCGCACCTTCCTCATCCGATTCAGCGGAGGGCTCCCGATGCAGCAGCGGCTGCTCGAGCAGCTCGTCGCCGCCCACATCGGGATCATCAGCTACAAGCCGTCGTCGGGGATGGCGCGCCTCGAGGACGCCTATCTCAACCTGATCAAGGGAGGGTACTGAGCGCCGTGGCGACCGTGAACGCGCCGGCCCCGGTGACGCGGCCCCCGCTGCCGACCGACGTCGTCCAGATGACCCGCGTGACCAAGTATGAGCTCATCAACTACGTCCGGTCGCTCCGGTTCACCATCCTTCTTCTCATCACGGTCATCATTCTCGGCGCGCTGACCGGCGTCACGGCCTACTATCGGCCCCCGGCGCTTCTTGTCAACGGGCTCGCGTTCTACGGGACCTGGTGGACGGTCATCACGTTCCTGGTCGCGCTCTGCGCCGCGCTGTTCGGTGGGGATGCGATCTCGGGCGAGTTCCAGAACAAAACCGGCTACTTCCTCTTCGGGCACCCCGTCCGGCGCTCGTCGGTCTTCCTGGGCAAGATGATCGCCGCGTTCCTTGCGAGCGCCGCGGTCATCTTCTTCTACGTGGCGGTCACGGTCGCGAACGGGTGGTACTACACCGGCATCCCGCCGGTTCAGTTCTGGGAGTCGGTCAGCTTCACGCTGATCTATCTCCTCGGTGCGCTCGGATTCACATTCATGTTCAGCTCGCTGTTCAAGAGCGGCGCGCTGTCGATCATCGTGACCCTCGTGCTGCTCCTGTTCGGATTCACCATCATCGACGAGGTCGTGACCGATCTGGCGCACTACGAGCCCTGGTTCAGCATCGTCTACGCCGGCGGCATCATCAGCAACGTGCTCACGGTCCCGTTCCCGGCCCACTTCACCTCGACGATGATCAGGATGGGACGCTTCCACCTCACGGTAACGACCTACAACGCCACGATCCCGGAAGGGATCGCCATCATGCTGATCTACGCCGTGCTCGGCACCATCGCGGGGTACTTCCTGTTCCGCGGAGAGGACTTCACCTAGGCTCACCGGGTCCCGAGGTCTGGGACATCCACCCTACAGGATCTGCGCGAAGGCCTGCGCCACCCCGCGATAGAACTCGTGGAGGTCGCTCACGATCGCCTCCGACTGGGGGGTGTCGAGGCCGTCCAGCGTCTCGAGGGACTCGAGGCAGAAGGCTCGGAGGCACCGACCGGAACAGAAGGGCCGGTCCCGGAACAGCTCCTCGGCAGCGGCGGGTAGGTGCTGTACCCGGACGACTATGCCCCCGGACGGGATCCGAGTTCCACACCGGCAGACCTCGGGGTCCGGGGTGGGAGTCTCGGACACCCGGACCTCATGGAGCCGGTTCGATGGCTCTCTCAGCGAGCCGAAGACCACGTCCACGCCGGTCCCCCGATGACGGTTAACCGGCCTCCCTCTATTTCATGTTGCGGCAGACCGGTAATGTCCGAGGATTCCCGGCCCCACGCACGTGCCAGGAGTGGACAGAGGTTGCCGCTAGGGGAGCTCGCCGGCGTCGACCACGATCTTGCCGTCGACCTCGAGGGTCGCTCCGCCGAGAGACTGATAGGCCGAGAAATGCGGCGTACGGGTGGCCCCGCCGTGGTGAGAGTTGTGGCCAATAGCGATCGTGACCTTGCCGCGTTCCTGATCGAACAGCAGGGGGATGGCCGAGGTGTGGGGGTTCAGTCCGACCGACAGGAGCCCGGGACGGTCCTTCCCAGCGCTCAACTTCGGGAACAGGCGAAGGAACTCCTCGCTTCCCGATCCGAACGAGTACTCGGCGAGCCGACCCCGGCGGAAGGTCCACGTTCCTGCCGACAGTGGGCTGTCGCGGCCCTGGTAGAACATCACCCCGGGGGTGTCGGCGACGAACCTCCCCTCGGCATATGTCTCGTCTACGGCCACCGTGGCCACACCACTCGGCAGCGTCGTCCACACGTTGCCGGCGCGGACGTCCCCCTCGTCGATGACCCCATCGTCGACCGTGGGTTTCCGCCGAGCGAGGCGCAGCCGGAGATCGGTTCCATTGGAGTGAGAGATGCTCACCGCCCTTCCTCGGCGAAGGACGTCGGCAACGCGCGTTCCGTCCTTCTGAAGGGACCGAGGATCGACGGTCGACCCCTCGATGAGTTCGCGCCGCCAGCGGTCGAGGTCCACACCGTACCGGCGGGCCCAGAGCTCGCTCGTTCGACCTAGGTCGAAACGCACGCATCGCACGCCGTGCTTCTCGATCAGACGGAACCACTCGTGGTCGATGGCTTGGAGCCGATGCTGGAGGCTCGGGGGCTGTGTCTCCTCCCGGGCGGCGTCCATCGGCCCGTAGAAGTACACGTAGGCGTCTGATTCCTTGAGCGCCGCCCATTCGTGGCTCCCGACTTGCCCCACGTTCGGCGTTGGAGCTTCGTCGACGCTCTTCCAGTAGGTGGCTTCGTCCTCAACCAACAGGATGGGACGCGCTCCCAGGATGCGGGCCTCGAGTACGACACTCTCGGCCCACGGAAGGGTGCCGCTCCAGGTGTCGACGATCACGTTCTCTCCCCGCTTCATGCGGAGAGACTGGTGCAGCATGATCCGCGCGAGCTCCCGCCTGAGAGACTCCGGGTACTCCGGGAGCATGGCGAGGGGCACGGAATAGAGACCTATTTAAATGACGGGCGATTTAGCATCCTAAAGCTGAAAACGCTAACTCGGTGGAAGTGAGAAGGTCGTGCGACTCCACAAGGTGATCAACCGGGTCCACGAGGGGACTGTGTACTACCGGTGGGTTCTGTCGGTACCGCCCAAGAGCGTGCGCGAATTGGGATGGGTGGACGGGCAGGAACTTGAAGCGGTGGTCAGCGGGACGCGACTCTGGGTCCAGCCGTCCGTTCGCGCGCGGCCGGGTCGTGGGGAACGGGGCACCGACGCCCTCGAAGAGGCGATTCATCGGAAAAGCCTCGCCCGCCACTGAAGATCGTCCAGGGCCCGAGGGGCCGGCGGGGCCAGCCCCCGTCAAAGGAGATGGCCCGCGTCGGGGCACTCGGCCGCAAGGCGCTCCGTGGCTCCGGAGCGGGCACTGGTAGCGCGAGGAGATCGGCGCCATTCGCTTCTTCCGAGCAAGCGTCTCCAGAAGGACCGGGGGCTTGCCGACGGGGTCGACTGGCGCGTCGGCAGGATCGGTTCCGGGGGCAGGGCCCACACCTCCGCCCACCGCCCAAAATCCTCCTCCATCACGGCCATCACCACCGCATTGCGACGGGAGGGAGATTGCTGCTGGGTGATCAGGGACAGCTCGGGACCTAGCGGGGTTCGCACATCCGCGCACATGGGTGAGGGCAGAGGGACGGAGCTACTTAAGCGCTGTTTAATTTAGTATACTAAAACAAACAGTAAGCCGTAATTTAGAATACTAAAAATAAATCATAACGTGGAATTTCTCGGCGCCAATCCTCTCCCAGCCACGAACCAAATTCCGGGGGCCTCCCCGGGCCCGAGGTTCGCTGAGGGGGGATGCCCCCTCCCCGCCGCAAGAATGGGCCCGGGCGGATTTGAACCGCCGACCGACCGGTTATGAGCCGGTCGCTCTGAGCCGGGCTAAGCTACGGGCCCACCCGGGTCGGAAGGCGCCGCCGAGCGGATTTTCAGCTCGGGCGCACCCGCGCCCGACCGTTTGAACCGCTGACCTTTCGGTTAACAGCCGATCGCTCTACCGCTGAGCTACGGCGGCACCGGCGGCGCCGACCGACGAACCGTCTAATAGCCTTTCGGACCGGAGGACGATTTTCCCTGGTGCGCGCTCGCCTTCTGCTTCAGTTGCTGGACGAGCGTAGACATCCGGTCGAGCGATTCGTCGAGCTGGATCCAGAACTGGCGGGCCTTGTCGGTCAGCATCGCCCCCTCGGCTGACGGCTGTATCACCCCCTCCCGCTCCAGCAGATGCAACGAATAGCGCACCTTGTGGATCGGGAGGCGTAACGCCTCGCTGAGGCGGATGATCCCGAGGGGGTTCTTGTCGCCCAAGCGCTCGAGAATCTCGACGTTCCGGGACAGGAGGTCGAGCTCGCTCGCGATTCGGTCGACTAGCTGCGTTCCTTCGGCGAGCGGAGCGCCGTCGAACTCGGAAGTGCGAGGACTGGATTTCCCAAAGGGCATGTGATACCGGCACACGGACAGGTTGGGGCTTACTTGAACGTTCCCCGTCGCGATGTGTCCCAGTCACCTTTTCTCTCGGGGGCGCTGGGGGCACGATGGCCGAGACCGACCGCGGGTATCTCGATCTGTTCCGGAACCGGCGTTTCGCCCTCGGACTGACCTCGTCCGGGCTTGCGTGGGGCGGCTACGCCGTCTACGAGATCTCCGTCCTGCTCCTCTCGTACCGGATCTCCCACAGCCTCGCGATCGCCGGGCTCGTGATCCTAGTCGAGTTCGGGGCCTATTCGGTCACCTTCATCGCCGGACCGACGGTCGACCGGGCCCGGAACCTTCGAACGGTCCTCCTCGTAGGGTACGCTCTACAGGCGCTGTTCGCCTTCGCCATCGGGCTGGGCCTTCAGAGCGGGCACCTGAGCGTTCCGGTCCTCCTGACTCTCGTGGCGGGAATCTCCTTGGTCTGGGATTTCACTTGGACCGCGGATACCGCTCTGATCCCTCGATTGGTTTCCGAAGGAGAGCTGTTCCGAGCCAACGCCCTCTTCAACACGATCTCCGGGGGAAACACCGTCGCCGGCTTCGGTGTCGGAGCCGCCCTGCTCCTGTTCGTCGGTCCCGGGGGCGGAATGTTCATCTATGCCGGGCTCAACCTCGCCGCTCTCGTCATCGTGATCCCACTTTCCCTTCCCTCGGTCCGGACCGCCGTCACCGGCTTCCTGGAGGACTTCTGGGACGGATGGCGGGAACTGGGCCGCGGCGTCGGAAAACCGCTTCTCCAGCTCGCGGTCTTTTCGAGCTTCCAGGGATTCTTCACCTCGGCTGGGCCGTTGCTGATCACCCTGCTGACCCAGCGGGAGTTCGTGGACCCCACCTTCGCCTACGCCCTGCTGTTCACCTCGTTCACCGTGGGTGGGGTCGTGGGAGGCCTGATCCTGGGCTACCTCAACCCTCGATCGTGGGTCTCGTTGGTCATGCTCGGGAGCACCGCCGCGGAGGGGATCCTGATCGTATCGTCCGTCTACGCCGCCCCGGCGCTCGGCCCGAGCCTCATCCTGTGGTTCCTCACCGGCATCTTCGCGGCCGGATTCTATCAAGCGTACATGACCTTCCTGCAAGGGAAGGTGCCCGGGGACCGGTTCGGTCGCGTGCTGACGAACCTGTACCTGTTCCGGGGCATCCCGACGGCCATTGGCGCTAGCGCCGTCGGGGTCCTGGCCACCCTTTGGGGTGCACCCGCGCTGGCTTGGGTCATCGCGGCGACGTACCTTCTATGCGCCATCGTAGGGCCGCTCGTGCTCCCTGGAATTCGACGGCTATCTTTCTAGCCGGAGGAAAGGCGGGAGGAAAGGCCGGAGGAGGAGGCCTCGGCGTCGAACCCGTCCCGTCTTGACGGGTTCTACCCAAGTGCGTACGGAGGGATTATCAGGCACCGCCTCCCTCGTTGCGCGTTTCTATGGCCGACCGCCGGGCGAGCCCCGGAATTTGGGTCTTGCTCTCCCTATCCCACTCGAGGGCGCTGGTGCGGCGACCTCGGTTCTTCCTGCTCGTGATCGGCATTGCGGTCGTCTACGCACTGATCGCCATGGTGGTCGGTACCATGCTGGAAGTGTTCTCTCCCCCCGCCCACCTCGCTTCGTACTGGGTGATCCTCACCGCGGGCACACCGGCGTGGGATTATCCCGCGCTCCTCGCCGTGAATCCCTACTTCATCCTTGCTCTCCCGTTCCTGCCGACGGTCTTCATGGTACTCACCTCGGCCGGGGTCGGACTGGGCATGTCGGTCGCCGCGATCCTGAGCGCGAACCTTCTTCGCCGCCGCAAAACCGCCTCGGCCCGTCCGGCGGCCGTCGGAACGGCCGCCGGGCTCACGCCGGCCCTGATTGCGCTCGTGACCTTGGGCGCCTGCTGCTCCACGACGGCCGCCGCGACCGCAGGAATCGGACTCACCGCCCAGGCGACCGGGACGAGCGCGTTGACGCTCCTGGCGAACGACTGGTACCTCGGGGTCTTCCAGCTCGTGATCCTGTACGTCGCCCTCCTTGCCCAGGAGCAACTGCTCACGGTGTACGGAGCGGTGGTTCCATCGACGGATGGTCTCGAATCCGCCAGTCCGGCTCCCGCGCCTGTCGACCGGCGCTTCGCCGCGGGAGCCATCCTTCGGGTCGCGCTGCTCGCCGCGGGAGTCACTTGGAGTCTCGCGATGCTCGCCGATTGGCTCACCGTGAACCCGGCCGCGGCGTCCGCCGCGATGTGGGCGAGCTGGCTCCTCCAGCACCAGCTCGTAGGGTTTGCCGCCATACTCGCCGCGCTCCTTCCTCTTCCCACGTACCGCGCCTTCGCTCGACTCGCGTCGTCGTCGGCGGGCCTCGGACTCCGGCTCCTGCTGGTGATCGGGGGCGCGTCGCTGGCGATCGGGACGCCACCGCCCTTGGCCGGTGCCGGGTGGCACGGATTCGTCAACGAATTCATCGGTGCTGTCGGGGTCTCCTCGACGTGGGGGGCGGTTTCCCCGGGTCTCGCAATAGGGCCCGCGCTCGCGGTTCGGTGGGCGGTGCAGTATCTCCTGCTCGGGAGCTTTGCTATCGCGCTGGGCCTTCGTCCGCTCGCGGCCCTCCGTCCCATCCTCTGGACGGTGACGGGCAGTCGCGAAGCCTCTCGCTCCGCCCGCCCAACGGCAGCGGCGCCCACTACCTCTCTACCCATTCCACCGGTTCCCGAAGGACGTCTGACCCTCGCCTCCGACACCCAACGGTGAGCTGACGATGCTGGCCGACGAACTCGTCCTGGCGGTACTGGCCGCCCTGATGGCGGTGTTCACGGCCCTGGTGATTCGATGGGCGGTGGAAGCCAAGGTTCCGCTCCACGCCGCCGGCGTCGTGTTCCTGCTGCTGATGATGGCGGCGATGTTCGGTGGCGCCGTCGTCTACTACCTGAACCCGGGGACCTCGGGGCTGGTCGAGGGCCTCTGGCTCGCTGCCGGTCTTATGTCGCTGGGCGCGTTCATCCCGTTCTTCACATTCCTACGCACCGCCGCGGGCCAGCTGGGCTCCAACACGCCGCCGGCGCCGCCGCTCCACAAGGGAGCGCTCTATGGCGCGATGGTCGCCGGCTTGGTCCTCAGCAACGAGTTCCTGATGGGGTGGGCGTTTAACCTCGCCTCCGGGGTCCACTTCGCCGGCCTCGCCGGTGGCGCCGGTGCGTTGGCCGGTGACGTCACAGCGGTGATCGACTCGCCCTGGTTCCTCTTCACAATGGCCGGAGAGATGGCGTTCACCACGTTCCTCCTCCGCTCCCGCCTGGACCGGGCGTTCGTCTTCGTGGTCGGTTTCCAGGCGGCGCTCATGTTCCTCTCCCCGCCGGCCCTCGCCTCATCGGTCTGGCGCGAGGTCACGGTGCTGCTGGGCAGCGGGGTCATGATCGTGCTCTTCGTCTACCTGATGGAGCACATCTACCGTCAGAAGGAGCTCAACGCGGCCTACGCCACTTACCTCGTCCGCATCCTGGCCATCTACGGACTGATGATGGCCGGCCTGTTCCTCTGGGCGCTCTACGGGCAACCGCTCCTGTTCGCGGCGTCCATCGTGCTCGAGATGGTCGTCTATCTCGACGCCGTCGCTCGGCCGGACCGGTTCGTGGAGGGTGACCGGATGGCCTGGCAGCTCAACGCGCGTTGGGCGTTCCAGCTGCTGGCGTTCGTCTTCGTCGCGGAGCTGTTCATGGGGGCGCTCCTCGACCTGCAGATCGAGCCCGCGGTGTTCGTGGGCGCCTTTCCTGCGCTGGCCCTGAGCGGACCGCCGATCGTCGTGCTCGAGAACGCCGTCTCGAACGGCTTCTGGTTCTTCGCGCTCGTCGCCGGGTCGACCTGGTTCCTCGCCATGATGGGCGCCGAGATGGGCGCGCTCGTCGTCTTCAAGTTCAAGGAGGTCCGCCAGCGCGAGACGAAGGTCCGGCTGGGGCTCATGATGGCCTGCTACGGCCTCTTCGTCGTGTTCTTCCCCAGCGTCTACTACACCGCGCTGTTCCCCACCTGGGCCTCCGGAACCCAGGTCCCGGTGCTCGGCTGGTCGATGGGGCTGGGCTCGGCCCCGATCGTTCCCTCCCTGTTCGCGGTCATCCTGGTGACCTACGCGGTCATGGGGACGGCGTCGGCGCTGTTCGGCCGCCGGGCGATCTGCTCCGTGTTCTGTTCCGCCCCGTTGATGTACCAGGGCACGACGATCGATGCGATGAAGACCTTCAACCGAAAATCGCCGGTGGCCCGGAAGTACCTCAGCAGCCGGTTCTCGAGCCTTTACTCCGCGACGACCGGTGTCGTGATGGTCGCCCTCGTGGGCACGTCGTTCCTCTCCTATTTCGACCAGATCGGCAAGCTGAACGTGACGGTCGGCGGCATCGATCCGAGCGTCTTCCTGTTCGTGCTCTCCTTCAGCGTGCTCTGGTACGTCATGTTCGTCACGATCCCGTATACCGGCAACTACAACTGCGTCACCATGGGCTGGTGCTACACGGGAACGATCGCTCAGGCGTTCCAGCGGATTGGTTTCTTCAAGCTCAAGGTGAAGGACCGGCAGGTCTGCAAGGACTGCACGACCCTCGACTGCGCGAAGAGCTGCCCCGTCGGACTGGTCGACATGCCCGGCCACTTCCGGACGAAGGGGGAGTTCCGGAGCACCAAGTGCTGTGGAGTCGGCAACTGTGTCGGCGTCTGCCCGTACGGCAACCTCTACATCCACGACATCCGCCACTGGGTCCGGGAGAGGTTCTCGCGTCCGGCGTCCCCGTCCGCCGATGTCTTGCTCCCGGTGGTTCGGGCTACTCCCCGACCGACCGAAGGGGCCCCGACCTCCGCGCACGGCGCCGCTCCCCGGAGCGGGGCCACGAAGGCCGGCTTCCCATGAACGGTCCCCGGGAGGCGACGGCGTGATTCCCGCGCTCCCCACAGCGAATCCCTGGCTTCCCCTGTTCGGCCTGCTGGCCGCGCTCATGGTCGGAGGGAACGTGTACGTGGTCTACCGGCTGTTCCCGCGGGATTTCTCGCGGCCGACCCTCGCGACCGCGATCCTGCTGCTCGGCCTCCTCCTCATGTCGACGGCCCTCTGGTTCGCCGGAATCTACGCCGTGCTGAGTCCGGGCCAGGCGTCGACCGTCTCGGTCTTCATCGCCGTGAACAGCATGATGGCGGTCGCCGGTCTCTGGGCGATCAGCCTCCTGTTCCGAGCCGGCACCCGGCATCTCCCGACCCGCGGATTCCTCTGGCCACTGGCGTTCGCCCTGCTGCTCGTCGGCAACGAGCTCCTGATGGGCATCACCTTCGTGCTGGCGCAAGTCGGGCCAGCGCCCTACGCCGCCGCGGGCTGGCCAGGACTCGCCGCGGTGGTCGGGGATGCGGGCCAGTCGGCCTGGTTCTTCTGGCCGATGCTCGTGACGATGTCGTTCTTGGTCTCTTGGCTCCCGTTCTCGCGGCCGGAGCGGGTCCTCCTCTACGGGTTTGCCGCCTCCTCGGCGATCGGTCCCTGGGTGGTTCCGGACCCGGTCATCGGCGCCGTGGGGATGGCGGCCGTCATGGTCGTCACCTTCTCCTTCCTCGCGCGCGAGCTGTGGAGACGACCGGCGCCCAGCCACCGGTACCTGTGGGCCGGACTGGGCGTCACGGTGGGCTTCCTATCCATGGTGGGCGGAGAGGCCCTCGCGTTCGTCCTTCGGACCTCGGTCTGGGGTTCCGTTCCGTTCGGCCTCACGGCGTTCGTCGCCATGACCATCGAGTTCTTCGTGCTGGCCCGATGGGTGATGGCCGGCGACTCCGTCGAGGTGCCGTTGGCCGTCCCCGCCGTGACGCGGCCCGAGGCGTCCGCCTCGTCGTCTACGCTCCCGCCTTAGGCGGACATCGCGGCGCGAGACTGCTTCCACTCGATCGGCGGCAGCGGATACGGGGACTGAAAGTCCTCGGGCCCGAGCAGCAGGTCCGTGTACGGCAGCGCCGCGACAAGACCCGCGGTCTTCGGCTGGAACCCCGGGCGCCGCGCGTAGGGGCTGACCCACACGACGAGATGCCCCCGCTGGTGAATCCGCCGGAGCTCGTCTCCGACCGCCGTCGACCCGGCCCGGTCCCACCCGTCGCTCACCACCACCACGGTGACCCGGTCGCCCACTGCGGTGGGGTACCGCTCGGCGAACTGCCGAAGGCACGGTCCGATCTGCGTGCCGCCTTCCGCGCGGGCGATTCGCGCCGCCACGAGCGGGACGGCCTGACGGTACCCATGCTGGCGAATCACCTCCGTGATCTCGGCGATCCGGGTGCTGAAGGCAAATGAGCGGGCGGAGCGGGAAACCCGCTCGAGCGAGTACACGAGGCCGAAGAGCGCTGCGTCGTGCTCGCGCATCGACCCGCTGACATCCCAGAGCACCACCAGGTCGGTTCGCTGCTTCCGGGGCGTGCGCCGGGAGAGCCTGATCTCCTCGCCGCCCCATCCGATGCTGCGGCGCAGGGTCTCCGGAAAATCTACCTCCCCGCGACGGGACCGAAGGAACCGACGGCCCGGGAGCGTGGCCGTGAGGCGACGGAACCGACGGGCTCCGCGACGGAGCCAGAGCATCTCCCGCGGGCTGAGAGGACCCAGGTTGTGCCCGGCGCCCGGGGCGTAGGCGCTGTACATCCCGATCTGCGTTTCCCGGACCGGGGGTCGGGGGACCGGCTCGACGGACGCCGACCCGGTTCCCGCGACGGTGATTCCCACCGGTTGAGGGGCGATCGATTGCCCGGGCGCCGGAGCCCGGCGCCGGCTGAAAGCCGGCGAAAAGAACGCGTCAAAGGCCCGATCCACGGTGGCGAGCTCCTCGGGGGACTTCGCCAGTACGGACCGGCAGGCGTCGCGGATACTCTCCCGGTCCAGGATGGGAAGAAGAGGGAGCGCCCGGCCGAGCTCCACCTCGGCACCGATGCCGACCTGCACTCCTCGCTCCCGCAGGAAGCCTATGAACTCGACAAGCCGCCGGTGGAGGTAGTCCGGAGTAACGAGGGGGGCGGGCATCGGGAGGGGGGTTCTTAGGAACCGAGAAGGCGCGGTAGGCCCCGGTCATGGGCCAGCTGCACGTCCTGCGCGTCCTTGAGGAGGCATCCAAGGGTCTCGTCGACCACCTCTGGGTCGAGCGCCTCGCGATGGAGCGCCAGCAGCGCGGCGGCCCAGTCAAGGGTCTCGGCCACCCCGGGTCGCTTCACCAGGTCCTTCTCGCTCCGTATCCGTTGGACGAAGGTAACGATCTCGCGTCCGAGGTGCTCACCCATTCCCGGGACCCTCGCCCGGAGAATCTCCGTCTCCCGCTCGAAGTTGGGGTAATCGACGAAGGCGTAGAGGCAGCGACGCTTGAGGGCGTCGCTGAGCTCGCGGGACCGGTTCGAAGTAATGATGACCATCGGAGGTCGGCGCGCCTTGATCGTCCCCAGCTCGGGGATCGTCACCTGGAAATCCGAGAGGACCTCGAGCAACAGCCCCTCGAACTCTTCGTCCGCCCGGTCGATCTCATCGATGAGGAGCACCGGTCGATGGGGGCCGCTCTCCTCGAGGGCGCGGAGCAGCGGGCGTCGGAGCAGGAACCGCTCGGTGAAGATCTCCTTCTCCACGGCCGTCGGCGACTCGTCCTTCTCGTGGAGCCGGATGGTGAGCATCTGCTTGGGGTAGTTCCAGTCGTAGAGCGCCGAGCGCGCGTCGAGCCCCTCGAAGCACTGGAGCCGGATCAGCTCGGTGCCGGTGGCCGCGGCCAGCGCCTTCGCCAGCTCGGTCTTTCCGCACCCGGGCTCGCCCTCGAGCAGCAGCGGCTTGCCGAGGCGTGCGCTCAGGTACGTCGACATCGCCAGCGACCGGTCGATCAGGTAGTTCTGCTGGGCCAATGCCTCGATGACCTCGGTCGGCGACGACCACGAATCTATGTCTGGCATTAAGTGGCGGGACGCCTGCCCGCTCCGGCCTCGAGACCGCCCGTGTGCCATCATGCTTTCCCCCCGACCGAAGGGCCCCGGAACGCCCCGCCACCCCACCCAGCGAGGACGAAGGTTTTAGACGGGTCGCCCATGGGTTATTGCTGCATGCTGGTCGATACCTTCGGCCGCGAAGTCACTGATATTCGTATCAGCGTCACGAAGCGGTGCAACTTCGGCTGCGTCTACTGCCACGACGAGGGGCTAGGCCCTGTCCTGAAACCGGGAACCTCCCACCCGGACGAAATGTCGATCGACGAGGTCGAGCGCATCGTCCGGATCGCCCGGGAGTTCGGCATCCGCTGTGTCAAGTACACCGGGGGCGAGCCCTTGGTCCGGCCGGACTTTGAGGAGATCATCGCCCGAACGGTCCACCATCTCTCCGATGTGTCCGTGACGACCAATGGGTCACTGCTCGCGAAGCGAGCCGAAGGGCTCCGCAACGCGGGCTTGAAGCGGATCAATGTCTCCGTGGACTCTCTGGATCCTGCCGCGTTCCGCGAGATTCGACACGGGGAGCTCGCGCCCGTCTTGCGGGGCATTGAAGCCGCCATCCATGTCGGACTGACGCCGGTGAAGCTCAATCTGGTCGTGATCCGCCGGACCCTTCCCTACATCCCCGACCTAATCGATTTCGTGCGCGGCCGGGAAGGACTCCGGCTCCAGCTGATCCAGTTCATGCCGGAGCTCGTCGGGCCGCACGACTGGACCGTTGACATCGACGGGGTCAAGCGCTGGCTCGACAGTAAGGCCGATCAGGTGCTGATTCGCGAGATGCACCACCGGCACGTCTATTTGTTCGACGGGGCCGAGGTCGAGGTGGTCGACCCGGTGGCCAACCCGGAGTTCTGCATGAACTGCCACCGAATCCGGGTCACCCACAAGGGCGAGCTCAAGGGCTGCCTCAATCGGAACGACGACCTGATCCCGACCCGGGGCCTCGACGACGACGCGCTGCGGCTGGCCTTCCGGACCGTCGTCGCCCGGCGCGTGCCGTACTATGGAGCCTACGTCAAGGACTACCCGCGCCGGCACCCCGCCGAAGCGCCGCTCGTTAAGCTCGCGCCGCCACGCCCGTAAACGGCTCGTCAGCCCGCGGACGCAGGATGCGCCACGTCCTTGCCGTACTTGGTCGCAATCACGTCCGACAGGATTGCCACCGTTAGTTCCTCCGGAGTCCGCGCCCCGATATCGAAACCGATCGGCGCGTGGAGGGATTTCAGGAAAGCCGGGTCCACGCCGTGCTTCTCGAGCTCGGCCAGGTTCTGCTTGAGCCGATGACGGCTCGCGAGCAGCCCCGCGAACTTTACGGGACGACGGGAGATCGCCTCGAGGACCGCCACGTCTCGTTCGCCCTTTGTGAGCACGACCACGTAATCGTGAGGACCCAGCTCGGCCGGGTCCACCACGGACGACTCGATCAGCTTGTGGGGAGGCTCGGGCAGCACCGGCAAGGGGTCGATCACGACGACCTCGAACCCCAACAGCTTACCGTGGTGTACCAGCGCCGCTTCGATCTCGTCCTTTCCGCCTTGTCCCACGATCACCAGTCGATGGGAGGGAAGCATCGGCTCGATGTAGATCTCCAGCGTCCCTCCGCAGTTCGTCTGCACCCATATCTCGTCCGGGTTGGTCTCCCGGACCAGCCCCTCGACCGCCCGCTCAGTGTCGACCAAATGGACGCGAACGACTCGCGGTTCGCCCTTCTCCATGACTTCCTGAGCGACCGCCACAATCGGACCCTCCGGGCAGCCTCCCCCTAGCGTTCCGCCCGCGACCGTGCCCTCGTGAGTGATCAGGAGCTTGAACCCGGACTTCGCGAGCGTGGATCCCTCCGTCCGGATTACGGTCGCGACGGCGAACGGTTCCCCTTTGGCCGTGAGTTCGGAGAGCTGGCGGGAGAAATGCGCGGCGTGCACGGCGAATGTAGCCGGGACGGGGATTTCACGGTTCGGGGGAGGGCGGTCGCACGATGACGGCCCCGGGGCCGGAAACGATTAGAGTGCTTCGCGGCTCCGAAACGGAGCCATGGCGGACCGAGCCAAGCACCGCCGCGGGGCTGACATTGGACGACCCCGGGTGACCGCCCTCGTCCTCGCCGCCGGCACGTCGTCCCGGATGGGTCGGCCCAAGCCGCTCGTGCCGATTCTGGGGCGACCCTTGCTCGCCCGCGTGCTGGAGACGGTCCGCAGCATCGACCCCGCGGAAACCGTCGTCGTGCTCGGCGCCGACGCGGAACGAGTCCGGGCCGGCGTCGACCTGCGGAAGGCCACGGTCGTGGTGAATCCGGAGTTCGCAGAAGGGATGGGAAGCTCCCTTCGCCATGGAGCGGAAGCGGCGGCCTCCTCGAAGGGTCCTCTCCTGGTGGTCTTGGGGGACCAACCGTTCGTCGAGCCCGCTACGCTGGAAGCGCTGATCCAACGACACGCCGCGGGTCAGGCCAAGGTCCTGATTCCGACCTTCGAGGGCGTTCGGGGGAATCCCGTCCTCTTGGACCACGCCGTGATACCCGAGCTCGGCTCCCTCCACGGCGACATCGGCTGCCGGGCGCTTTTTCCCGGCCATGCCGCGGACCTGGTCGAAGTGCCGGTGACCGACCCCGGAATTCTCATCGATGTGGACACCCCGGATGAACTGACCCGACTCGAAGAAACGCTTCGGGGTTCCTCGTCACCGACCCCGTCGGCGCTACGGCCGCTCGTGGCCGACCGGGTGGCCCTCCATCGCGAGGGCCCGGTGCGGGGGTTCGCTTCGCGAAGGATTCTTCCGGACATGCTCAGCCTCGCCACCGAACTCGAACGTGCCCGCGAACCTTTCGCCCTGGCCACCGTGGTCAGCGTCCAGCCCCCGACCTCCGGGAAGCCCGGCTTCAAGGCGATCATCCGGCCGAACGGGGAGGTGACCGGATGGGTCGGCGGGAGCTGCTCGGGGCGAGTCCTGGTGGCGGAAGCGCTTCAGTCCCTACGGAATGGCCAGCCGAAGCTCATCCGCCTGTCACCCGACGCCGAGGAGGGAGGCACGCCCGCGCCGGGAATCGTCTCCCGCCGTCTTGAATGCGAAAGTGGAGGAATGATGGAGATCTACGTGGAACCGCACCTGCCCCAACCCGATCTCGTGGTCGTCGGCGACGCCCCGGTCGCGAAGGCCGTGGCCGCCCTGGGAGGCTTTCTCGGGTTCCGGGTCACCGTCGTGGCGCCGGGCGCCCGGACCTCCGACTTCCCGGACGGGGTGCGATGGGACCCCGACCTGGAGCACCTGCCGAAACTGGTGGCGCCCGGGAGTTTCGTGGTCGTGGCCTCGACGGGCATGTACGACGAGACCGCCCTCAAGGGAATCCTGCCGCGCTCCCCCCACTACGTCGGGTTGGTCTCGAGTCACCGGCGCGGGGCGGCGGTCTTGGATTCGCTGAAGGCAGACGGCGTTCCGGCGGACCAGCTCAGTACGGTCCACAGCCCCGCGGGGATGGACATCGCGGCCCGCGATCCGGAGGAGATCGCGCTCAGCATTCTGTCGGAGATCACGAAGGTGCGCCGGACCCCTCCGCTGCCGGCTCCCGAAGAGGATGCCACTCCCGCGTCAACGGCCCCAGCCTCCATCGACCCGGTCTGTGGGATGGAGGTGGAGGCCTCCAGCCCGCTGCGCACCGCTCACCACGGCGTGGTCTACCGGTTCTGTTCCGAGAGCTGCCTCGCGAAGTTCCGCCGGACCCCGGCCCGGTTCGTGTCCACCTAACTGGATGCGCCGGACTCGAGCTTCTTCCGGGCGTTCTCGAACAGGCCCGCCGCCTTCTTCTCGATCGTGGACCGGATCAGGTGCTCCGCCAGCGACGCCGCCTGGCCGGTTAAGGTGATGTCGGCTTGCCAAGCGATGGTCGTCCCCGGGCCGGCCGCCCCGAGAGCGGCGCTTAGGGTCGCATCCACAGCGTTCCCCAGACCCGACCCCCGGATCTTGGTCGAGATGCGCTGGCCCGGCAGCTTCTCCATGTACTGCCCGTCGAACCGGAACTTGCCGCGGATGAACGCCACGCCGGTCGTGATCGTGCCCGAGAACTGATCCCCCTGGACCGAGTCGAGCGTGTGAGGGTCGTCGAGGCAATCGAGCAGCTGCCGGGGGTCGGAGAAGAACGCAAAGACCTGGGCCGGGGCCGCGCCCACCTGGAACTGGCCGTCGACGTGCATCGACCCCCCCGCACGGACCGCGGGGTTACGTCTGGCCCTTGTCGTGGAGGATCTGCCAGACTTTCCACGGATAGACCGGGATGTCGATGTTCGTGACCCCCAGCGGGGAGAGCGCGTCCACGATGGCGTTCACGATAGCGGCGGGGGCGCCCACCGTCGCCGACTCGCCCACGCCCTTCGCCCCGATCGGGTGGTGGGGCGACGGCGTCACGGTCCTGCCGGTCTCCCAGTGCGGGGTCTCCACGGACGTCGGGACAAGGTAATCGAGGAAGGAGCTCCCCCGAATGTTCCCGCCCTCGTCGTACGTGATCTGCTCGTACATTGCCGGCGCGAGGCCCATCGTGAGCCCGCCGTGGATCTGCCCCTCCACGATCATTGGGTTGATGACCGTCCCGCAGTCGTCCACGGCAACGAACCGCCGGATGTGGATGGCGCCGGTCCCCTTGTCGATGTCGACGACGCAGATGTAGCTCCCGAACGGGTACGTCATGTTGGGCGGATCGTAGTAGTCCACCGCTTCGAGCCCGGCCTCGACGCCGGGCGCCGGGTTGGTATAGGCCGCGAACGCCACATCCGCCATGGTCTTCGACTTCTCGGGCACGCCCTTGACCTGGAACTTGTAATCCTTCCACTCCAGGTCCTCGGGACTGACCTCGAGGAGGTGGGCGGCGATCTTCTGCGCCTTGTCCCGTATCTTCCGGGCAGCCACGACGGCCGCAGCCCCTGCGGTCGGGGTGCTGCGGCTCGCGTACGTGCCGAGGCCGTAGGGGGCCGTGTCGGTATCCCCCTCCTCGATGGAGATGTTCTCGGCCGGGATGCCCAACTCCGTGGCCAGGATCTGGGCGTACGTGGTCTCGTGACCCTGACCCTGGTTCTTCGTTCCGAACCGGGCCATCACCTTGCCGGTCGGATGAATTCGGATCTCGCAGGACTCGAACATCTTGAGGCCCAAGATGTCGAACGTATGGGCGGGACCGGCGCCGACGATCTCGGTGAAGCTCGAGATGCCGATGCCCATGAACTCGCCTTTCTTGCGCTTCTCCGCCTGCTCGCGGCGCAGCGCCGGGTAGTCCACCATCTGCATCGCGAGCTTGAGGGCCCCCCCGTAGTTTCCGCTGTCGTAGGTCCAGCCGAGGGCGGAGTGGTAGGGGAACGCCTCGGGCGGAATGAAGTTCTTCAGCCGCAGCTCCGCGGGGTCCATCCCGATCTTGTGGGCGACCTCGTCCACTAGCCGCTCGATCGAGTAGGCCGCCTCGGTCACCCGGAACGAGCACCGGTAGGCGATCCCTCCCGGGGGCTTGTTGGTGTACACGCCGTCGACCTCGACGAACGCCTTCTCGAACGGATAGGAGCCGGTGATGATGTGGAACAGGCCCGCCGGGAACTTCGACGGGTTGGCCGCCGCGTCGGCGTAACCGTGGTCGGCGATGGTCTTGACCTTGAGCCCGGTGAGTTTGCCGTCCTTCGTGACCCCGATGTCGGCGGAGATGTGATAGTCGCGGGCGAAGGAGCTCGACATGAGATTGTTCGTCCGGGTCTCGACCCACTTGACCGGGTGTCCGGTCTTCAGGGCGGCGACGATCGCGACGACGTAGCCGGGATAGACGGGGACCTTCCCCCCGAATCCGCCGCCGATGTCCGGCGAAATGACCCGGATGCTCTGCTCCGGCAGACCGGAGACGAGGGCGAAGACGGTCCGGATCGCGTGCGGCGCCTGCGTGGTCATGTACATCGTCAGGCGGCCCATCGGGTCGAACGAAGCGACGCAACCGCAGGTCTCGATCGAGGAGACGTTGATCCGCGGAATGTAGAAGTCCTGATGGACGACGACGTCGGACTTGGCAAGGAGGGCGTCCGTCCCGGCCTTGTCTCCGACCTCCCAATGCCAAATGTGGTTCGATTTCTTGGGCTTCTCCGGCCGCACGAGCGGCGAGTCCGGCTGGAGGGCCTTGACCGGGTCGGTGACGACCGGTAACGGTTCGTAGTCGATCTCGACGGCCGCGGCGCCATCGGCGGCGGCATACCGGTTCTCGGCCACCACGCCCGCGACCTCCTGGCCTTGGAACTTGACCGTGTCGATGGGCAGCACCATCTGCGTGTCCGACATCAACGTCGGCATCCACGCCAGCTTGGCCGCGTCTAGGTCTTTGCCCGTGATCACGGCCAGCACGCCCGGCACCTTGAGCGCCTTCTCGGACCGGATGGCGGTGATTTTCGCGTGGGCGTACGGACTCCGCGTGAAGTCGAGGTAGAGCATCCCGGCGAGCTGGATGTCGTCGACGTAGTTTCCCTTCCCCCGGATGAAGCGGGCGTCCTCCTTGCGCTGGAGGCTCTGCCCGATACCGCCGTGGATCGTCATTTGCCGCCTCCCGAGGCCTTGGCGGCGTGCTGGATCGCCTTCACGATGTTCACGTAGCCCGTGCACCGGCAGAGGTTCCCCGAAATCGCACGGCGGATCTCCTCCTCCGTGGGGTTCGGGTTCTTCGCGAGCAGCGCCACCGAGGTCATCATCATGCCGGGGGTGCAATACCCGCAGTGGAGGCCGTGCTCCGTCGTGAACCCCTCCTGGACCGGATGGAGCTTGCCCCCCGACTCGAGACCTTCCACGGTCCGGACCTTTCGGCCATCGGCCTGAACGGCAAGCACCGTGCACGACTTGACCGGCACATCGTCGAGCAGCACGGTGCAAGCCCCGCAGTGGGTCGTGTCGCACCCGATGTGCGTTCCGGTCATCCCGAGCGCATCCCGAAGGAAGTGGACGAGCAGGGTGCGGTCCTCGACCATGAAGTCGAACGGCACGTCGTTGATGGTCACGTGGATCTTGTGCGTCGCGCCACGGATCGGTAGGGGAGAGGTGAGCCGCGGGATCGCCGTGCTCGCCATCAGCTCATCCCCCCGGCGCGCCATAGGGCCAGCTTCACGGCCCGTTGGGTGAGGGTTTGGACCACGCCTCGCTTGAATTCCGCCGGACCACGCAGGTCGGAGTTCGGCTGCGCGGCCTCAGCGGCGAGCTTCCCGGCCGCGAGAATGTCCGCGTTGGTCGGCTTCTTCGTCGTCAGCTGCCCCGCCGCTTGGGATGCGAGAAGGACCGTCGGCCCTACATTCGTGAGCGCGATTCCGGCCTGGTTCACGGTCCCACGGGAGTCGGTGCGAAGTTGTACGGCCACCGCCGCGATCGCGAAGTCACTGACCTTCCGTTCCATCTTGAGATAGGCGCCCCCGTCCCCCGGCTGGGCCTTCGGTACCTGGACCTCGACGAGAATTTCGGACGGGTCCAGCGAGGTCACGAAGGTGTCTTGGTAGAATCCCTGCGCGGGGATCGTCCGGTTTCCTTTCGGTCCGCGGACAACGTACGACGCTCCATAGGCCAGCATGCAGGCCGGAAGGTCGTTCCCCGGGTCCCCGTGGCAGACGTTGCCTCCGACCGTACCCATGTTGCGGACGAGCGGGTCGGCGATGTGCTGGGCGGCGTCCGCGAGGAGCGGGTATCGGTTTCGAATGAGGGCCGAATCGTTGAGGTCGTTGATCTTCGTCGTGGCGCCGAGGCAGAGACAGTCTGTCGTCTCGTTCACGTACGAGAGCTTCGGGATACGAGTGATGTCGACGAGCGTCTTCGGTGCGGCGAGGCGGAGCTTCATCAACGGCAGGAGACTCTGGCCGCCGGCGAGTACTTTCGCTTCGCCCGAATTCTGGAGAAGACCGATTGCCTCGTCGACGGAACCGGGCGCGTGGTATTCGAACTCAGGAGGAATCACTTCCGTCACTTCCGAGCCTTGACAGGCCGTAACAGGGCGAGGGGGTGGCCCGCTATGAATGTTGTTAGAGCCCTCTACGTTCCGACCCGCGATTCCGGTCCGGGACCTTGGACCGGCATTCGTCCACCAGTACCGGAGCCCTAAGTGAATCGACCCGGCTGTCGAGCACAACTATAACCCGGCGTCCGCTCCGGAAATGGCGCTAACCCATGGCGACCCCATCTCCGCCATCCTTGCGGGCGACCCAATTGGCTGCCGTCCCGATGCTGTCGGTATTGGATCGCGACCAGTTGGAGAAGCTCGCAGGGGCCGGCGACGAACGAACCTTTCACGCTGGCGAGATGATCGTCCGGCAGGGAGAGAGGAGCCTCAGCTTCTACCTGATGCTCAGCGGAACGGCTGAAGTACGGCAATTCGGCCAGAAGGTCGCCACTCTCTCCGCCGGCAAGTTCTTCGGAGAGGCTGCGCTCCTCGTCGACGAGCCTCGAACCGCGGACGTGTTCGCCTCTTCCGAAGTCACGTGCTTCGTGTTGAACCGCTGGGACTTCTGGGGAGCGGTCGGGATCGATCCCCAGGTCGACCAGGTGCTCTACGACCAGACCGTCCAGCGACTGAAATCCTTCCAATCCCAGTTGATCGAGTGATCTTCCCCCCCGAAGTCCCCTGAGCCGGCCCGCGGATTGGCGCAACTGTGCTTCTCCACGAGCCCGGAGACCTCCAGTGCCCGCGCGTCCTTGTCGACCCTCTCCCGGGTGGCCGGCCGCTCGCCGGCCACCTTCTCCCCGACCTTAGACTGGCCGGAACTCCCTATGCCTACAGGCACTTCGTTGCGATGGTGCGCACTCCACCGATGCTCACACGGAGCCATGAATGAATGACCGCCAGGCCACCCGAATGGGGTCGGGGATGAATCCGCTCCGTCGCCAGCAGTCGGGTTGCTTCCATCTCGGCCAACCGGCAGAAGGTCGTCGCCAGTCGCACCGCCTGCTCTCCTACTTCGAACGCCGCCATTTTTCGTGTTCCCCCTTGGTGTTGCCACCAAGAGAACGGAGGGGACCGGCGGAGTCATTCCTGCCGCAAGCAGTTTCGTCAAAATCGGCGGACAACGGTCCTGCATGACCGCTTTTAGCCGGGCTTCTGCGGAATTCGGCATTCGACGCCGGGGACCTCCGGGTGGGGGTGCGCCCGACCATCGTCTCAACGGCGAGCGCATTCGGCGGCCCCATACGCCCGCACCGACCAAGCCGGCGGGCTTTTCCAAGCCCGATCCCGGTTGGGGGTTCACCTAACGCCTAGGTCGTCCGGGAGCGGGACGAGACCCGCGTCGCGGTGCCCGACACATCGGCCTTGGGGCGGTTCGCTTCCGGTTTGAGGAATTGCTCGGCCTCGGTCGACCCTTCCATGGCGAGGGTTGTCGTGAGGCCTCCCGAGAGCACCTGCGCCACCTCGTCGAAGTAGCCCGTGCCCACGAACGTTTGGTGCGTCACGGCCCGGTATCCTTCGGTCTCGGCGGCGAACTCCTCCTTCTGGAGCTCGGAATAGGCCAGCATGCCGCTCTCGGAGTACGCCCGCGCCAGCCGGAACATCGAGAGATTGAGGGCGTGGAATCCGGCCAGGGTCACGAACTGGAAGGCGTAGCCGAGCTGCCCCAGCTTCTCCTGGAATCGGGCGATCGCCTCGGGGGAGAGCTTCTTCTTCCAATTGAACGACGGAGAGCAGTTGTAGGCCATCAGCTTCGCCGGGAACTTCGCGTGGATCGCCGCGGCGAACTTCTCCGCCTCGTCCATGTCGGGGCCGGCGGTCTCGAACCAGATGAGGTCGGAGTACGGGGCGTAGGACACGCCTCGGGCGATGGCCGCTTCGAGCCCACCCCGCATCTCGAAGAACCCCTCGGGCGTTCGACGCCCGGTGAGGAACTCGGTGTCCCGGGGGTCGACGTCGCTGGTGATGAGCTTCGCCGATAGCGCGTCGGTCCGGGCGATGATCACGGTCGGAACATCCAGGATGTCGGCCGCGAGTCGGGCCGCCCAGAGCTTCTGGTTGAACTCCCGCGTTGGGACGAGAACCTTGCCCCCCATATGGCCGCACTTCTTGACCGAGGCGAGTTGGTCCTCGAGGTGGAGGCCGGCGGCGCCGGCCTCGATGAGCGCCTTCGTCAGCTCGAAGACGTTGAGGGTTCCCCCGAACCCGGCTTCGGCATCGGCGACGATCGGAGCGAACCAGTACACGTTCCCGGTCCCGGACGCGTGCTGCTTCTCGTCCTCGCGCCGCAAGGCATTGTTCATCCGACGGACGAGGTTGGGCATGCTGTCGGCGGGGTAGAGACTCTGGTCCGGGTAGGTCTGTCCCGCGTCGTTTGCATCGGCGGCCACCTGCCAGCCGGAGGCATAAATGGCCAGGAGTCCGGCTTGGACCATCTGGACGGCCTGCGTGCCGGTCATCGCTCCAAGGGCCGGCACGTACGGCTCCGAGTGGAGCAGCTGCCAGAGGCGGCGCGCGCCCAGGGAGGCGAGCGTGTGGGCGATCGGAATCGATCCGCGGAGTCGATTGACGGCTTCGGGAGCGTACGGCCTCGAGATCCCGTCCCAGCGTTCGTCCTGTTTCCAGACCGGCCCAAACTCTCCTGCTTCCTTCATTCGTTGACCCACGCCGCGGCGTCGAGTTCCCGATAAGCCCGTAGGATAAGAAACTCGGTGTAGGCCGAACTCGTCACGACCTCGTCGAGTATCGCGGCGGCCCGATGCAGGGGATCCGCCAACGGGGTTCCTCCTCCCTGCTCCACCGACAGTAGCGTCGCTTCGTCCTCGAGGACGGACCGGAACATCGAGGCGTCGATGGCACGCCCGTCCGCGCGGCGCACCCGATGGCGGACCCACTGCCAGAGCAGGGAACGAGCGATCTCGACGGTGGCGGCATCCTCCATCTTGTTGTCGATCGGCACGCATCCGATTCCGCGCAACCACGCCTCCAGGTACCGAAGAGCGACCCGGACGTTCGTCCGGAACCCTTCTGCGGTAACCGGCCCTTGCGGCACGGCCAAGAGTTCCGCGGCGGTCACAATACGAGGCTCGCGAGGGATGTCAATCTGATTGGGTTCCGGCATCTGCCGATCGAACACGGCTTGGGCCACGGGCACGAGACCGGGGTGCGCTACCCACGTCCCATCGTGGCCGGCCTGGACCTCGCGTTCCTTATCGGCAATCACTTCGGCAAAGGCGCGGGCATTGGCGGTGGGGTCGTCCCGTACCGGGATGTAGGCCGCCATGCCGCCGATGGCGTGTGCGCCCCGCCGGTGGCAGGTCTGAATGAGGAGCTCCGAGTAGGCTCGAAGGAACGGGGCCGTCATCTGTAACTGGGCACGGTCCGGAAAAATCACGTGAGGATCGTCCCGGAACTGCTTGATAAAGCTGAAGAGATAGTCCCATCGGCCGCAGTTCAGGCCCGCCGAGTGCTCGCGCAGCTCCCACAAGATCTCGTCCATCTGAAACACCGCCGGGAGCGTCTCCACGAGCACCGTTGCCCGGATGCTACCGCTCGGAAGACCCAGCGCCTCTTGCGCGAACCGGAAGACATCGTTCCAGAGCCGGGCTTCGTGGTGGTGTTCCAGCTTCGGGAGATAGAAGTACGGTCCGGTTCCCCGCCGACGCAATTCATGGGCGTTATGAAAGAAGAATAGCCCGAAGTCAAACAGGCTCGCCGAAATCGGCTGGCCGTTCAGGGTCACGTGCCGCTCGACGAGGTGGAGTCCTCTCGGCCGAACCATGAGAGTGGCAGTCCGGTCGTTGAGCGAGTACCGCCGCCCATCGGGTGCCTGATAGAGGATCCGGCGGCGGACGGCGTCCATCAGGTTGGCCTGCCCGACGATGGTTCCTCCCCAGGTGGGGGAGTGAGCGTCCTCGAAGTCGGCCATGTACACGCGGGCGCCGGAGTTGAGGGCGTTGATGATCATCTTGCGGTCGACCGGTCCGGTGATCTCCACTCGCCGGTCTCGCAGGTCTTCCGGTGGGGAGGGGACCCTCCAATCGCCCTCGCGGATGGCTCGGGATGAGGGAAGAAAATCCGGACCGGTCCCCTTCCGTATTCGCGCATGGAACCCAGACCTCGCCCGCAGCAGGGATCGACGCCGGCGATCGAATCGCAGAGCGAGCGACGCGACGAATCGCAAGGCCTCTTCGGTCAGCACGACCTCGAACGGATGGGGAACAGGTGCGTTGACCGTCAGGCGAGATCTTCCCGCCCTTTTACCGGCGGTCCCGGACACCGGAATCGATATGCTCACCGCCGGCGATTCGTTCGAGTTCATGCGGTGCGCGGACCGGGACTTCGAATCACCGACCAAGCCCAGAGCGCTCCCCGCCCATGGATTCAGCGCGCATTGGGGAAAATCGCATCCGGGTCGCGCAGATAAAGGAGGGTTCGAACCCACGTGACACTCGCGATCCTGAGTTCAACCCTCGGGCGGTCCTATGACCCCCTCCGAATCCGGGAACCGTCTTGCCGGCATTCTCCATCGGGCGGGTCGATCGAGGTGGGATCGTGAGCGCCCCAGCGGTCGATGTCGACTTCACTTCACGGGCCCCGACCTCGGGGGATCTGAATGTGGCATGGGTGCATGGTTCACCGACCCCCCGGCATCGCACAGATCCTCCGATTCAGGTGCACGCGTACGACCCGCACACGTACATTCTCCGGGAGAGTAAGGATGTCTCGTTCGAAGCTCCGTTCCTCTACTTGTTCCTGGGGAACCACCGGGCGCTCCTTCTCGACACCGGGGCAACGGCCGACCCCCATCGCTTCCCCCTGCGCCGAACCATAGACCAGTTGATACACAGCTGGCTCGATGAGCATCCGCGCCCGGTGCACGAGCTCGTGGTGGCCCACACGCATTCGCACACCGATCACACCGCCGGCGATGCCCAGTTTTCCGACCGACCGGACACCCGAATCGTCGGAAGGACCCCGGAGGCGGTGCGGGAGTTTTTTGGACTGTCGGCCGGACCCGACGCGGTCGCGCGATTCGACCTGGGGACCCGAGAACTCGAGTTGTTTGCGATACCAGGCCATCACCCGGCGTCCATCGCAATCTATGACCCTTGGACCGGGTTCCTGCTGACCGGGGACACCGTCTGTCCCGGGCGGCTCTACGTGTTTGACATGACGGCGTTTCTCGCGAGCATCGACCGGCTCGTCCGGTTCACCCAAAGCCGGCGTGTGACGCACGTCATGGGGGGCCACGTCGAGATGACCCAAGTGCCCGGGCGGGACTATCCGGTGGGTGCGAAGTATCAGCCCAGAGAACGACCGCTTCCGATGTCACCGGAGCGCCTTCCGGCCATTCAGTCGGCAGCCATCTCGGTGGCGAATCGGCCGGGAGCGTACGCTTTCGATGATTTCATGATCTTCAATGGACCGTGCACAGGAGCCATTTTGCGCCAGGTGATAGGAGGAAAAGTGTGGAATCTTCGCTACCGCCTCGGCCGGCTGTAGCGAGGTGGTTCATTCAGTGCACTGCCCGAAAGCAAAACCGCGCTTGTCGATGACGGCGAAGGGATTCCCGTTGGGGTCCGCGAGGGTCACGACGTCCCGACCCTCTTGCGCCGGCTGCGTCATCGTGGCTTCCGCTCCCGGGAGACGTGGAATTCACAGAGCTCCTCCCGTGGCGCGGGAACCCACCAGCAGGTCGACATTGCGGGCGATCACTTGCCCGCCTGCCTCTCTCCGTTGCATCACCGCGCACCGGCTCGCAGGAACGGTCCCTGGTGCTGTTGGATCGCCAAGAACGCTCCCTTGACATTGGCTCGAAATCGGTGCGTTTCCTGGAACACCTGGGGATGATGTCGCTACCGGAGGATCATCCGGCGCCAGACGGGATGGCCTCTCGAGCGAGCGGTCCGCCGGAACTTGGGAGGGAAGAACGGCTTGCCCTCTCGCTCCGCCACATAGGTGACGGCCCGTCGGCCGGCGTAGGCCGCCTCGCCGAGGATGGGTCTTCCGCCGCGCCATCGGCGGAACGGAACATGTCTACGTACGCCCATGCCGGAAGGAGTCCCGATCGTGGGGGAGAGTCTCTCGCTGACCAGCGGATGGCCCCGTCGAAACGAAGACCCCCGGAATCATCCCCACGCCCGGGACCGCGACGCACGGAAAGACTTATTCTAGCCCGACATCAAGGACGTCCTTCTGTTGGACGGCTGAGGGGCGAATCGATGCGAATCCATTTTCTTGGTACGGGAGCCGGTAACTTTCGCGGAAGCCGGCGACAGCCAAGCTCGGCCCTGCTGGAAGAGCTCCTCCTCGATTGCGGGGCGGGCGCCACGGGGAAGCTCCACGATCTGGGCCGTTTCGGTCAGGTCGACGCCGTTCTCATCTCGCATCTCCACTCGGACCACGTCGCCGGTCTGTTCGATTTCCTCCTCCACACCTTAATCACGGGTCGCAAGCGCCCCCTGGTCCTCATCTCCCCCCCTGGGTTGCGCGGGGTGCTGCGCGCCGTGTTCGAGGTCAAGGGCACGGTCATCGATCCCTCCCACCTTTACGATCTCCGTATCATGGAAGGGGATCAGATCGAGACCACGATCGGCCGATGGAAGGTCCGGTCTGTCCCGATGGACCACACGATCCTCGACCTAGGGTACCTTCTGTCCGCGGATGGGGTGACAGTGTTCTACACCGGCGACACCCGGGAGCCCTCGCCGGCCCGGACCTTGCGAACCGACTACCTGATCCACGAGGCCACGTACCCCGACCGGTTCGCCGGTCTCGCCAAGGACTATGGTCACAGCACCGCCACCCAGGCGGCGAAGACGGCCGGTGCCATGCATGCGCGCCGCCTCCTGATCAATCACATTGGCGACCAACCGGACGCTGAGGTGGACATCGCGCGAGAGGCGAAGCACGTCTTTGCAGATACAACTGTGACCGAGGATCGCTTGAACCTAGATCTGTAACGGGCGCCCGGTTCCTCTCCCCGGGCCCGGACGGTGCCAGTCAGGCTCGCATGACCTACGTATTAATCCTTGAATCTCATTCGCGGGGGTTGTGTCCAGACCTGTCACCTTCCCCACCGCTGAGTTGGCGAAACGGCTGAAGAGCGTTTCGATTTTGGGTGCCCTTTCCCCGGCGCAGCTGAAGAGCCTCGCGAAATGGGCGTCGGTACTCGAGTTTGACGCCGGAGAGACCGTCGTCCGACGGGGCGACAAGGGGGACTCTCTCTACCTGATCCTTGACGGATCGGCGGACGTACGTCGAGGGAGCCGCCGTCTCGCCCAGCTCGGGAGGGGTCAGTTCTTCGGAGAGATGTCACTCTTCGACCATCAGCCCCGATCCGCCGATGTCGTGACCCGCACACCGTCCAAGTTGGCCGTCCTCCAGAACTGGGAGTTCTGGGGGTTTGCGGCGGGACAGCCCCAGGTTGTCCTGCGCATTCTGGAGGAAATGAGCCGCAGGCTCCGAGCCGCCAACAATGCGCTGGCCGCCTGAAGGCACCGCGGAATTCTCCCTCGGAAACGGTTCCTGCTTCGTCTTCATGGGTTCCCCAAACCGCCATTAGGGAACCTCCCCTCCCCCCGAACCAACCGGCATATGGACCCTCTGGACTTCAGCGTCTATCGGTTCCTTTCCCCGGAGGGAGCGGCCCGATTCTGGGCCGGCCGCCGATGCCTCGATCCGCGGGTAACTCCCCGGGAGATCGCCGAACGAGTCGGCATCAGTGAAACGGCCGTACGCACCCGGTTACAGCATCTCGCGGAGCGGGGTTTCCTGCGGGACAAGGCGGTCGTACCGAACCCCTCCCTCTTTGGCAAACGGGTCTTCGTGGCCGACCTCCTGGTCAAGCAGTCGGCCGAGGTCGATCGGATTCTACGCGACCTCACATTGCTCGACGGCGTCGTGTTCACCCGGGACCTGATGGACGAGGACGAACGAAAGATCCAGGTATACTTCGTCTCCGAGACGGAGGCCTCCGCGGAGCGATTCGCTAATCTTCTGGGCCGTATCTCGCCGGAGCGCGCTGCGGTCGTTGCTCGTCCGTACTATATCCCCGAATGCGATGGCCGGCTCTCCCCTCTGGACTGGCGCGTATTTCTCAGCGTGTGGCGCCATCCCGACTCGACCCTAGCCCAAATCGCGGAGGACGTGGGGGTTTCTGTCAAAACCGCGGGCCGGAGTTACCACCGTTTGATAGATACTCGCGCCTGCTGGTGGACGCACGGACCGGAGTCCGAAGAATTTCCGTTAGCGCTGGTCCGGGCCGATCTTCGGACGCCGAAGGCGGTGGAATCCATTCAGGGGTGGATCGATCGAGAAGCGCCCGCCTGGATGCCGGTCGCGAGCGATGGCTTTGGAAGTGATCCGCGAAGCGTCGCCACCACGATAGTCGGCCTCGTACCTGCCGATCTGCCCACGGTGCTGGAACGATTTCTCCGGAAACTGGCTGCCCGAGAAGGCGTCGTCGGAGTCAGAAGGACCTTCTCGCTCGGATCGGTAATCTCCACGGCGTGGTTCGCGGACCGCGCGCTAGCGCTGACTCATCGACCCGTTTGAGGAGCCGCTCGTCCCGGGCGGGGTCCATTCCGCGGCCGGACGGTTCCGAGTGCCGGCAATGCTCAGCCGATGGTCACCTTTGCTGCCGCCAGCCGTTCCGCGGCGATCTTCTCCATTGCGGGCCGCACGGCCTCAATCCGCACGGTTCCAATCTTCAGGGCGCCTGGCTGGGCCATCCCGAGGTTCCGCATCGAAATCTGTCTCATCGCGAGATCGGCCGAGCCGATCTTGCGGACAGCGCTCCGAGCGAAGCCGAAACGGGCCACGGCATCCTTCATAATCGCCACCTTCTCGATGGCGGCTTTCCTCACGGCCTCCCGCAGGGCGGCAAGCTGGGACGTCCCCATCCGCTCGAACGAGATACTGCGGACGCCGCGCTTGGCCACAATCGCCCTGAGCATGTCCGCCTTCACCGCTGCGAGCCGCTCCATCGCGATCCTCGAGGAAGCGATCGCGTGCACGGCGCTCACCTTGAGCAAGGCCATGCTGGGTCCAAAGGCCCTAATCGCGATCCGGGATACCCCAGCGGCATCCCTCAGCGCTGCCATCGCCTGAATCGCCGCTGCCCCACGGGCTGCGGCGACCGCTGCTGCCCGTGCGGCCACTTCCAGTTCAGCCGGACCCATCAACATACTGCATCCCCCGGCGGTATCTCCGCCACGTCGACCAAGACGTCCGACTTCTTAACCGTGCCTCGCTCTCGCCGACAAAGTGGGGAATCGGGAGGAGCGGAACTACCTGTTTCTAGGCGCGTGGCGCGAGAATCAGAAGCAGGGCTGGTCATGGGAAAGTAGGTCGGCTCCCTGGTCGGCCTGCATCGGCAACCCGGGTCGCGCACCAACCTTGGAAAGGAATTCGGCTGCCTGGTCCGTGATCAAGCCGGCTCGCTTCGAGCCCCCGGAGGTTCGGTGGGCCGCGATCAGGCTTAGCAGCGTTTGAGCCCATTCGTACTGCCCCCCCAGTCGTTTCCAGAGATCAGCCGCCTCTTGGAACGAGGAGATCGCTGCCGCGGCATCGCCGCGGTGAAGCTGCATCCAGCCTTCTGCACGCAAACGGAAGGCGGACCCCGGGTCCTGCCCGAAGGCTTGGGCAAACTCCCTCAACTCTCCGAGGCGTAGGGCGGCTCCCGGACCTCGCGTTGGACCCTACTACGCCCAGCCGGCCGGTAGCACCTCGAATCCAGCTTCGAGGAAGTTGTGGTCGAGAGTGAATGCGCGGGTCACTCCCGCCTCGCGCATGGTAACGAAGCTTGAACAATCCGTGAAGCTCCATCGTTTGTCCGCATGGGCCAGCATCAGGTTGAGGCTGGCTTCGAACGTCGTGTCGCTCACCCGCACGCGACGTACGGTCGGGCTCGCACGCAGAAGATCCACGAAACGGCGAACCGGTGCCATCCCCCACCGTAGCCTCAGGAGCGTGAACGTTTCGTCTAGCACGTAGTCCGTCGTGATGGGAGCTCCGAACCGGCCTTTTGCGACTTCCGCGAAGAACTCCTCTGCATCCGGGCGATGAACGTCCTTCTCCGAGAGAAGGGCGTACCAGGCCGAGGTGTCCACGAAAATCATGGCGAAGCTCGGTAGAGGAGCTCGTCGACTCGCTCGGAGGTCCGGTCGCGACCCCGACGTAGCCCCCGGGGCGCCAACTCGCGGAAGATCGGCTCCCCCGCGTTCACCGCGTCCGTGAGCACATGGGCCCGGATCGCTTCCCGGACCACCTCCTGGATGGGACGATGTTCGGCCCTTGCACGCTTTCGCAGGAGCTCGTACTCGAGCTCCGGCAAACGGGTCTGGACGACCGTCATGTATCAGAATAATGATTCATGCATATATAAATGGGCCCCTGATCAAACGATGCAGAACCGCATAATCCGAGTTCAGCCGGTCCAGGTCACTGCGGATCAGCGGACACGGAGACGGGGTTAGTCCGCGACGGCAGTTTTCGCTGACGGGAGGGGCACGCCGGGATTCGAACCCGGGGCTGAAACCCTGGGGCCCTGCAGAACGCTTCGACGCGCGGCAACGACGTCGGGACACAATTTTATTCTCAAGGAAACCCCAACGGCGGACCTCGGTATGGACCGCCCCCGTCGTGTCGTGACGATCCCGTTCACCGTACGACGGCTTCGAGAGAGTGACTGGCGAGACTTTCGCGAACTGCGACTCGCTGCGCTGAGAACCGACCCTCTCGCCTTCGGCAGCACGCTCGAGCAAGAGTCCGGCTACCCCGAGGATCGATGGCGGGACTGGTGTCGGGGGGGATCCACGGGGCGCCGGGAGGCCACGTACGTGGCCCTCGACTCGTCCGGCGCGCGGATAGGCATGGTGGGCGCCTTCACCGCGCAGGGTACCCTTCATCTTTGGGGGATGTGGGTCCGCCCCGAGTGGCGAAGGCGAGGCGTGGGGCGACGCCTTGTGAGGACGCTCCTGAGGTGGATCGATCGGTTGCCGTCGCGAGATCCCATCCTCTTGGACGTGAACCCCAGCCAAGGAGAGGCAGTCCGCCTTTACCTCGAGCTTGGGTTCACGTTCACCGGAGTCGAGGAACCGCTCGGTCACGATCCACCGTCGGTCATCCGGCAAATGACTCGCGCGTCCCAAGCCGTTCCCGAGACGGCCCCTCACTGACGGCGGGCTGAAAAGGAAGTGCCTCGAGCGCGGGCGTGCAGACTCGCGTGCGGAGGGGCGGTCATACGGGGGCCCTTGGGAACGGGTGACGGGCCCGGCGGGACCCGAATTCCTAGCCGTTCGAATCCGTCGGTGGAGC
>JASHQC010000079.1 GCA_030037735.1 Thermoplasmata archaeon
TCCTCGCTCTCGCCGCGGGCGCGCATGATGGCGCTGACGAGCGCGTCCGTAAACTGGAGACTAGCGGACTCGAAGAGCGTGCCGAGCGGGGCGAGCTCCGGTTGCTGCGGTTCCTCGGGGAACTCGAGGGGGATGGACAAGTTGGCGGCGTGGGCTAGCTTCGAGGTGGAGCGGCCGGTGAGTACGATCAGTTGCGCCCCTTCACGACGGACGATGTTGGCGGTCTGGATGCTGGATTGACTCTCCCCTCGGCCCGAAAGGATGAACACCGCGTCCCCCGCCTGCACGATCGGCGTCGTACTCTCGCCGATGACGAAGGCGGCGAGGCCGACCTGAACGAGCCGCATCGCGAAGGCGCGTCCAATGATTCCGCTTCGTCCCGCCCCGTAGACGAATATCTTCGGCGCCTTGAGCAGTATCGAGACGGTCTGATGCACCACGTCGAGCGGAATCCGAGAGAGCGCCTCGGAGACTCGTTCGGCGGTGTAGGCCTGCGACTCCGCGAACCGAGGGGCCCCCGTGCCGTTAGCGGCGACCACGGGACCTCTGGGAGCTCGACGAACCGTGCCCCGATGCCGGGCGACGAGTCGGCTTGCCGGCCGGTTTGGCAGGGTGTTTCGGTTTGGGCTTGGGAGTCGGGCGCGCCACCTTCGCCGGCGGCACGGCCTTGGCCGGAACGGTGGGAGGCTTCGGTGGGGGCGGCGGGGCGTGCTTCTTCGTCCAGCGGCGGGTCAGTGCGCGCTCGTAGAGCAGTTTGAGATACATTCCATCGTGCTCGAGGAGCGGAGAGCTCGAGATCACGGTGACGTCGTAGTCCCGGTCCGCCAGGATCTCGGCGAGCGTATCGAACCGGATCGACCCGCGTTTGATCGGTGTCAGGCGGAACTCGGTCGGTCCATAGAACTCGACACCGGAGAAGTTCAAGTAGAGGTCGCCGTGGCTCGCCTCGACGAACTGATCGACCAGCGCTTTCAACTGGACCGGGTCCGAGAAGGCGGTCCGCTCCCGGGCGGCGAGATGGGGCATGTTCAGCACCGGCATGACGCCTTTGATCTGGTGGGCCAGCTCGAGCACCTCCTCGCGGGACCCGAAGACATCGGGATGGCCGCTCGGCTCGACGGCCAGGTGGACGACCCCCTCGGTGGTCTTTTGGAGCCAGGACTCGAGCTCCTTCGCGACCTGGGCCAACTCATGGATGCTGTCGGCGCGAGAACCACCGCCGTAGAACCCGAGATGCGTGACGTCTAACCCGGCGCCCAGCCCCGAGGCCAGCAGCCCGGCCCATTGGATCTGCCGGAAACTCCGGTCCCGCGACTCCTCGCTGCCGAAGAAGTCGACATAGTAGGGCGCATGAAGGGTGAGCCTCACGTCCAGCGCCCGGGCGAGGGCCCGGGTCTGGGCGAGGTCGGCGTAGTCCTTCGCCAGGCTCCACGTAAGGCCGGTCACATTCTGGCGGCGTTTGAGCGGCTGGCGCAACGCCGCCGGATCGGCCGATGCCCGGGTGGTTTCACCGACCTCGACCAGGAGCTGTTGCGGGACCTCGAAGGGGAGCCGGTTGACCTCCTCCTCCTGGACCACGCGCGTGAGCGGGTTGACCTTGATGAACTGGACCTCCATCGCGGTGAGACCGAGATGGTGCACGTCGGAAATGCCGTCGCGCAGAGTTCTCCCCTTGCAAGAGAGCGGTATGCCGGCCGGCCCGAAACGGATCACAACTGACCAAATCCGGAAATCAGGGGAGGACCCCGTATTATGCGGGTCTATTTATGGGGAGCCTTCGCCGACGCCAGCCCCACAAAAATGCACGCGGGACCGTCTTGGAGCTGATCCCCCTCGCGACGGCGCCGGAGCCGACGTAATACCTGAGCCGAGGCCGGTCCCACCGGCGCGAGCAGAATGCCGGGCGTGGCGAGTTGCTGGGTCCACTCCGGAAAAATCTCGGGGGTGGCGAACGACACCAGGATCCGGTCGTACGGAGCGTCCACCGGCCAACCGGCTCGGCCATCGGCCGCATGGATCTCGACCGAGTCCCGGTAGCCCAACTGATTCAGGAGGTCTTGCGAATTGCCGGCGAGGTCCCGGTCGATCTCGACGCCGATCACGCGTCCCCCCGGCCGCACGAGCTCCCCGGCGAGGGCGGCCAAGTAGCCGGAGCCCGACCCCAGTTCCAGCACTCGGAGCCCGGCGGTGAGCTCGGCCCACTCCAGCATCAGGGCCACCATGTGCGGGGCCGATATGGTCGACCGCGCCGGCCCCAGCGGGAGGGGCGTGTCGTCATACGCCTCGCTCGCCAGAGCGGCGGGCAGGAACCGATGCCGGGGTACGCGGCGCATCGCCGCCGCTACGGCGGGCCCCACCGGTCCAATGGCCCGTACCATGGCGGCTGCCCTCTCTTGCCAAGCCGAATCGGCCGTAGCCCGGACCTCCCTACTTCTCCTTCGGCGGGGCCGGGCGGAAACCCAATCCGAGAAGGTACAGCTCCGACGATTGCTCACGCGAGGCCGGTGGCTTGGTGCGCCCCCATCGGGCAAAAGAGGGGCGCATCCGCGCTTCAGCGTCTTCGAGCAGGTCTCCGTCGAAGACCTTCGCCACCCACCGGCCCCCACGTTTTAGCACGTGCTGGGCCAGTGCCCAGGCGTCGAGCACGAGGGCCACGCTGCGGGCATGGTCCGTAGCGTACGCTCCGCTGACGCGCGGGGACATGTCCGAAATCACCACGTCGAACGGTTCTGGTCCCAGCCGGATGGCCAGCTCCGGCGCTCCGACCTCGGCCCGAACGTACGCGACGCGGGGGATCGGTTCCACGAGCCGAGGGTCTACCGCCACGACCCGGCCCTGGGGACCCACTCGCTCGGAGGCGACCAAGGACCAGCCGCCCGGTGCGGCCCCGAGGTCCAGCACCCGGTCTCCGAGCCGGAAGATCGGGAAGCGGTCCGCAAGGTACTCGAGCTTGTAGGCCGCCCGGGACCGAAGGCCTTCGGCCTGGGCGGCGCGGTAGTACGGATCCTTCCGCCGCTGCGCGACGAACCGGCGTCCCATGGACCCCGGGAACCGAGAAGGCGTGTTAAAGGAGCGGGCCCGGACCTGTGGCTTAGCGTCGTTCCAGGACGAGCAGGATTCCGCCGATCAGGCCGAACAAACCGGCGAGCGCTTCGAAGAGCCCCAACCCCAGCACGTACCAGGTCCCGAGAGAGAGGATGATGAGGATGATCCCGCCGGCGAGCGAGTAGTCTCCCCCGCGCGGATACTCTCCGGGCCGAGGGTAGTTCCCGGTACGCCGCGTCGAGACCGCGGCGAAGAAGACGAACAGGAGGCCGATCACGACCTCGAGGATGACCCGGCTGGTCGTGCCGACCAGCACGTGCGTCGAGTAGCCGGAGTGCAGGAGCGTCGCAAGACCGCCCACGAGCATCAGCAGGGCGCCGAGGAAGAGGAGGATGCCCGCGAAGACGCCGAAGAGGAATCCCAGACGGTCCTGCTCCATTCTCCCTCGTTCCGAAGGGGCGGGGGACTCGGCGGCCGACTTATGGATTGCGGCCGGGCATGGCCGCGACGGCCCGGTCGCTCAGTCCCGCGCGACGGCGAAGATGTGCGAGTACGTCTTCAGGGTCGCCCCCAGCCGCACCCACAGCGGCACCAAGGCTTCCAGCCACCGGGCGGCATCGATGCCGCCGACGTCGAGGGTCCCCGACCATCCAAACGATTTCGCGACCTCGGTCACCTGCTTCTTCGCCTCGGCGTCGTTCCCGGCGATCATCAGCTCGAGTCGGCCCTGTCCTTTCACGTGCGGGTCGACCATCTGGACGTTCCCGACGGTGTTGAACGCCTTCACGACCTTCGCGGACGGAACGGCATGCTGGACTCGCTCCGCGAGCGAGTCGTTGGTTCCCATGAACAGCGAGGGGGGCATCCCCTTCGAGAAGTCGAGTGGGTTGGTGACGTCGATCAGCACCTTTCCGGAAAAGTGGGCCTTGCCGGCGGCGTCCAGCGCCGCGAGTGCCGCCTCGCCGCGGATCGCGAGCACGAGGAGCTGTCCCTGGCGAGCGGCGTCGGCGAAGCTGCCCACGGTGATCTTTCCCTTCACTCCGGCGGCCCACTTCGCGAGCTCCGGATTTCCGGGCGTGCGTGTTCCCAGAATCACTTCATGGCCGCGAGTTGCGAATCCTCCGGCCAGCCGCTTGCCCACGTCCCCGCTTCCGAGTATTCCCACCTCCATCGTCGCACCTCGGGCTCCCCATCGAGATAGGAGGTATCACGTTTCGTCCCGGCGACCGGGTCGGTTGGGGCGAATGGGGCCGTCCGAATTTGAATCGGAGTCTCTAGCACCCCAAGCTAGAAGGATGGTCCAAGCTACCCCACGGCCCCATGGGGTTCCGGGCGGCGGCGACCTGACCCGGAGTGATAACCGTTCCGGCCGGCGCGGTCCGCCGCTAGCGCGTGGGCGAGTGGAGCAAGAACCAGATGGTGATGCCCACCGCTGCGATGATGACCGTGTTGATCAGGGCGAGCCAAAAGAAAGCGCTCAACTCGTGTCGGCCCTCGGCACGGTCCGTCGTGGCGGGCGGGGTTGCGCCGCCGGGAGTGGGCGTGTACGGCCACGCGAAGCGGTCGTCGTCGGGCATCGGTCAGGGCCCCCCTCACCTATGCAGAGGAGCGCCGGTTCTTATCCGTTAAGTTGGGTCGCCGCGCAGCGGCGCCCCATTCAGCCCGCGAACCAGGGAATCCGGCTGGCCGGTCCGGTGGGATTCGCCACGATCGAGTGGAGGTTCCCGGCGATGTTCCCGGGCGCAAAGGTGTCCCGAAGCGCGAGGTGGTACAGGATGAACAGCGCGTCCTCGTCGCTCTGGACCCCCAGCGAGCGCTGGACGTCGATATGGTACTCCTGGCGCAATGTGACGAGCAACTCGCTGAAGTCGACGTCTCCCGGTCCAGACCCCGAGAAGGCCCGTCGGTACATTCCCACCACGATGCCGGTGGCGAGGCGGAGCACTTCCCGCGGCGGCACCGTGACGAGGTGCCAGTGCGGCGCCCGGGCGTCTCCCGGCGAGCCTCGGAGGACCAGGATGCGGAGCTTCGTGGGCGCGAGCAATCCCCGGGGTTTCGGCATCAGGCTCCATGCGGATTCGGCGGCCGCGTCCGTGGGCACGACGAGGATCGGAGACGATTGTTCCGCGTCGGGGTCCGGGGTCGCGTCGGCCGGAGGCATGACGCCGGGAAGCACCCCGCCGGCACGGTCCACATAGACCGGGATCGAGCGGTGGCGGGTCGTCCGGCTCGCCACCCAAAAGGAGGGCGCCGGAGTGGGCCGGTTCCCCGCCGGGCGGGTCTTTGGGAAACCCAGATCCCGGAGAGCGGCTTCGGCCTCGCGCACGAGTTCCTCGTCTGTAAGGGACGGCGAACGAGAAGGCAACGACGACATCGCCTATTCCTCAAGCGGCCCTCCGCATAAGGCCGGCGCCTCCGTTGGCGGCGCCGGAGGTGCGGGCTAAACCCGCGGCGGGCTTGGCCACATCGAGGATCGCCATGAATCGACAGAGGGTATCGAGCGGAGGGCCGTGGGAAGACCGGGTCGGCTATAGTCGGGCGGTCCGGGTGGGCCGACGAGTCTACGTCGCCGGCACGACCGCGGTCGGTCCGGGGGGCGAGCTCGTCGGTCCGGGCGATCCCGCTGCTCAGACGCGGCAGGCCTTTGCCGTCATCGAACGCGCGCTTCGCACCGCCGGCGCCCAGCTCTCCGATGTCGTGCGGACCCGGATGTTCGTGACCGATATCTCCCGCTGGGAGGAGTACGCCCGGGTCCACGGGGAACTGTTCCGTACCACGCGTCCCGTGGCCACGATGGTCGAAGTGAACCGGCTCCTCCAGCCGGGCATGATGGTCGAGGTCGAAGTGGACGCGGAGGTTCGGCCCCGGCGAGCTTCCCGCCGGGCTATCCACCGACGCCGGGGACCCCGCGCACGAGCACCCAGTTGAAGATCACGACCCCGATCACCGCGAGCAGATACGGCCCGGAGACGAGAAATCCCCTCAGCGCGGCCTTCCGATCCGAGCGGCGCCAGAGCGGCAACTCGGAGAGGAGGAACAGGAGGCCCACCGCCACGAGGGCGACGATCGCCGGCAGCGCGATCGGTCCCACGAGGGCGAGCACCACCGTGGCCGGTACCAGAAGGGCGCACGAGATCACGGTCACCTTGGCCGAGTATGCCGGGTCGTTCATCCGCGGAAGCATCGGCAGGCCCACCGCGTTGTAGTCGTTCCGCAACATGAGCGCCAAGCTCCAGAAGTGGGGCGGAGTCCAGAGAAAGACGAGGAGCGCGAGCGCCAACGCGCCGTCGGTCCAGTGCCCCACCGCCGCGGCACTCCCCGCGAGCGCGGGGGCGCTGCCCGCGAAGCCGCCGATGACGATATTCCAGGGCGTTCGACGCTTGAGCCAGACGGTGTAGACCAGGACGTAGGTGACCGACCCAAGCAGGATCGAGAACCCGGTCAGCAGATTCAGGAATACGGAAGCCGCGCCGATGCCGATCGCCGTCAGGACCAGGCCCATCGCGAGGACCCGTCCTCCTGGGGCGATCCGCTCCGTCGGAAGCGGACGCCCCCGGGTCCGCCGCATCCGGGCATCGATGTCCCGGTCGAAGTAGTGGTTGAGCGTCGCGGCGCCGCCGGACGCCGCGGCTCCGCAGAGAACGAGGAGGAGGAGCCGCTCCGGGTCGATCCGGCTGGGCAGGGCCACGAAGTAGCCCGCGACCGCCACCGCGACGATGAGGAGCGTGATGAACGGCTTCGTCAGGTCCACGTAGTCGCGCCACCCAGGCGTCCGAGTGGGGGGTGCAACCGACATGGAACTTGGACCGGGTTCCGGCTTTCCAGCGAGGCGGGAACCGGGGACCTCAACCACCTGGCCCGGGGCTCGTCGGCCGGCCCCAGGGTCCGTCCCCCGGCGTAGGGCGGCCCGGCAGCGGATCCGCCGGCGCCGGGCGCGACGGACCAGGGATCGGCTGGTCGGTGGAGGCCGCGCGGGCCCAGTCGAGCCATCGCTTCGGGAACTGCGGCATGTTCCCGAGCAGCACGATCAGCGCCAGGAACCCGAGCAGCGCCGTCGCGATGGCGAAGTGCAGCACCACGAGCCAGACCATGAGCCGACTCTCCACCACGATGCCCCCGAGGAGCGCCTCGAGAAGGACCGTGCTGAAGGCGAGCGACGAGAGCCGGATCAGCGTCGGCCGGCGGCGTTCGAAGAGCAGCGCGGAAACGAACAGGACCGTCACGAAGATAGAGAGCGTCGCCGCGCCGAGCCGGTGCGACCACTCGACGGCCGCCGCGCCGGCGAACGGTGGCAGGAAGCTGCCGTTGCAGCTGGGCCAGCTCGCGCAGCCGAGTCCCGAGCCGCTGGCGAGGACCTCCCCGCCCAACATCATCGTCGCGTAGCAGGCCAAGAACGACGCGACGGCGCTCCACCGGAAGAGGTCCCGGCCCCTCGGCGACGTCACAGCGTCCCCTCCGTGGCGGCCGTGGGAACCGGCCCCGACGGCAGCGGGGCGGGGACCGGCCGGGCGGGGCCGGCCATCGTGGACGGGAGCGGCTCGCCCCACGGGTCCGGGGCGGCGTGCGCGCCGGTGAAGTAGCTGTAGACCATGTTGAACACGAAGAACAGCTGCGCGATCCCGAAGATCGCCGCGCCGAGCGACGACAGGAAGTTCAGGAACTGGAAGTTCAGCGTGGGGATGTAGGTGTAGACCCGGCGGGGCATCCCCTCCGCTCCCAGAAGGAACATCGGGAACAGGAGCAGGTTCACGCCGACGTACGTGGTGATGAAGTGGAGGTGCGCCAGGGTCTGATTGTACCAGCGGCCCGTGAGGACCGGATAATAGAAGTAGATCGCGGCAAAGACCGCCATCAGCGTGCCGCCCAGGATGACGTAGTGGAAGTGCGCGACCACGAAGTACGTGGCGTGGTACAGATAGTTGACCGGGATCGAGGCGAGGAAGACGCCCGAGAGGCCCCCGATCACGAACCCGGTGAGGAAGGCGAGGCAAAACCACATCGGCGTCGCCATCCAGATGCGCCCGCCCCAGAGCGTAGCGACCCAGTTGAACGTCTTCACCGCCGACGGAACCGCGATCGCCATCGTGGAGAGCATGAAGACGAACCGGATGTTCGTCGCGATGCCGGTGACGAACATGTGGTGCTCCCAGACGGCAAACGAGAGCACCGCGAAAACGCCGAGCGCCACCGCCATCGCGGCGTACCCGTAGATGTCCTTGCGGGCCAGCTTGGGAATGATCGTGGAGACTAATCCAAAGGCCGGTAAGACGAGGATGTACACCTCGGGATGCGCGAAGAACCAGAACATGTTCTGGTAGAGAAGCGCCCCGCCGAGCGGGGTGCCGTTGACGGCGGCCAGGATGTGCGTTCCCAAGAGCCGGTCCGAGAGGATGAACGTGAGCGCGATCGAGAGGGAGGGGACGGCGAACAGCAGCAGGATCGAGTTGATGAAGACGGACCAGACGAAGAGCGGCATGTTCCAGTACTCGACGCCGGGGGCCCGGTGCTTGATGATCGTCACGAGGAAGTTGATCGCGCCCAGCATCGACGACGCCGAGAGGATGTGGAGGCCCAGGATCCAGTAGTCGATCCCGTACGGATTGGAGGGGTCCACCTGGAGCGAGAGCGGGACGTACCCCGTCCAGCCCGCGTTCGCGTTCGAGAAGATCAGGATGATGCCGGCCGGCACGATCATCCAGAAGGCGATGGCGTTGATCCGCGGGAGGGCCATCTCGCGCGCGCCGATCATCGACGGCACGAGGAGGTTCCCGAAGCCGGCCAGGACCGGCATTGCGAACATGAAGATCATCAGCACGCCGTGCATCGTGAACAGCGTGGAGTAGACGTCCGGCGTAATCCCGAGGGTGGTCTGGGGGTCGAGGCCGAGGCCCTGGACGAATCCCAGGTCGGTCCGGATCAGGATCGCGTACGTCCCGCCGATGAAGAAGAAGACGAAGCCGGTGACGATGTACATGAGGCCGATCTTCCGGTGGTCGGTCGTGAACAGCCAGAACCGCATCTTGCGGACGGCCCACTCCCCTCGAGTGGAGAAGACCCACAGCAGGAACCCGGCCAAGACCGCGATCAGCCCGATTTCGACCGCTGGCGCCACCAGGTTCGTCACGTTGGTTCGACCCTCTCAGCTCGTAATCAGCGTCGCGAGCACGTAGGCGATCGCCGCCGCGGCACAGACGATAATCAGGATCTTGACCACGTTCGCCATCCCGCGGGCGGTGATGAACCCCGGAAACATCGTCGGGATCGAGCGTCCCATCGGCCAGACCCGGTACACCCGGTCGACCACGTGGACGATCAGCGCCGCGCACATGAACAGCAGGGCTACCGCGAGGCCGAACGACTCCTCGACGCCCGGCCCGATGAGGGGACCCAGCCGGATCGCGTAGACGATCAGGAGCGCGATCACGGCCAGCATCAGGATCGTGATCGCAGCGTAGGCGTTCAGCACCCGATGCTCGGCCCGGGTCACGAAATCGGCGGGCAGGGCGGTGGGGCTACTCAAACAGCGCCACCTCCCGGTGGGCCACGCCGCGCAGCCGGTCGACCCGGTACAGGATCCCGGAGACGAAGAGAACGCAGACGACGGCGAGGGCCGCGGCCGCGACGGCGATCGGCGCGTAGAAGAGAATCTGGCCGGTCAGGAGCAGATTCGACACGCTCCAGACGACCCAGACAGCGCCGACGGTCCCCCCGAGGGAGAAGAGGAGGAGTATCGCCCACAGCCAGCCGGTCTTGTACTTGGGGGCTGAGGGAGATTCAGTCACCCGAGCTCACCTCCGAGGTGCGCGCGACCGGGCCGGTGGCAGACCGCGAGCCGCGGCCGACCACGGGGTAGGCCCCGGGGAGTCGGTACTCCGACCCCCGGGAGATCAACCGTCGCTGGTAGCTCCGACGGTACCGGAGGTAGTAGACCGAGACGAAAAGCACGTTCGCTAGGGGGATCGGCAGCAACACCTCGATGACGCCGAGGGGCAGGATCTCGACGCCGGGCGTGAGGCCGCCCCACACGGTCAGCACGATGAAGAAGCCGATCAGCGTGTTGCCGATCATCACCACGATAGGCCGGTCGCGCGGATGGCGCCGCGGCGAGCGGTCGAAGAACGGCAGCACCAGGAGGTAGAGCATCAGCACGATCGTGATGCCGACGGCGATGACCGGTGTCACGCCGTAGAAATCGACCACCTTGAACAGCCAGAGGAAGTACCAGTCCGGCTCCGTGACGCTCGCGATGGCGGCGACGTTGCCGTAGTACGTCGGGAGCTGCCAGGGCCAGAGGGCGGCGATTCCGAACAGCAGGCCCAGGTAGAGGAGAGCCCACTTGGTCATGTAGAAAAAGATCTGAGGCCAGAACGGGACCTGCTTCTTCTCCTCCGCATGGACGTAGACGTTGCGCTGCGTCGGGTCCGACGTGGCCGGCGGCGCGATGCCGTGCGACTCGAACAGCGCGATGTGGGCGTAAAGGAGCGCCCCGAGGGCCAGGGGGATCACGAGGACGTGCAGCGCGAACATCCGGGACAAGAGCCCCTGCGGCGTTCCGTCGGCAAGCAGGAACGGCGCCGCGAGCGCACCCAGCGTCGGAAGGCGCAGCGTGAGGACGATCCCGACGTTCGTCGCGTTGTAGGCGATCTCGGTGTAGGGAAGGATGTACCCGGTGAACCCCATGCCGAGCGTGAGGATCAAGAGGAGCGTGCCGGCCATCCAGGAGAACTCTCGGGGCTTCTTGTACGCACCCAGGTAGTAGCCCCGGTAGAAGTGGATGAAGGCGAGGAACAGCATCGCGTAGGCGCCGTAGAGGTGGGAGCTGAGCAGCAGGCTGCCCATCGGCACGCCGTGGATCAGGTAGTACGTGCTGCACCACGCCGCGGGGGCGGTGGAGTAGGTGCCGAGGGCCTGGCCGCAGCTGGTCAGCGTCGGGCTCACGCTCGGCTGGTAGTAGAGAAGGAGGAGCAGGCCGGTCGCCACCTGGATGAAGAAGGCGTTGGCGACGAAGGCACCGGTCCAGTAGGACGGCTTGAACGTGAACGCCGGCTGGGGGCGCAGGGCCCACTTCGAGATCCCCGCGCGTTGTTCGATGAACCCCCAGACCCGGTTGAGGTTCCGGTTGAACCAGTGCTCGAACCCCACGCTCGCTTCCTCCGGCTCAGCTGCTCGGGAACTGGCAGAGAATGATCGGCGACTCCGACTCGAGCTGGCTGGTGCTTCCGACCTGGTAGCCGCCCTGGAGGGTGTTGAAGTGGCCGTTGACCGGTACCACGGTCGACTCGCCGACGGCCCAGATGGTGTCGTCACCGCCGGTGGCCGGGTCCTTCCAGAGCAGCTCGACCTGGGGTAGCGGGTAGATCGCTGGGCCGGTGAGGTTCGCCGCCTTGTTGGTCACGTCGTACGTCGAGCCGTGGCAGCTGCAGTGAATGTAGAACGGCAGGTCCTTCACCACCGTGCCGGTGAACGTCTTCGAGCACGTGCCCGGTGGATAGTACGCGATCGCCGGCGCCGGGCAACCGAGGTGCTGGCAGATCGCGCTGTACGCTACGATCGATCCGGTGGGGCCCACCCCACCGGGTACGCCCGTGGCGCCCGGACCCCCCGGCGTGACGGGGGCGAGGTTGAGGAAGAAATTCGGCTCGTTCGTGAGCGGATAATAGAACAGGTGGAGCTGCGGGGTGGTGACGTTGTATTCCGCGTTGACCTTCGTGGCCGTCAGCGGGGCCCCGTCGACGTCGAGTAACTGGACCGTGGGGAACGACTTGATTCCGACGACCGGCGGCTGAGCGTACTGCAGCGCTCCGCCGACCAAGCCGCCCCCGGCGGCACCGACCACCCCGACGATGGCGAGGAGCTTGAGCAGGTTTCGCTTGGTCTCGTCGACCTCGACCCCCTCCGGCGACGTTCCGCTGGAGCCGACCGGGGCCACGCGGTGCAGCTGGCCCACCGGGAAGTCGAGCGGGTCGCTCCGCCCCGCAACGAAGGGGCAGGAGGCCGGACAGTCGACGTTCACTCGAGGGTCCTCCCCGGATGAGAAACGGTTTCCTCGGGGACCGTTGGGTCCGGCTCGGTGGCCTCCCCGGGTAGCTCGGCGCGGTCGCTGTTGTAGTAGATCGCCCAGGTGACCCCGAATCCGAGCAGGATCGCCAGGATCTCGACGAGGGTGACCTCGTCATCGATCGACAGCATCCTATCGTCCCCCCCGTTCGAATTCCGGGAACCGCGTCGTGGTGACCGACCACTGCTGCGGCCCAACGCTGTTGACCCAGGTCATCGCGGGCGCCGGGGTGTGGGAGACCGCCGTCGCCATGACCGCGGCGATCGGGGTCCGGCCCGCCGCAATCGGCACGGGCAAGAGACGGGGCTGCTCCGCGTCGAGCCCGAGGAGCGTGCGGCGGACCGAGATCGGTTGGCCGGGAGTGGGCGGGGGAAGCTCCGCGGCCCGGGTGACCTCGGAGAGGAGCTCTTGCTTGAGATGCATCGCCTTACCGTACCACCGGCCGACGGTGCGGAGCAGCTGGGGGTCGGCCTTTCCCACGAGGAGGAACGCGCCGACGGCGAGGATGATCAGCCAATCCGTGTCGGAGAGGAGCGCCATCGATCGCTATGCCCCCGCGGCCCGGCGACGGATCGGGTCGGCTCCGTTCTCCCAGCGGGTGGCGAACCACGCTCCGGCGAAATAGAGCGTGATCATCGGCGTCGCGATGAGCAGCATCGTGATGCCCGAATTGTCGGGCGTGATGATCATCCCGAAGATCAACGAGCCGATCACGGCGGCTCGCCAGTGCTGGCGCCAGTACCCCGCCCGGACGAGGCCGAGGCGGGTGAGCGCATAGAGGAAGACCGGCAGCTCGAAGACGACGCCGAAAGCGAACGAATAGAGCAGCGTGAAGCTGATGAAGTCCTGGACGCCGAGAACCGGCGCGAGGCCCATCGCGTCCACGTACCGGAACAACAGGTTGAACGTGAGCGGGGTCCAGTAGGCGAACCCCAGGACCGTCCCGACGGCGAACAGCGCGCTGGCGGGGATCCCGATCCGCCGGATCAGTTCCCGCTCGTTCGTGCGGAGCGCCGGCACGAGGAAGGCACCGGCCTCGTGCGCGATCCAGGGCATCCCGAAGATGAGGGTCAAGAGGGCGGCGATTTCCATCTGCACGACGACCGAATCGCCCACGCCGACGTTCAGGAGCTCGACGTGCGCCGGCAGCATCCATGCGACGAGCGCGCGGAACACTTGCGCGCTGACGTTATCGAAGAGGTCGGGGTACGGGTAGGCGCCGGTCACCGGGAGACCGGCGACGGAGAACCGGAAGAACCGGAGCTGGAACGTGACCAGGAATCCGAACAGCGGGGCGAGGACATAGAGGATCCGGAGCAACCGCCGTCGCAGCTCGGACACCACGGAGAGGATCCGGTCCAGGTTGACCATCGCTTAGCCATACCTCCCAATCGCCCGGCCGGGGTCTGGCCCCGCGTGCGACCTGTCCGTCCGGTTCGTCCACCCGGCGCGTCGTCCCCCCACCGGCCTCTCCTCCTCGAAGGGCCCGGTCAGTGGGCCGCGCGGTCCGTGCTAGAACTGACCGAAGCGGTCGCCGCCTCCTGCTTGAGCTCCCGCTCGACCTCGAGCCGGCCCTTCTTGAACTCGCCCATGGCGCGTCCGAGGCTGTGGGCCAGCTGCGGGATCTTGCTCGAGCCGTAGAACAGGATCGCTGCGACGACGGCAATGATCAGCCAGTCATCGAGGCTATCCAGCATTCCCCGTCAGCTCCATGCGTCCGACAGGGGCGCGTTCGATATGGAGTGCGTACGGGAAAATCGGGTCCGGCCGGAATGTTGGTACTCGCGCCTTATAACGCGCCCCAAAATCCCTACGACGGCGCGAGCAGCACCATCTCGTTCCCGCTCGCCACGGCCCGGTCGAGGGCCACCTCCGCGAGGGATGAGAGGCGGCTGGCGCTGAGCCCCAGCGCCCAAATGGCAGCCGCGAGGCCGTTCTTCCGGTCCGCAGCCTTGGCTTTCTGCCCCAGGTCGTTCGCCGCGGCCACGAGCCGGTAGCTCTCCGCGTAGGCGTCGCACGCGGCGTTCAGCGTGGGGTGCATCAGCGTGTCCACCACCAGCTTGAGACTGACCTTCATCTCGCCGAGCAGCCCCGCGAGGCCGTCGAGCGCTCCCGGTTCGTCTCCCGCGTGGGCATTGAAGGTGGCGCACACCCCAGCGAGTAAGCGCCCGATCTCTTCGAGCGTCTGGACCACCACCCGCCATTCCAGCAGCTGGCGGGGGTCCGGGCTTCCGATCCGCCGGGCCAGGGACCAGTCCCGGCTGGCCAAGAACAGTTGGCGCACGAGAAGCGCGAAGACCTTGTCGGCCTCTTCGGTGAACGACAGGAGGCGGCGGCTCGGCGTTCGCCGCGTCACGACCGCTTCGGCCTCCTCGATGTACGCCACGAGAATCATCTTCATGCGTTGGACCAGCTGCGGCAGGCCGTACTTCGACGGGTCGATGAAATTCTGGAGCAGGACCCGGTTCGGCTCCTGCGCGACGATCGAGACGCCCAACAGGCCACGGGCCGCGTCGAGGAGCTCCTCCACCCGCTCCGGGGTCAGTGCGGTCTCGGTCCGTATCTCCACCGCGTCGTGGCCGGACCGGTAGGCGCCGACGACAAGGCGCTTCAGCAGGCCCGCGTCGTCGAAACTCCGGGCCTGGATCAGGTACGGAGCGGCCCCGGCCGTTCCGTTTTCTGGCGGGGCCGGCTTGAGATAGAGCGTGCCGTCGTCGTTCTGGTCGAAGACGACCACGTCGCCCGGACGGAGGCGCATCGCCTCGGCCCACGGCTTCGGAAGGGTCACCGCAATCGACGAGTGACCCGCTTTCAGCACACGACGTTCACGCCCCGGCTGTCCCCACGCCACTGTCGTCCCCCACCCAACCTCTTACGAGGCGCGTAGGTTCTGAAGACGACCTTATTTTTATACGTGCGGTTGAACCTCTTACAAATCCCGTAGGTTCATTGGAGCGGCTTCACCGGCGGGCTCTCGGCCGGCATCTCGGGGTAGCCGAGGCGCTCGGGCGGCATCTCGTGCTTCGACCCCTCTCGCCGGCCGACCACGAATCCCAGCACGATCGCCATGATCACGAGCGCGACAATCACGCCGGCGATGATGAAGACGGGGAGCCCGATACCGGGCGAGGGCGCTGGCGGACCGACGGTCTCTCCGACTCCGAGGAATCCCTGCATT
>JASHQC010000080.1 GCA_030037735.1 Thermoplasmata archaeon
TTCCGCGCCGGCGCCTGCGAAAGGCGCCGCGGCGCCCGCAAAGCCCGCCGCTAAGTCCCCGGAACCGGCCGCCGCCGGTAAGAGCTAGCGAGGCGCTCCGAGGTCAGCATGGGCGATCCCAAGTTTTTGCGCCGCACCTACGACACTCCGAAGCACCCGTGGGAAGGACCCCGGATGGAGGAGGAGCGCCGGATCATCCAGAAGTACGGTCTCAAGAACAAGCGGGAATTTTGGAAGGCCCAGTCGGTCCTACGGAATTTCCGCCGGCAGGCCCGAGAGTTGCAGGCCCGGCTCCGAGCCCAGCAACCCCAGGCAATCCGTGAGACGAAGTGGCTAATCGACCGGCTCACGCGACTGGGCCTTTTGGCCCCGGGTAGCCCAACGGTCGACGACGTGCTGGCGCTGTCGGTCGAAGGACTTCTCGAGCGCCGCCTCGATTGGCTGGTCTTCCAGCGGGGGCTGGCACCGACTGCAAAGAGCGCGCGGAAATTGATCGTTCACGGGCACATCTCGCTGGTGGAGCACCGCATCACAAGGCCCGGATACCTCGTTCGTCGTGACGAGGAAGCATCGCTCTCCTATTCTCCTACAAGTCCCCTCACGAACGACGAGCACCCGCTCCGGGTCGCCCTCCGGGAGAAGGCCGCCACGCCGGCGGCGCCCCCGTCGGAGCCGGTGGAAGGGGGCACATAGGGGATGGCCCGGATCGGGATCGCTCACATCTTCGCGAGCTACAACAACATCCACATCACGGTCACCGACGTGACCGGGGCCGAGACCATCGCGAAGGCCACGGGCGGCATGGTGGTCAAGGCGGCCCGGGACGAGTCGAGTCCCTACGCCGCGATGAAGTGCGCGGATCAGGTCGCGGCCATCATCCGGGAGAAGGGGTACGACACGCTCAATGTGCGAGTACGGGCCCCCGGCGGTAACAAGAGCCGATCTCCGGGACCCGGTGCCCAGGCGGCAATCCGGGCACTGGCCCGGGCCGGAATGAAAATCAACCGGATAGAGGACGTGACACCTGTACCTCATGACGGGACGAAGCCCAAAGGTGGACGGAGAGGACGGAGGGTCTAGCGTGGAGGTCGATATCCGGCAACTGGGGCCTCGGTCCGCCGACCTGGAGTTTCACGAGGGGAGTGCGGCCCGGGTCAACGCGATTCGCCGAACCCTCCTCTCGGACGTTCCCAAGCTGGCCATCGAGGATGTTGAGTTCCACCTGGGACCGATCCGCGATGAGGCCAGCGGCAAGGACTACGACTCCTCGACGAGCATGTTCGACGAGGCGATCGCCCACCGTCTGGGACTGCTCCCCATCCCGATGGCCCTGGACGAGTTCCGCAAGAAGAGCGAGTGCACCTGCAAGGGGGAGGGCTGTTCCCACTGCCAGGTTGTCTACTCAATCGATCGCAAGGGACCCTGCACGGTGTACTCGAAGGACGTCGCTCCGATCGGGGACCCCGCGCTCGCGATCATCGAACCGGAGATTCCCATTGTCCGCCTCGGCTCGCGGCAGGCGCTCCTCGCCTACGCCACCGCCGTGGTCGGGACCGCGCGCGACCACGCCAAGTTTCAGGTTTCCCACGCGGTCGGCGTCTCTCCTCACCCCAGCATTCAGATCGCGAAGCACGCCGGGTGCACCGATGCCTGCCTCCAGCGGGTGGCCAACTCCTGTCCGGTCAACATCCTCGAGTACGGCGATGGTAAGGTCAAGGTCACCGACGACGCGAAATGCATTGTCTGCTTCGCCTGCGAGCAGACCTGCCCGCACGGCTCGGCCAAGGTTACCCCGTCGGAGAGCGATTTCTTTCTGCGATTCGAGACCGACGGAAGTCTCACTCCGCGCGAGGCGCTTCGGTTCGCCCTGAAGGACATCAAGCGCCGGTTCGAGGAACTTCGCGAAGCCGTTCAGGCCATCCCGTAACGGTCGTCTCAGGCTTCTTTGCGGCGCGGCCGGCTGGGGACGAAGTCGAACCGCAGGAGCGCCCCGATGCGACCGAGAGCGGCCAGTCGCCGGCCGGCCTCTCCTTCGCCCCGGACTACGAACAACTTTCCCCGCCCCGCCCGGACCGCGTCGAGAAGCGGCTGCACCGTGGGGTCGCGGAGCAATGCTTCGTGGACGAGCAGCGTCTCGACCGCCCCCTGCGATTCCGCCTCCCGGACTTCCTCCAAACCGATGGCCGCTCGCTTCCCCCCGCCGAGCGCCGTAACAAGACGTTCGACGAGGTCGGCTTCCTGCACCGCCACGCTCTCCGAGAGGACCTCACTGGCGCGCCCGGAGCGGAACAGTTCCTGAATCCCGGCCCCACCGGACTCGGCCGTCGGGTAGACCCGGAGCTTCGACTTGGCGGCCGGGACGCGCTCGAGGAGCTGCTTCGACAACTCTTCCTTCAGGAATCCCGGGCCGGAGATGATGAGGGCTTGAGCTTCGGGCAGCTCTCGCTCGAGAAGGCCCATCAACTCCGCCACGTAGGCCTTCCGGTCCTTGGGTCCGGTCCCCTCGCGGTACCGTTTTCCCGAGATCGAGCGGTTCACCTCGGCGACCGGCTCGATCGACCGGTCGCGAACGCGGACGATCGTGGACTCTCCCCAGTCCACCGAGGCGACGACGATCCGCTGGTCTCCGCGATGATGGATTCCCTCGTCGAGGAGGGCCCGATCGGACGGGGTGAACTCGGGTTTCTGGATCGTGAGTTCATCACCCTCCTGCAGCTCCAGGGTATGATGCCTCCCTTGGTCGAAGGGGCCTTCCACGATAGGGCCGGTTACCCGGACGTGCCGCGTAAAGCCGTGGAATTCAACCTGCTCGACGGCGACCGTCAGCCAGACCCGTCGGCGTTCCCGCTGGGCCGAGGGAGTGTCCGCAGGTGCCTCAGGGTCTCGCCGTGTCGTGGAGGCCCCTACGCGGTCACGGGGCTGAACGAGACGCGCCACGCGCCACAGGTCGCTGGGGGTCTCGAGCCGGATCCGGAGCAGCCCGGTCTTAGCGTCCTGATGAAGGACCCGCACAGAGCCCGCCAGCCCGAACGGAGTCCTTCCGATAGATAGCGGCTCTCCTGGCGGAGGCTGACCAAGTCCACGCTATGTCGAATGGTCGCGGCGAGTGTGGTCTTGCAGTGCAGCGATCGAGAAGAACTTCCGGGAGCAGAGCGAACACGGGAGGGTCGCTTTGCGGGGCTTGTTCGTCGAGCTGGTCCGCGTCGCCGGATGGCTCTCCCGACGGTGGGCATCGAGGTCCTCGGCCGAGCGGAACAGCCGGCCGCAGTCCGCGCAAGCGGCCCCGACTTCGTCGTAATCGACGTACGGCATCCCAAACGACACAGCCTCGGTACTCTTCTGGGTTGTGGAAGGGGCGTAGTGCGCCGGAAGGTCTTCCCGGACACTCCGTTCGATGCCTCCAGAAGGCTTATTGCGTCCGGCTCGGGTCGGTCACTAGGAGGGGCATCGCCTGCTCCGTTCTCTCCAGTTAACGTCGCAGCTGGACTTCGTTCGCCTGTTGGTTGCCGGGGCCTTCGGGTTCGCGGGACCTCCTGCACTCGGCGTCGTGGTCGCCTGGACGACTGTTTCGACGTACGGGCCCTCCCTCGCTCATCACGCGGCGTACGCTGCTTGGGCCCTAGCCCTCCTCGGAGTCTCCGCAACCATTCCGACGCTGGTCATGGCGCTCTTTTCCGGCACTCTGGCGGACCGGACTAATCGACGCCGGCTTCTTCGGCTATCCAACGCACTAGCTCTGGTCGGCGTCGTCCTGCTGGCAGGCGTCTTCTACGTATTTCCCAGGGCTCGCTTTGCGGCGCCTGGGCCGGCGGGGTTCTTTGTCCCGGAATGGTTCCTCTGGGTCCTTCCACTCTATGCGCTCGTGGCGGTCTCCGCGGCGCTCACTCGGCCGACGCTGAACTCGTCGGTCCCTCAGGTGGTCCCGAAGGAGGCGCTCGGTCATGCGAATGGCGTGATTCTTTCTGCGGGACTCGTCGCTTCGGGTGTCGGCACTCTGTCCGTCGGCTTCCTGCTGACCCCTTGGGGGCCTGTCCTCACGCTGCTGATCCCCCTCGCCTTCTTCGAAGTGGCGGCGATCGCGCTCGCTACGCTCGAGAGCGATGTCACCGGGACCCGAAAGGGAGTTCGTCGGCCTTTCACCGGCGACATGTGGGAGGGGCTCAGGTACTTGGGCCGTCGGACCGGTCTGCTGGAGATGACCCTGGCGTCGCTTGGAGTCAGTTTCTTTTACGCGGTGGCCGCGGTCGAAATCCCGCTCTACGTTGACGACTGGTTGCTGCAAGGGGCCCTGGTCCTCGGCGCGCTGACTTTTGCCATCAGCATTGGAACCGCGCTCGGCACCTCGGCGGTCAACGCGGTCCGTTACGACCGCTCCCCCGGACTCTACCTCGCCGTCTTCGTCGCTTTGACCGGTTTGAGCCTCCTCATCCTGCCGTTCACCCGCTCCGCCTTCGTCGCGTTAGCGGCGCTCGCGTTGTTCGGATTCTTCATCGGCATGCTGACCACGATCTACATCGTCGTGATTCAGCGGAACGTGCCCAACGAGTTGCTCGGTCGCGTGTTCGCGGCAGACGAGGTCGGCAGCTTTGCGCTCATCCCCGTCGGTCAATCCGTGGGGGGCGCGATCGCGGCGATCCGGGGGATCGCCTTTACGTACTGGGCCACCGGGGGAAGCATCGCCGTTCTGGGATTGGTCATGGCCGGATTGAAGAACCTTCGGCGATTTGCCTCCGGCAAAGATCAATACTCTGTCCCGGTGGGGACGACCTAGGCGCTCACCAGTCTCTCGGCATCCCGTTGGAACGCGAGTGCGAATGCCCGGAGTCGGGTCCCCGTTTCGGCCGATCGCGGCGGTGGCGGCCTCTTACCAGAGAGCCGTCCACTCGCGGATGCTTCTCTCCGGCAGACCCCTCTTCACGCCCCACCGGCCGCATCACTATCCCCGCAAAAACGGCTGCGGCCCCGATTCATTGGACGAAGCTGAATCGCTCCTCTAGCATGACGATGTCCAACGGTCACTTCGGCGGCCCTATCGTGGTTCCGTCGGACTCCTTCGACAGCACTGCGG
>JASHQC010000081.1 GCA_030037735.1 Thermoplasmata archaeon
CCGGTGTCCTCGAGCATGTAGAACGTGTCGCGGTCGTCGGGTTCCAGGACATTGTCGATGATTCGCTCGTTGAAGCCGAAGAAGTTCAGAACATGGGCGGCGATCGTGCGAGCGTCCTCAGGACGCATGCCCTCGTGGCCCACGGAACGACGGATCGCCTTGGCGAGGGAATCGACGTCCACCGGGCCCGCGGAGGCGAGGAGGGGGTCCTCCGGCAAGCCGGTCCGGGTGGTCCGGATGTCCTCCGAGGACCGGAGCGGTAGCGGGTTACGGAGTGTGTAGCCCTTCTTGACCGCACGCCGGTCGGTTCCCCCAGTGTGTTGCATACACCCAATAAGCCCAGTGCGCAATATTTGAAGTCACCGTAGACCGATGGATATATCTGCGTCGCGCCGCGGGTTATTCTTCGTCAGAAAAACGCCCCCCGGGCGCCGCCGAAATGCTCAATGGCGGACCCGCTGAACTCGCTGCAGGGCCTCGAGACGCGGCCGCCACTCCGCAGACTCGATCCGGCCTTCCAAGTCCGCCAAATCCTCCGCAATCGGCACCACGGACTTGGCCAGGTACACGTGCGCCATCGACCCCCCGGACGGGCCTGTCCACTCTCGCTCGGTCCACTCGTGCGCTCGGAATTCGTAGTATTCCGGGGCCGGAACGAACCAGATGAGCCCGTCGTCCGTGGATTTGAGCGAGTTGGCGCCGCGTCGTTGAATCTTGAGCCTTAGGTGCTCCTCCACCGCCTCGGGCAGATTGAACACGAGCTTCTCCGTGAGATGCGCCGGCGCGATGAACCGGTTGTGCAGCGTCTCGATGCCGAGAACGTCCCCGGCCCGGTGCGCCCCGACGACGCGTACGATGCCGGGTCCGCGGGCCAGGAACGCGATCCCGCGGCCCGGGGCCCGAAGTCCGCGGGACTCGCTCGGGGAGTAGCGGATCAACGCCGCGACTTCCGTTGGAAGCTGGAGATTGAGCCAGGTCGGACGCACGGCCTTCAGTATGACGTACTCCATTCGCAGAGGAGGGAGGCGGCGGTCCGTATAAGAAATCTTAGATGACTCACGTCACCGTTCAGGCTCCGTCGGGCGCTCCCGGCATTTCGCCCTACCGGGTCGATCGGTCACGCCCTCGGAAAATTCGAACTGGTCGATCCGGGCCAGGCTCATGTAGGAGCCAGTCGTTTCAGGACCTGTCGCCCCCACCACGCTGATGGATACGAACCGCCCCAAACTGGCCATTGTCGTCACAGTCATTGCCGGCGCGCTGGTCGTGCTCGACGGGATTGTCCTCTGGCTTGAGGGGGCATTCTTGAACGAGATACAGCCCGGACTCTGGACCTTCACCATTTTCCTAGGGGAGACCGAATTGCTGGAGGGATTCGGATTGATTGGACTGGCGCTCGTGACGGTAGTTTGGCCACGAAGCCATGTCTACACCGGCGTGGCCATAATCGGCGTTTCCCTCGTGAGCCTCATCGGGGGTGGCGGGTTCTTCATCGGGACACCGATCGGCATCGTCGGGGGAATTTTGAGCATAATCTTTCGGATACAGTACTTTGCCGAACCCAGGGAGTACCTCCCATCTCGGGCGCTCTCCGCGGACGCGAGTGCGGTACCACCCTCCGCCGGTGCAACCCAAGAACCCGGCGCGGTCGACCAATTACCGCGCGAGCGCGAGCCGTCCCCCTAGGGGAATGGCGGCGGGTTCCGTTTCTGGGCCGGTCAAGCCGCGTCGCTTCTTGACGGCGGCAGGATAGGTCACAGGAGGATGATGGCGACCGCGGCGAGGGCGTAGAGCCCCGCTACTCCGAGGTAGGCCGCCGTGAGCAGGAATTGCTGCTTGTGGATGTACTCCATGTCGTCCATTCCGAACGGGAGGTGGTGCTGGATCACTTCTCGGATGTGCGCCTTCGCGCCGAAATCGGACCAGGCTCCAGTGAACATGACTAGGATCGCGCCGATGAACAGCAGCAGGGGTACGGTCTCCCGGTAGCTGATGTAGCCGAGGAGGGCGGGCGGCGCGCACACCCCCAGGATCAGCACGAGTCCGTAGATCGGCAGGAGGGTGTAGTACCAGCGGGCCTTCGCGGCGGCCTGCTGGGCCTCGTGGAGTGCCACGTCGGGCTCGGAGCGAGCGGAGGCGTCCATCAGAGACTTCGGCCAGTCAGCCCCCGGTCGAGGGGGAAGCGCCGACCAGTGGCCTCAACGCGCGGAGCTCGTCCTGGGTGAAGTGACACAGGTACCAATGGTTCTCGGTCCCCTGACGGGGGGGCGCGTCGGCCTCGCACTTCTCTTGTCGGTAGATACACCGGGCCGAGAACCGGCACCCCTTCGGCACGTCGATGGCGTTGCCGATCTCGCCCTTGATCTCGAGCTCGCCCGGGTTCCAATGCGGCGTAGGGAGCGGGACGGCCTGGATCAACGCCTTCGTGTACGGGTGGAGGGGGTTGCGGATCACTTCCTCGCTCGGGCCCATCTCGACGCCCGATCCAAGGTACATCACCAGGATTCGATCGGCGACGTAACGGGCCGACGCGATGTCGTGCGTGACGTAGATGATCGTGGTGCCGAGGTCGAGGCGGAGCCGCTTCAGGAGATTGAGGAATCCGGCCCTCAGCGAAACGTCTAGGCTCGAGATCGGCTCGTCGGCGACGAGAAAGCTTGGGGTCGTCACCAAGGCGCGGGCGGCCGCCACCCGCTGCCGCTCCCCGCCAGACAGCTCGTGCGGGTACCGGTCCAGATAGTTGCTCGGCGGACGGAGCTGGGCCGTCGTGAGAGCGTCCTGGATGCGCTGGAGCACCTTGGCCGGGTTCGAGGCCATGTGGTGCGCGATCAGCGGCTCCTCGACGATGTCATAGATGGTCATGTTCGGGTCGAGCGAGTCGTACGGGTCCTGGAAGATCATCTGGGTGTTTCGACGAAATGCCTCGAAGGCCAGTCCGCCTTCCTTAAGGCGGCCCACGTCGGACCGGTCCCGCGCCGAGTCGACCAGCCGCTTGGCCTCCGAGGCGGATACCCCGGCCTGAGCGGTCAGCTTCGGCGGCTCCGTATCGGCGAGGTCCATCGAGTCCTTGTACCCGGCGGCCCTCAGTTTCTCCGCGACCGCGGAGCTCACCCCGGCCCGCCGTCGGGCGGCCTCGACTATACGGGACACGGCCTGTGCCGGTAATCCCGAAACCCGTTGGACCTCAGCGACGGGCGCGGCCGCGAGGCTGAGCAGGTCGCCCCAGCCCGCGGCAATGATCTGGGCGGCGGCGTCTTCGGTCGATTCCTGCGTGGGCCTGCTGCCCGGCGTTGCACTTCCATCGTTCGGCGGTGCCCCGCCGGCCACGGCTTCTGGGGACCGGGGGGCCCGGGGCAGGTGGCGTCGCTCTGCCTCCACCAAACCGGCGACCTGTCCCGGACCCCCGAACCGGAACATGAGATGGCCGCCGGAGGCGTCCACCAGCTTCAGCATCACGCGCCCGATCGTCGTTTTGCCAGAGCCGCTTTCGCCGACGATGCCGAGTACCTCGCCCGGGTAGACGTCGAAATCCACGTGGTCCACGGCGTGGACGAAGCGACGGACGCCGGGCCGGCTGAACAGGGCCCCGGCCTGGCTCCCGCGGAGGTTGAAGTACTTCGTGACCGACTCGCCCTTCATGAGCGGTCGGCGCGAGTACAGGTCCGGCGGCGGCTCCATCGGCGGAACCGACTCCTCGACCGTGACCGTCGAAACCAGCGTCCCGGCGGCCAGCTGCTGGGCGAAGTGGCAGGCACTGAAGTGACCGGGTGTCACTTCGACGAGCGGTGGCTCCTCCGTCCGGCATTTCTCCTGCGTGTAGTGACAGCGGGGCGCGAACCGGCAGCCGGGCGGCGGCGCGATCAGGTCGGGGGGAGCACCCGGGATGCCTCGAATGGCCGTGCGGGCTCGCGCCAGGGACGGGTAACTCTCCGTGAGCACCCGCGTATAGGGGTTCGCTGAGCGCAGGTAGATGTCGTCGGCGGTCCCGACCTCCATCATGCGCCCAGCATACATGACGACGACGCGCGAGGCGAGCTGGGCGATGACCCCGATGTCGTGGGAGATCACGATCATCGATTCGATCTCGGACTTCCGAAGCTCCTTGAGCTCGTGGATGAGCCGGGCCTGGATGACGACGTCCAGACCGGTCGTCGGCTCGTCCGCGATGATGAGCTTGGGGTGGAGTGCGAGCGCCATCGCGATGACCGCCCGTTGCTTCATGCCGCCGCTCAACTCATGGGGGAACGCCTTCAGCACCGCCGGGTCGAGGCCGGCCCGCTGGACGGCGTCGACCACACGCCTCTGGACCTCTGCTTCGTCGTAGTCGGTGTGCAGATGGAACACCTCCGCGATCTGCTTTCGGATCGTGTAGACCGGATTGAAGGCGTTCATTGATCCCTGGAAGACCATCGAGATCCCCCGCCACCGGATGTGGACGAGCTTGTCGGTGAGAATCCGGCGCTGCTTGCGGGACATCTTGAGCACCGCGCGTCCGGAGATGCCGGGCCCGGCGACCGGTATGTCCCGGAACCGGATCTCGCCATCGACCGTGGCATTCGGCGGCAAGAGCGCCATGATCGACAGCGCGAGTGTGGTCTTACCGGAGCCGCTCTCCCCGAGGATGCCGATGGTCTCGCCGGAGCGGAGTTGGAGGTTGATCCGGTCGAGCGCGGAAACGACCCCGTCCTCGGTCTGGAACTTGACCGAGAAGTTCTCGATATTGATGAGAACCGCCCGGGGTCCCTCCGAGGGGAGTGGCGACGCGGCGGCCGGTGGAGCGGAGAGCGACAGCGTTTCCCTCCCCACTACCGGGCGCGGATCCTCGGATTGACGACCTCGTCCAGTCCGCGCGAGACGAACACGAACGCGAACACGAACATCGTGAGCGCAATGGTCGGTGGCCAGACCCAGAACGGGGCCCGGAGGACGAGGTAGTAGTTGCCGAACATCGGCTCTAGCATCCCGCCCCAGGTCGGTATCGTCAGCGGAGCCACCCCCAGGAACTGGAGCGTCGAAAGCGCCGTGGCCGCGCCGCCGACCGACAGGGCGGTGAAGTATGCCAGTAACGGGGTCATGTTGGGCAACATGTGGCGACGCAGGATCTGGAGCGTCCGAGCCCCGGAGGCACGGGACGCTTCCACGAAGGTTCGGGACTTGACCTGTCGCACGACGCCGATGAGCGTGAACGCAGTGTACGGCCAGCCGACTAACGTCAGCACCGCTATGATGTTCAGGAACGAGGCGCCAAGGATCGACGCGACGACGATCAGGAGGGCCAACCCGGGCAGGAGGAACAGCACCAGGGTTACCGTTTCGACCGCCGCTGCCACCCAATTGGAGATGTATCCAATGAACATCGCGGTCAAGACGGCCACGGCCATGATACCGGCAGTGACGGCGAGGCCAATCTCCCAGTCCCAGACGAAGCTAGCGATCCACTGGCTCCAGAGGTCGTTGCCGTAGGTGTTCGTCCCGAAGATGTAGATGTTGCCCGACGGGGCGTTGAAGGTCGGGGGAAGCGGATTCTCGTCGGTGCCGACCATCGCGTAAGCCTCCAAGCGATTGGTGCTCGTCGAGAAGGCGATGGCCGGCTTGCCAGTGGCCGCATTCAGGAACACGACCGGCGCGCCGACCGCGGACGCCGAGGGGGAAAGATGGGCTCTCCACTGGATGGGATTGGCGCCCAGCGAGGCCCTGACCGCATAGGAATTCCCGGTCGTGCTAGTCACGATCATCAGGTTGCCGGAGGCATCGTAGACAGGGTTGAAGCCGAGCGGTCCGAATCCCGTGAGACCGGACAGCGCGTCGGCGGCTGTAGCTGTCGGATTCGCGCCGCCGAGGAAGTACGTCAGCGACGCCGTGCTGACAGCTAGATTGGCAGGAAATCCCGCTTCGCCGGTGGAGGTCGCGAGGCCTACCACGGGCGCCGGCATCGCCGTCACGAGGAAGCTGGTCCCGTTGCTGAGGTAGAGGGCGTCCACCACCGGCGAGTCGCCGCCGGTCGCCAGCAAAGCTACGTCCGTTCTGTTGAAGGCCTGCAACTGGTCGTCGTATGGGATGATTGGGCCAACCGAGGCACTGACTGGCGCGGAGAAGTTGCTCTGCCACAGAAGTTTACCCGTGCCGGGCGAGTACGAAAACACGCTGTTGTTCTGAGAAATGAGCACCGAGGTCCCTCCGACGGTGCGGTAATAGCATCCCAGGAACACCGGAACAGACGGCACGGTCGTGTACGGCAGCCGCACAGACCAGAGAGGGCTCAACGGCTGGGTGGTGATCGCCGTGAGGTTCACGGCTCCCGCCGACTCAGTGACGGCATAGATGTAGCCGGGCTTCAGGCCCTGCGAGACGGCCGCCGATTGATAGAACGGCGCCCACTGTGGGGGCGAGGTTCCGCCGAAGGAGTTGGCGGCCGGCGCTGTCAGCAGGGTGCCGTTCAGCGTCACCGTCGCGATATCGGTGGCGTAGGGGACCCCGTCGCCCGGCCCGGCGATCCCGGTCCAGTTGACCTCGGCGAGGACGAGGCGGCTGGTGCCGTTCCAAGTCGCGCCCACTAGGAGGTACTCGGAATAGACGAACCGGTTGGGCGGGGTAATGAACGCCGGGAGGGACAGCAATGTGAACGCGGTGGCGGGAAACACCCGGGCATTCGGGGGGAAGCCGGGAAAGAGCACCGGCAGCGCTTTTCCGGTCGGCGTGGAGGGGGTGTCTCCGAGCCCGATGCCGTAGACCGAGCCGTTCGAGGCCGTCACGTAGACGACAAAGCTGCCGACGCTGACGATGGTGTTGGCCGTCGCCGCCAACGGGGTACCGTTGCTCACCACCGAGAACGGGAGTCGCGCGGCCAGCTCCTGGCTCGGCACGAACGAGTCGCCGATCGGGGCGATGAAGGTGTACGGATTGTGGAGCGTCAGGATCGGCGACAGCAGGGTGATAGCGGCGAACACGAGGAGGATCCAAAAGCCGGCTTTTCCGTACGGCGACCGGTAGAAGACCTTCCACAGCTTCCGCCATCGGCCAAGCCGGTGCATCAGCCGCTGACGCCGAAACCGGCTGTACTCTTCCGCGGAGGATCCCGCCGTCGCCACGAGTTGGAGCCCTCCTATAGGGTGATCCTCGGGTCGAGCCAGGCGTGGATGAAGTCGACCAAAGAGTACGCGAAGATCACGATCAACGACAGGAAGAAGAGCGCCCCCTCGGCGAGCGGGTAGTCGAGCGTGAGGATGGCCTGGTACGTGAGGTTCCCGACGCCCGGGATGGAGTAGATGATCTCCGTGATGACGGCTCCGCTTGCTACGGTGGCGAAATCGAGCGCCATCCGTGTCGATACCGGAATCATGGCGTTCCGCGCGGCGTGGCGGAACATGATCGAACTCTCCTTGACGCCTTTCGCTCGGGCCGTCAGGATGAAATCCTCCCCCAGAACCGAGACCATGGCCGCCCGCATCGTGAGGAGGTTTCCCGCCGCCCCAATGACGGCGAGGGTGGCGAGGGGAAGCGTGAGCGCCCCCGCGACGAACAGGAAGTTCGCGAGACTAGGATGGGAGAGGTCCGATAATGGGAACACCGAACGCACGGGCTCTAAGCGGTAGTAGGCCACGAAATAGAGGTAGAGGACGATCGCGAGGATGAAGTAGGGAATCGAGTTCAGGATGAGGCCGCTGGAGACGAGAGTGCCCTCCGTCCTCTTTCCTCGCGTCCAGATCGACACGATGCCCAGCGGAAGCCCTATGATGTACGAGAGGACGGTAGCGGTCCCGATCAAGATCAGGGTGTAAGGGATTGCCCGGTCGATCAGCTGCCAGACGGAGGTCTGGCGGTAGTAGTCGTACCCAAAGTTGAGCGTCAGCACATCTTCCATGTATTTGATGAAGCCCTGGTAGTTCCATTTCCCCCCCGCCAGTCCCAGCTGGACCTCGAGGTTGTGGAGCGCCAACGGGCTTTCGTTGCGGTTCTTCGCGCCGATCAGGAACAGCTCTGCGGGATTGCCCGGCATCAGCCGAAAGATCACGTAGAGGATCACCGCCATGATCAGTACCAAGGCAAGTATCTGGACGATCTTCCGCGCGATGAGGTAGATATTCATCGATTCCGGCCCATCTCACCTATGGAAGGGAAACGCCGTCGCCAGTACTTATCGGAAGACATCGGCACAGGCCCGCGTGCAGGCCCATCGGCTCGCCCCGACCGGAGTTCGGAACGGCGATCCCCTGCCCGGATTGCGTTCCCGCCATGCCTACGGTGTGAAGGCCGACCGTGGCTATCCGGTCGCTCTCCGGCCGGATTCGACGGGCGGCCCTGCTGTCTCCGCTCGACCGAAATTTGTCCTCAGGGGGAGGTCCCTGAGTTCAGGTCCCTCCCGGGGGCGTGCCCGGCCCACTGCCCGTCATCGGGGGCGTCGGACCACTCATTCCGCCTGACCCGCCAGACGGTTCCGCCGGCATGGTCGAGGGCGGGGGCCGCCGGCCCCGAGCGCTTGCCCACAAGGCCAGGAAGATGACCATGAGGACGGCGAACAGGCCGATTAGCGCGTAGTAGATATCGAGGTTGGTGGAGGACACCTTGACGAATGACGGCATCACATAGACGACTTGGGTCAGGTTCACGGTGTGGCCAGACGAGGCGGTATAGGTCACCGTGATGAAGACAGCGGTCGGGGTGCCCACCGAGGGCGCGGCGAACGTCGCCGTGAACGTCCCAGCCGAGGAGGTGGTGCCCGATGCGGGCGACACGGAACCCAACGAGGTCGCGACCGACACGGGGATGTTCCCGGCCGACGGGCCCGCCGGCGAGTTCAGCGTCGTGTTGACGTAGAGGGTATACGACGCGCCTCCGGTCAGCGAAATGATGCCATCGATCCGGCTCGTGCCCGCGATGTACGCTGCGGCCGTTACCGACGGGGTCACCGGGGTCGCCAGCTCTGTGGAGGCGATCTGGCGCCCCACGAACGTCGAGTTCGCCCCGTACGCCCCGAACTGGAACTCGTCGAACGGGATCAGCCAGGGGTCGGTGTACGGCTCCGGCGAAAAGCCAGAGACTACGCCGCTCACGACCACCGGCTGATAGAGTCCCGGTGAGAAGACGGCGGTCGCGACGCCATCGCTGTTCGTCGTAAGCTGTATCCCGGGGTAGTAGGGGGTTTCGAAATACTGATTGGGGCTCGGGACGGCGACCTCGATACCAGAGGTGTTCGTCAGTAACCCGCGGTTCGCACCTAGGGCGTTCTGGTCGTACAGCGTAACGGCGTAATCAGGAACGGGACCGGATGCGTTCGTCGCAGTGACGGTCACGGTGGCGGTGCCGCTAGGCCCGATCGAATCGGAGCTGACCGAGATCGATAGAGTGACGTTCCCGGTACCGTTGACGACCGTGAGCGGGAGTTCCACCGGTTCCTGGATTCCGAACCCGCCGGGGTCGAACGACGAAGAGAGTTCTGCGACCGACTGGTAGGGTCCCTCGCCGGCGATCGCCGAGCCGGCCACATAGTTGCCGACAAACAACCACGAGGCGATTTCGTTGCCCTGCACCGTAAAGTTGGCGGACGAGTTCGCCTGCACGTCGACCGTTATCAATCCATTGGCTCCGGTCGTCCCCGAGATCGACGTGATGTTGTAGTTCGTGTAGCTGCCGTCCAGCACGCTAGCGAATCCAAAGTAGTAAACGTAGTTGAACGAGGTCGTTTGCTCGACGATCTGCGTCGACGGAGACGCGGCGGTGAGGTTGACGGCTCCCTGGAGCGCCTCGATCTGGTATTTGTACCCCGAGATCGGCGCGCCCGTGACGGGGTTGTAAACCAGGATATTGAAGGGCTCCGGTGCGCCGCCGTTGAGCAGCGACGTGGCATTGGGCGCGTAGTACGCTACCGGGGCCGGTGCCACGTCAATCAGCGCGTGGCCGACGCCCGGGACGACGGTGCTCGCTAAAGTCGACGGAGGCACCGCGGAGACGGTGAAGTTGACCTGCCCGAAATAGTCAGCGGTGTACACCTGGACGTTCGTCGGTAACACCTGGAACTCCCACTGATAGCCGCCGGTAGCATTGGTCACACCCGTGTCCGACGATATGTTCAGCAGCATCCCTGACGGGCTGCTGCCGATAGAGACGGTCATGCCCGGCTCCGGCTGCCCGAACTGGTTGCGCACCTCGATCGAGAGGTTGCCGTACTGGCCGTTCATGTAGACCGTCGTCGGTGCAACGACGCCTACCTCCAGCTGGGACTTGATCCCCGAGGGGACGGTGACCGCCGTCGGCTTCAGCGCCACCGTGTTGAAGGCCCAGTAAATGAAACTGGAATACGAGAGAGCGTCGGGAACGATTCCCGTGAAGGTGGCGTTGTTGAACGGAATGATGCCGATCCCGTAGTTTATGTTGATGATGGTCGACTCCTGGGCGGCAATTCCCTCGATCTCGTCCGCTATGCTGAGCCGTTGGGTGAAGTTCGTGACGGAGTTCAACTGAGCATAGAGCGTGTCCATCAGGTTATCAATCTGCGGGCCGGTCATGTTCACGCCATTGACCTTCATCGCGGAGAAGGGACCGTAGTAGAACCCGGTGCCCAGGGTCTGCTGCTCGTCGTAGAACGATTCGAAGTCGCCCGTGGGGTCCCCCTCGATTCCCGTGATCCCCAGCGTGACCACACCTGTGTAGTCAATGGTGAATAGGTCCCCAATGAGAGTCGAGAAAGCGGCCTGCAAGACGGTGGTCGGAATACCTATGGCGTCCCATTCCTGGGCCATAATCAGGTCCTCTTCGACTCCCAGAGGATCGGCGCTTTGCACCGTTGTCAGAATGTTCATCGTAACCGGTTTGCCCTCATAGTACCAGTTGCCGGTGGAGGGACTCTTAACCATCCCAGGCACGCCGGCAAGCAGAGATTCCGCTAACGTGGGGTTGTAGTCGTACATGGGGGCGGTGGCATTATACCAGGCGGCATCCGACGGCGGGACAATCGGTTGACCGAGTGAGCAGTACCCCTCGTCGACCACGGAACACAGGTAAGCCTTGTTCGTCGCGTAGTTGATGGCCTGTCGCACGGCCGTGATGTTGAAGGGTGGGTCGGCTACGGCCGGGCCGAAGGTTCCGTACGCCCAGGTCATGGGCGTCGTGTTGCCCCAAGTGTTGAACCCGGCGTAGCCGTACCCCGAAGGGGGTTCGAAGAAAATGTACGCGTTGGGATCGGCCGAGATCGTGGGAATGAACGTCGGGTCTACCCCGCTGAGCACCGTGTCGGCCTGTCCCAGGACCAGTGCGGTAACCGCATCGGACTCGGAGAGGTAGAGCGGGCTGTACAGTTCGTCGATCTTCGGCGTCCATTGGCGGAGAGACGGAACGTACTGGACGAAGTAGTGAGGGTTTACGTAGAGATCGTAGTAGTCGCCCGGGACCCACGCACCTTGGGGCTGACCATAGTTGTTCGAGAACATGAACGGGCCGCTGCCGATCAGGTCGGGGGCCATTCCGGTGGCGCTGTTGTAGCCAAAGTCCCAGACGTCGTACCCGTTCGCGGCTCCCGTGTAGTTCCAGACGCCAGGGTGAGTGCTGGACCAATCGTGCTGAACCCACAGGTGGTACGGAAGGATGGGTGCAGTGAGCGTGTAGGTAGGGAACGTCGCGGACTGCGCGCTGAGATAGTACTCGGCGGTCAGGTTGCTTGTGGGCACGATGTTGACGATGTTGGACCAGTCCGCGGAGGTGTCCACTCCCGACACGAGGACTTTCCAGGACATGATCAGATCCGCCGACTGGATCGTCTCCGTGTTCATCTTGACCGACGGCCAAGGGTACTGGTACGTGTAGGCCTGCTCTAGCCCGGTGGTTGTGTTATAGGCAGTGAAGCTTGTGTAGTTGCTGAACGTGTAGGTGTTGCTCGCCGTTGCGGGAGTCCAGTCGGTCCATTGGATGCCCGGGCGGAGCGTCACGTTGTAAATGTAGGAAACGTGTTGCGTCGTGCCATTAATCGGGTCGAACGTGTTGAAATTGGCGGAAGTTTCGCTGTAGCTCGTTGCCGCCCAGGGGATGTATGTCTCGTTGGGCGCATACTGGTAAGGGGAGTCATAGAGTTCGTTCAGCAGAATGAAGCTGTACAGGTCGTCGACGGTCCAAATGTTCAGGCCTATCACGTCTACGTACGAGGCGGCCACATAGGTCCCGCCGGTATAGTTGGGCTCCTCCATCGTCGTGGTGGGATAGGTCCACGGAGTAGCGGCGGTCTGAACGTCGGGCGACACTCGTGACGACAGGTGCGCCGCGACGACGTTCGCCCCGCCGAAGACCGACAGCACCATGATCGCAACGAGGGCTACTGCGATGGCAATAGTGACTGCTCGGATTCGACCCCGGCTCGTTCCCGCTAGTTTCCTACCTTGCTCCATAACCTCTTCACCCCGATTCAACCCGCCACAACCAAACCCTACTGGATCGAGGAGCCGACCTGCAGTGCAGCGGCAGCCGTCGACCTTGATCCTCGCCCGTCATTCGCAAGTTGCACCTTGCTGTGTGACAGGCGGACACGAAACATTCTCGGTACTTATAGTTGGATGCTTGGGCACCTCAGGCCTGGGAGGCCGGAAACGGCTCGTTTTCACCGTATCTGTCGGCCACGCCCGAGCGGGGCCAGGTCCATGTAGAGGGCTGGAGCCCCAGGGAAGAAACCAATTCGTTCTCTCGGAGGTTCTCCGGTGAGAACTTCGTGGGCGCGTGCCCAAGGAGAGGACCGCTCGGTCACGCAGCGGGTTTGCGCCGTCGAACGAATCGGCGCATGCTGTGACCCATCAGAAATCCACCGGCCCATACGATCGCCGCGGCAACGGTCGCGATGACCCATTCCACTGGAGTCCCTGGAGCGGGAGCCGCCCACGGGCCGATTCGGAGGGCAACCACAACAGCGGAAAGCGCACCGGCGGCGGTCGCGATGCCGGCCACGGCAGATTGTCCAACCAGCGCGGGGCGGGTTCCTGAGGCGGGAGTGACAAGAGAGTTTCCGGCGAGGATGCCGCCAAACCAACCTGTAAGAAAACTCACAGCGAGCCACGGCACGATGCTCACCAGTTTCGCCGGTTGCGACGGGACTTGGAGAGCGTACCCGAACAATCCCGCGAACGTCACGAACAGGCCCAGCATCACCGTGAGCTGGGATCGACGCCGGGCCAACTTCGCGGTGGGAGGAGTGGGAGATGCATTAGTCGCGGACCCGTTGCGAGGAGGGGTCGGTGCATCGGACGGGTCCATCGAGGGTCATTAGGGCGCACCCCAAGGTAAGATAAGGGTCCCGCCTGCGGGCGGTCCCGCCGTGCCGCGCCGGCGGCGCGCGATTCCCACTGTTCACGTGGAGGGCGGGAACAGGCCGGAGAGGACCCGGGCGATGCCCGGGACGTCGGAGAGCCGGTTGACCCGGCCTATAGCGAACGGCCCCCGTGCAATCCCTTGCTCACAGACAATCCTCCCCTCCATCCAGTTCGCGGGCGAGGCCGCCTCCACTCGGAACACCGTCGCGAAGCCGAATCGACCAGCTCCGGTAGGTCCGGTATGCGCGGCCACGATGCTGAGCGACGTGACGGCCATCGTCCCGAGGAAGCGTCGCAGCCCCTCGGCGGTCCTCGGAAAGAGATGGGCAATCCGGTCCGAGTTCGCTGTAACCACCGCCCGGGTGCCGCCGGTCGGCGAGGTGGAGCTCAAGATTTCCTGGATGACCTCCGGAAGCTGCAGGAAGTCGTTAAGGTGGGAGATCACCGACGCGGGCTCGTCGGACCGGACAAGGGTCCAGAGAGCCGCGTCGGGGGCCCGAGGTCCCGGCTCGAGACCGCGCCCGCCTTCGGAGACGAACAGTCGGTCGGCCGGAATCCATCCCGTGTTCCCCGGGTCACGACCTTCAGGCGGCTCCGACGGATCCCGCACGTCGAGCCAGAAGGGAGTTAGGTCGATCTGTTCCGCTAGGGCGTAGGCTACCCCGTTGACTACTGGGCGCGATTCTCCCCCGACGAACACGGTCGCCGGGTTGCCGCCGCGAAGGAACCGGATCGGAGGGTCCCGGCTCCCTTCCCGGCTGGGTTTCGGTTCGGCAGCGTCCTCTCGCACGCTCGCCAAGGTTCGGGCGTTGGGCTGAGGCACTCGGTGCGTATCGGGAAATTCCGGCATGGTTCGACTGCTTCGGTCCCGGCGGGACACAATTCCAGAATCGGCAGGGAGATAGTTGACGCTACACCGAACAGGTTCGGCGAATCGAACCGGTTCGTACGGCTTGCCGCCGCCGGGGGCGAGTTAAGACGAGGTCTTGAAGGTCGACAGGTCGATCTGCAGTGCCGATTCGGCAAGTCGCCGTTGGATCTTCACGAGCGCCGCGGAGACGGTGGATTTGCTCCGCCCGAGACGCTCTGCCAACCCGGTGACCGAGATGGCCCGAGGCGACCGGAAGTACCCCAAGGCGACGGCATCTCGGAAGATCGTATCCTGGACTTGCGTCAGTCCCAACGATGCGCTGGGAACACTGGCCCGGCGCACCGCCGTCACGTGGCTCGGGCCGACCCGCCGGGTCAGGTCATCGAGATATGAGCGCATCTGGGGGCCGGTCCCGAACGTTTCGAACTGGCTCACGCCGCTCTGGATGATGATCGGATAGTGGATCAAGATCTTGTGCTCCCGCGTCACGATGTGGATCGCCGGTGCCCGGAAGGTCACGCGGTACAACACCGTCCGAGAATCCTCCACATGAGATTCTACCCGGACGACGCCCGGCTCCTTCTGGGACTCTCGCGCCCAATCGAAGGCACCCGGTCCCATCATCCGTACCTCGACGAGAATCAGGTCCGTCCCCACCTCGAGACGGTCGAGCAACTCGATCCGGACCCCCGGGTGGGCGCGGGAGAACCGGTATCCCCAAGAGTCCTTGCCGAGCTGTGCCGCGATCCGGTAGAGGGAATAGCCCCTCGCATCCGACGGGGAACTCTCCACCGCGGTTCCCTCGCGCCCCTCCATTCTTCGGCCGGGCTTGGTCGTGGAGGACATCCTACTCCCGCGCGGGCGGCCCACGACGAGACCGCGTGCCCATCTCTGTTGGAGAGCCCCAGCGACAGCGCCCCGTCGGCCCAGTATACCGCATCGGGCCTGCCCCCCGTCCGACCTCGCGGTCGGTGGTCAATTGCTCAATCGTACATAAATATTGAAGGGAAGGCGGTCGGTTTCCCTTGAGGGCCCGGAGCCGGACCGCCCCTCGCGGAGGGGTTTCGTTCACGCCTCCGAACCGTCTTATGCCCGACGTAGGGTGGGCCGACGTCATGGGGTTGTCGAAGCCGACCGTGGAGCTGATTCTCAAGGAGAACGAGAATCACCAGTGCCCAGACGGCGCGGACGTCTGCGTACGCGCGGTGGCGATCGCCGAGCTGCCCACCCGCTTCGGGGATTACCAGGTCGCCGCGTTCTGGAGCAAGTCTGACGGAAAAGAACACGCGGCCTTCATCCACGGGGATATCTTCGAGAAGGAGGAGGTGCCGGTCCGGTTGCATTCCGAGTGCCTTACCGGGGATGCCATCGGCTCGCTCCGTTGCGACTGCCGGGACCAGCTCATCGAGTCCTTGGAGCGGATCGGGGCGATGGAGAACGGAGTGGTCCTGTACCTTCGCCAAGAGGGGCGGGGGATCGGGTTCACGAACAAGATCAAGGCGTACCAGCTCCAGGACGCCGGCTTCGATACGGTTCAGGCGAACGAGATCCTGGGGTTCCGGCCGGACGAAAGGGACTACGGCGTCGCGGCGCACATCCTGGGCTCGCTTCATGTCCGGTCGATCGAGATTCTCACGAACAACCCCTCGAAGGTCGCTGACCTTCGCCGGCACGGAGTGAAGATCGTTCGGCGGGTCCCGGTGATCGTGCCGCCCAACCGCTATAATCTCCCGTACCTCGAGACGAAGCGAAAGCGGTTGGGGCATCTGTTCGACCTCGAGCAGGGCGACGAGCTCGTCGCGGACGAGACCCCCCAATCCGAGTGACGATGGCGATTCTCGCTGCCTTGATTAGGCAGAGCGAACTAGAGGATGTCCGGTGCTTTGGGAGGCGATAGAGTGAACGCGTATGATTCCGAATCCCACCGATCGGTAGCCTGTTCCTGCTGCGCTTGCGCGTCGTGCTGCCGGTGCTGCGCGTGCTGTTCCACGGGCGGTGTGTGCTGTTCGACGTGCCCTCGACCGTCCTGAGCGGAGAGTCCGTGTCACGGCCGGCGCACAGTCGGCCGGGCCTCCCCCCGTCGCAGCAAGCCGCGTGGCGACGGACCTATGCATCGACCCACTATCGAAAGCTCCCCTGGTTCTCCTCCACGCCGTACCCCTGGGTTCGCCAAGCCGTGGAGGAGGGTTGGCTGCGCCGGGCGTCGCCGGTACTCGACTTAGGCTGCGGAGCCGGCACCAACGCGCTCTTCTTGGCCCATTCCGGGTTCCGAACGAGTGGCATCGACCTCGCTCCGGCGGCCATCGAAGCGGCGAAAGCTCGGGCGGCGCATCGGGGCCTCTCGATCGATTTCCGAGTCGGCGACGCTCTGCGGCTTCCGTTCCGTCCGGGAGAGTTCGCTGGCCTCGTGGATGTGGGGTGCTTCCACACGATTCCTATCGACCTCCGTCGCGCCTACTCGAGCGAAATCGCCCGAGTGGCGCGGCCCGGAGCCCGGTACGTGCTGGCGTGGGTGGCCCGTGAGTCGAGCCAGCCATTCGGTCCACCGCACCGTCCGTCGCTCGAGGAGGCCGCCGCCGCCTTCGAAGAGGAGTTCCTGTTCCTGCGAACCCAGTTCTCGCCCGCCCGCCGGGGGCCATTCGCGGAGTACCGGGCACTCCTCGAGCGACGAGCCCGCCCCCGGCCCGCGCCGCGCTGAGCGCCGCCGGAACGTTTAATGCCCATGAGGACGGAGAATACGGACGAGATGCCGGATGAGCTTCACTACGATCCCCATCCGAGAGCTGGTCGATCAAGCGGTTCAGGGCCGACTTGACATCCCGGAGTTCCAGCGCGACTTCGTTTGGCGTCCGGATCAGGTTCGGGCCCTAGTGGATTCGCTCTACCGGGACTATCCGATCGGACAAATCCTGACCTGGACAAATCCGGCGTACACGGCTCCGCGGGGTCCATCGGGGAGCCCATCGTCTCGGGTGTGGCTGGTGGACGGACAGCAGCGGACCACGGCGCTCTGCCTCGTGTTTGGCCAGAAGCCCTACTGGTGGGCTGACGCCCAGGACTGGGATCGGCGGCTGGCCTCCATAAACGTCGTCGCCGACGTTCTGGCGCCCGGCGCCGATCCCGAATTCCGTTTGACGAACCCGGTGCGGGCCGCGGACCCGCGATGGGTCCCGGTGCGCGAAGTCATCGCCCACGAGGACGCCGCCCGAGAAGGTTCTGCCGACCCTTACCTGAAGGCGATGGCTCAAGGCGTGATTGCCCGTCTGCCACCAAAGCTGGCCGCGACGGCGTCCGAGGAATCGATCGTAGGGCGGCTGACGTCGATTCGGGCGATCCGGGACCGATCGGTAGCGCTTTCGGAGGTCCACCATGAGATCGAGGACGTCACCGAGATCTTCACGCGGCTCAACCAGCAGGGGACGGCGATCGTCGAGTCGGACGTCAGTCTCGCGGTCGCCGCGGGGATGCGGCCCGGCTGGATCCGGGAGGAGTTCCTTCCGTTCCTGAAGAACCTCGCGGAGTCCGGATACGACCTCGAGCCCGGGGTCGTGCTGCGGTCGCTTACGGCGATCGGTACGGGCCGAGTGCGGCTCAGCGGCGTTCCGCCGGACTTCTGGGCCAGCGGGACCTTCGAAAAACATTGGGCCCAAACGAAAGAGTCGCTGTCGGCGGTCGTCAGTGGCCTGGCCGGGGCCGGTCTGCTTTCCGCGACCTTGCTCCCCTCACATACGGTGCTCGTTCCGGTAACCGCCTTACACGCGAAGTTCGGGGCGGAGGAGTTCCACTTTCCGCGGGCCCTGCATTGGTTCCTGTCCGCGACGCGAGACGGCCGGTACAGTGGCGGCTCGACGAGCGCCTTGGAAGAGGATGTCAAGGCCATCCGTACCGCGGACGAGTTTCCCGAGGCGCTCGAAGCGCTCCGCCAGCGGTTGGAGATCGATGTCAAGGTCGCGCCGGAGGAGTTCCTCGAGCGCGAGGCCTGGAGCCGCCCAATGGCGTTGTTGCTGTACCTCACGATCTTCCATCGCAAGGCCACGGACTGGGTCACGCGGCGCCGGATCGGTTTCCCCCGCGCCGAAGGGGCGCTCGAGTACGATTTCGTTCCGTACTGGCACAGCTTCTTCCCGACCGGGCGGAGCGTGCTGCGGGCCGTTCGCTACGACTACTCGGAGGATGAGATTGCGTCCCTGGCGAACGTGGTCTTTCTGAACCAGAAGCCGCCCGACCGGAGCTGGGTGACGACGCCGCCCTCGAAGTACATTCAGGAGGCTCCCGTCTACAACCACGCGCTTGAGCTACAGATGGTTCCGCTGGATCGGTCGCTGTGGGAGCCGGACCGGTACCGAGACTTCCTTGCCGAGCGCGCCAAGCTGTGTGCCCGCGAAACCAACGGGTACCTAGCCTCGTTGCTCGGCTCCGTCGCGGGGGCCGAGAAGTAACCGGCCGAATGGTCCCCAGGCTCTACTCTTCGCGCACGACCCGCGGGGACCGGATGAACGTTCCGCGTTGAAGTTCTCTCGCCGCTTCGAGGATCTCGCTCTGGGTGTTCATGACGATCGGCCCGTACCAGGCCACGGGCTCGTGGAGGGGCCTCCCTGCGACGAGCAGGAAGCGGAGTCCTTCGCCACCAGCCTGGATCTGAACGCGATCCCCCTCTCCGAACAGCACCGCTTCGCCGGCGCTGGCCGTCGAGAGGCCGCGCGTCGTGGGGTGCGCGTCGAATCTGCCGGTCCCGTCAACGGTCTGGGCGAACACGGTCTGCCCGGCCGGCACGGGCAACGAGAACTCGGATTCCTTCGGGACCGTTACGTCGAGGTACGTGGGATCCACCGGAATTTCGCGGACCGGCCCCTTCACCCCGTCGAACGTGCCGGCGACGACCTTCACCACGCCCCCGTCGGGGGTTTTGACCACCGGGATTCCGTTCGCTCGAAGCCCCCGATAAGCGGGCACTTCCATCTTGAGCCGACGCGGTAGGTTCACCCACAGCTGGAACCCGGCCAGCTGCCCTTCGGTCCGCTGCGGCATTTCCTGGTGCAGGATGCCGCTCCCCGCGCTCATCCACTGAACGTCTCCGGAACCGATGCGGCCACCATTCCCGAGAGAATCCTCGTGCGCGACCTCTCCGTTCAGCATGTAAGTCACGGTCTCGATCCCCCGGTGGGGATGCCACGGAAAACCGGCCAAGTAGTCGGCCGGGTTGGAGGAGCCGAAATTGTCGAGCAGCAGGAAGGGGTCGAGGAGCGGAACCTCGTTCCCCGAGAACATCCGGCGCAGGCGGACCCCGGCGCCTTCCAGCGTTTCGGCCCCCTCGAATTTCCGGGCGACCGGTCGTACGATCGAAGAGGTCGAAGGGGGCGGCTCGATGAACTTTCGGGTCACGGGGCGGATCTGCTCTCCCATGCCAATCTCCGCGCCGGACGCTCACCCTAGGACGGGAGTTAACCCTCGGGTCACGCGAAGGTTACCTGGCGGTCCGCTCCGGGAACGCGTCAATTGATCGCTTTGGGGGTGGTTGGCCGATGTGCGAATGCTCGAGAAGACTCCCGTCCGGCAGCGCACATCGTCGTTACAGCCGGTCCCGATGAAGCAGGTCGTCGATCGCGCCCTGGAGTTGATACGTCTGAAGATCCCCTCCTTGCCGGTCGAGAGACTCTGGGGGCTACCCTGGTCCGTCAGGCCGGCCCCGCGCGCGTCATCGGCCATTTCTCCCCCTATGCGAGCATCAAGTTCTGGCGCGGCAGCACGAACCCAGACCCGGACCACCTGCCTGCGGGGACCGGCAAGAACCTGAGCCCCGTCAGGTTTCGCACGCTTGAGGAGGCGTCTTCTCCGGACCGGGCCCTCCCCGTGCGTCACGCCGTCGAGCTCGATCGCAGGGAACCCTACCGGAGCCGGTAGGCCCGTTCTCCCCCGGAAGTCCCGCAGACCTGACAAGGCCCGGTGATTTGGGTCGTCCGTGCCCGACCCCCCCACCGCGAAACGGCGTCGGCCCAGTTCCCGCGCGCCACCCGAAAGGTTCCCGTGGCTCCGCTACGACCGGGCGGCGCGCGCCGTCACCGAGCACCTCCGGGTGCGTCCAGTTCCAGGTCAGCCGTTCTGGGTCTTGGCCGTCCGGAACCCGGTGCATCACACGCAATACCATGTCTTCCTGCCCGAGTATCCGACCAGGGAGGTCCAATTCTGCAGCTGCGCCGACTTTGCACGTCGTGGCATCGGTACTTGCAAGCACATCGAGGCGGCTATGACGTGGCTTGCGTCCCATCCCGAAACCGCCGCGCCGAAGATGGCTCGTC
>JASHQC010000082.1 GCA_030037735.1 Thermoplasmata archaeon
GCCCAAGAGGAACGGGCCCCGGGCCCACAGTGGGGTCGGCGGCGGACCACACGGACCGTAGGTCGGGCACCCGATTCCGAAGGTTGCTGTGACCGTTGGCCAGACCACTATGGCGTAGTACGCGTCTAACCCGATTCCGAAGCCAATCAATGCGACGCCGACAAAGAACAGGACCCAGTACCGACGCACGATATCTAAAGGCTCGACCGGCTAAAGTCGGTTACGGACTGATTTCGCCTTTCGGGTCATTCGGGCCGAGTCATACGCAAAAGAGAGACGACCACAAGCCACACCAATCCCGAGACGCCGAGAACAACCGCGGAGAACAGGAGCGACGGATTTACTGCGGCCAGGCGCGCCGGGCAAGGCGGGCAGGATAGCATTCCATTCGCAGTTTTAGTGCATTCACATTCCGGAACCGCCGGCGGAAGCGCGAGAGCGAGAATCAGGGCAACCACACTCGCTCCGAGCAAGACGCTGCCCGGCAGAAACCCAGGACCGCGGCGCATATGCCGCGGAAGCTCGTCCCAACTTAATTCGGCTTCGGATCCATCAGAACTACCCCTCGAATCCTGCGCAGTTCAACTACCAGAAGCGCCCGGTAGGGCTTGGGAGGGGATTATCCAGTTCGGGTTTCCACCCTTAATCAGTCGAAGCCTGTTCCGATTGAAGTTAGATTTCCGCCATCGGTCCCAGCTGAGTCCCGCGAACACCCAGAAAAGCACTGACGAAGCCGAACAGCGAGCCGGAATCGACCGGTTTTCGCTAGTGTTCCGGAGTTCCCGGCCCGGAAATGCGATTTCCGGGCCGGCGGCACGCCATTTTACTGACGTGCCGGCCAGGTCGCGGTAGTAAGCCCCATTCTGTTTCAGGCAGCATTCGACTGCGCGCCTTCCTCGACGGTCGGGAAGCCGTCTTCCTTCCGTCATCTAGGGCTTGCTCCTGGGGAGTCGGCCGTTTCACCATATCCCGGGGGATCCTCCGGCGCACCGCCTTCAGCGTGCCCTCGGGCTGTGTCGTTTCTGCTCCGTCGCTCGCGCTCTCGCCCGGTGGGTTCCCGCCCACCCCCATGGCTTCCGGAGTGGGGACTTTCCTCAGCGGCCGGTTGTTGCCAACACGGACCACCGTCAGCTGCCCTCCGCCTCCTGGCGGCGGCTTGGACGCGGTACGGGTCGATAACGCTTCGCTCGACCCCGGGCGTATGCGGGCGAGCCGGCGAAATGACAAGAGCACCGGTTCTCTGCCCCGCCGATGGCAACCCCTCAGTCCCGACCCACCTCCCGAGGGACCCCACCCCAAGCACCTCCGGTCCTTGTCCCCAACCTCTATTTGGACTCCGGGCGCGTCGTCGAGCCGAAATCCGGCCAGTTCAAACCAGTGCTTGATGAGAGCGGGAAGCGCGCGGACCCGTTCGATGTCGCGGACCACCTGACCGCGAAGTACCAGCGGTTCTGCGTGGTAGACCTAGAGGGGCTCCGCCGGAACCGCGCCCAGCTCGAGTACCTCCAGGAGCTTTCTCGGAGCGGGGAGCTCTGGGTCGATGCGGGACTTCGCACCGGAGACCAGGTCATCGACATTCTCGTTACGGGGGCGCGACGGGCAGTGCTCAGCACCGGCTTTCTGCTCGGTCCCAAGGAACTTCGCCGCGCCTGGCGCCTATCGACCGAGATCCTCTTCGCCGTGGAGATGGAGGGCCCTGTCGTGCGGCCACGGGGGAATGACTGGGACGGACAGCCGGCGGCGGAAACGGTCGCCAGCGCGCGGGCGGTGGGGGTCGCCGACGTGATCTTGAGAAGCCGGAACGCGCCGATCGACTGGTCCCTGGTTCGCCAACTGGCCGCGGGGGGCCCGATCTGGGTAGGAGGAGATGGAGAATCGACACTGAGATCCCGCCTCCCCGCGTCCGGTGCCGTCGGGGGGTTCTTCGATCCCTCCCGGAACCTCCTATTAGGATCCGAGGAGACTGAGTGACCTTTTCCATTTGCGTGGGGCTGGCCTGCTACCCTGTGTCCAACATCCATGTCCGGGATGATGAAGCCTAGAACCAGCTGATCGGTGATGAATGATGGGCGAGCTGACCGGACGCCAAGAGAACGTTGCGGTTTAATGGTCCAAGGCCAGTCTAATCGCTAGGGGAGCCGGCTCCGGACGGGACGGAGAGCCCGTTTTCCCCTTATGCTGCAGATCTAGGACGAGTTATTGGGCCGAAATGGGCCCTAACTTTGCTAGTCCATTGCAGACCCCGAAAGACGTATAACAGGGGGGCCGGTCGAGCCCCGCATGAGGCGTGCGCGAGCTATCCTCTATGTGGGCCTAGCCGCGTTGCTCCTGGTCGTCTCCGGCGTGGTGGCGACCTCGGCGATGCAAGCGACCTCGGTCCACCCCTCCGGCGGAGCGCAGGACGGCCAGAACGCGGGTCCGACCTACAACGTGACCTTCTCCGAGACCGGTCTACCCCCCGGGACTAACTGGACCGTCTGGGTCGGGAGCCTCTGGGCCAGCTGGCCTTGGCATCCAGGCGGGTTCCAGCCATCCTGGACGGTGAGCAACTGGGGCGGCGCAAACTGGCACCAGGGCCAGTTCCAGTCATCCACCGGCCCGTCGATGAACTTCAGTTTGCCCAACGGGACCTACTTCTACAATGCCCGACCGCCCGCCGGATACACTACGAGCGACGGCCAAGGAATCTTCAACGTGTCCGGGGCCTCCCCTCCAGCGATCAGCATCACCTTCAGCCCTCTCGTGACCTACGCCGTGACCTTCAGCGAGACCGGGCTCCCGGCGGGCACCAACTGGACGGTAACCGTGTTCCACGGTTGGGGCGAGTGGATGAGTCCAGGCGACTTCCGGTTCCATAGCGAAACGTCCGACACATCGACCATCACGTTCCAACTCTCCAACGGCACGTACTTCTACCGAATCTCCGGAATCGTCGGATTCGCGGCGAACGAATCTTGGGGATTCTTCGAGGTTGTGGGGGCGTCCCCAGCCGCGATTACCGTGACCTTCAGTCCGGTCGCGACCTACACGGTGGCGTTCAACGAGAGCGGGCTGCCAACCGGCACCAACTGGAGTGTCTGGGTCTTCGGCGAACAGTCGGGCGGAGGAGGGTTCGTGTTCACACACGCCACGTCGTCCACGGCGAACATCTCGTTCAGCCTGGCGAATGGGACCTACTTCTACCAAATCGGACGCGTGGCGGGCTACCAAGTGACTCCGGGCGAGCAATTCGGAACATTCAATGTCACCGGCGCCTCGCCGCCAGAGATTAGCGTGGTGTTCACCTCAAGCGATCCGAGCTAGGGGTGCGAAGTCTAGGGCCGGGCAGAGCGAGGGCCCCTTGGGTCCGGAGCACCCTGCTTCCCTCCGGATCCAGGGGATTGCCGCCGCACGGTCCTCTCCAGGGAGGTCTGTCAACCGATCCGGGATCCCGCCGAAGGATGGCGCGGCAGGGGCTTACCCATCTCCGGGACAGATTGCGGAAATCCGTCTCGAGTCGCATGGTGGACCAAGACGTCGCGAAGGCTTGGGGCCATCCCGGCCGATCAGTAGACGAGGGGGCCGGGCCTCGCTTGCCGCTGAACAAGTCTCCAAAGCTTTTTGCCGCCCGCTGAGTCGTGACGATGCCTGTCGATGCCCCAACCCAAGAATGCCCCCCTGAAAATTCGCTGGCCGGACGGTAGCGCGACGGCGGTCCCCCAAGGCACTTTCGCGGGAGACGC
>JASHQC010000083.1 GCA_030037735.1 Thermoplasmata archaeon
CTCGGTCAGCCCTGCTGGGCCTCGTGGATCTCATCGGCGACGAGGCGGTGGGCTTCCTTGTGAACCCGTGCGGCCGCTTCCGGATTCGGAGCCTCGACGAGGCGGTACACCGTCTCGGTCTTCTCGTCGACCCAGTAGTTCGGGTAGTTCACGCCGTGCTTCCCCTGCACCTTAACGTCCTTCGCTTGCGCGTCGGCCACAGCGGCGGCGGTCGCGCCCTTCACCTTCCGGTGGGTGTCCATGCAGAGGGGCATAGCACCCCCTACCGGCTCCCCTGTCAAGAGGCTTCGAGCGCGCGCAATTCGGGGAGGGGGGCGTTCGACCCGCCTCCTCCCGACGGAACGGGGGAGCGACCCGCGATTGCCGCCTACGGTTTCAGGACCACCTTGATGATCCCGCCAATCCGCTTGTCGAACTGCTCGTAGAGCTTCGGAGCGTTCTCGAGCGGCTCCCGGTGGGTGACCACCACCGACGGGTCGACGCGGCCGTTCTCGATCGCGCGCATCAGGTACCGGTTGTAGTTCTTCACGTTGCACTGGCCCATCCGGAAGCCGAGCTCCCGGGTGAACGCCGCGCCCAGGGGGAAACTGACCCGGCCCTCTTTGTCCTGCGGCGTCGGGGCGAACAGCCCCGGCATACCGATGATGGCTCCCTTCTTGGCGACCTTCATCAGCGTCTCGAGCACGACCAGCGGCTTCGCCTCGACCTTCGGCCCGGGGGCCATGACGCCCTTCCCGGTGGCCTCGTATCCCACCGCCTCCACGCAGGCGTCCGCGCCCGCCTGATTGGTATCATCCAGCACGCGCTGTACCGGGTCCTCTTTGTCGACGTTCACCGGGGTGGCGCCGATCTTCTTCGCCATCGCGAGGCGCTCGGGGACCCGGTCGAAGGCGTAGACCTTCGCGGCACCCCGGAGCAGGGCCGCCATCTGGGCCATAAGCCCGACCGGTCCGCAGCCCCCTACCGCGACGATGTGGCCCGGCTTCACGCCGGCGATGTCGCAGCCAAAGTATCCGGTCGGAAAGATGTCGGCGAGGAGGACCGCTTGGTCGTCGCGCACTCCGTCGGGGATCGGCAAGCACATCGTGTCGGCGAACGGCACCCGGAGGTACTCCGCCTGTCCGCCATCATACCCCCCGAGTAGCTTCGCGTAGCCGAACGCCGCGCCAGGTCCCTTCGGATAGAACGGGTTCGCGTTGTCGCACATCGACCAGAGGCCGGAGTTGCAGAACTCGCAGGCACCGCAGCTGATGTTGAACGGAACGACCACGCGGTCGCCCTTCTTGACCCAGTGAACGGCGCTGCCGACCTCGTCCACGACCCCGACGTTCTCGTGGCCGAGGGTCTGGCCGGGCAGGTCCGGGCTGATCAGGCCGTGGAAGAGATGGAGGTCCGAGCCGCAGATGCAGCTCGCCGTGATCTTGAGCACGACGTCCGTGGAATCCTTGACCTTGGGTTTCGGTTTGTCTTCGATCGCCAGTTGGTAGGGTCCGCGGTAGACGTTCGCCTTCAGAATACCACCCGGACCGGAGTCCGGACCTCCCTACTTAATGGCTCGGTCAGGCGCTGCGAGGGCGGCTTCCGGTGGAAAGTCCACCCGTGTCACGGAACGGCTCGAACCGCCCGATTCGGAACCACCAGTCCCAGCGCGGGCAGGGTCAGGATGGCGAGGACCCCAAAGGCGATCCAGCTCCACGTGTAACCGCTCAGCAGCACCGCGATCGCGAACAGCAGCGCCGCCACGCCCTGGACCACGGTCTGACTGGTCTCGAGGAATCCGACCGCGACTGCCACTCCGCCTCCTTGCACCTCCGGGATGTGCGAGGGCATTTCGAAGAAGATCGGGAGAGTGGCCCCGGCCAGGAGACCCAGTCCGATGAAGTCGGCCACCAGCTCGGCAGCGTCCAGAAACGGAATCGTCGCGCCCAGCATTCCGAAGACGGCCACTACCAGCGCCCCCACGACCCGTCGATCGGTACCGCGCTCACTCGCCCACGCACCGAGCAGGCTGCCGGGGATGGTGGCCGCCAGCGTGACGGCGCCCAACACGCCGGCGAGACCGAATCCCCACCCGGGATGCACGTCGTGGAGGTACGTCGAGATGAAGTCGAGCCCGACCGCGATGGCCATTGAGATCCCGGCGAATCCGAGCGAGATGCCCCAGACCGACCGCGAGCGGAGTACACGCCGGGTCGTCTCGAGCTGGGCGAGCGGCCGGGGGGGAGCGTCCGGATGGTGAAGTGCCGGGAGCGCCAGCGCGCAGACCACAGCCACCGCGACCGACAAGGAGGCGGCGATGCCAAACACGAGGGCCCATCCATAGGTGGGACCCCAGACGGACCCCAGGACGAAACCGAGGGCCCCACCGAAGCCGAGGCCAGTGCTCACGAACAGTCCGAGCACGAGCGAGCGGAACCGCTCCGGGAGCAGCTCGGCTTGGAAGGCAAGTGACGGGGCGAAGAACAGGCCCCCGCCAGCTCCGGCCACGATGCGGAGCGCCGCGAGTTCGCCGGCCGACGTGGTTGCGATGGAAAACAGGCCGGCCCCGCCCATCAGCAACAAGCCCAGCACGAGGGTGGTCCGGTGTCCCCATCGGAGCACGGCGAGGCCGGACGGTAGCGACGTGACAGCGTAGCCGATGGGAAACCCCGCCACGACCAGGCCCAGCTGCCCGACCCCCACGTGGAAAGAGACCCCGATGAGCGGAAGGAGGATCTCGGCCGTCGTCCACATGATCTCGAGAGCGAAGACTCCGGCGAACAGTGCAACGATTGCCGGTAAGCGGATCCCTGGCGGGGAAGATGGTGATGGCTTGGCGGTCAGCATGGAGGTCTCCGCGGACGAGTTCGCGCCCGTACAAGCCAGTCGCGGCGGGCGGGACCGAGGGGGCTCGTGGACGGAGCCCCGCCGGTCTTAGGGTTCCGGCCAACAGAACCATCAACCACTTCCGAATCAGGGTAGCCGAGCTGGTCTGGCCGGCTCAGCCAACGATGGCAGCCCCTTCGGACGCAACCATACGAACGCCCTCGTGGGGACGGCTCGGCCTCGAGGTCCTCACGGACTTGGTCGGCTGGCTCGTGGTGTTCTCGATCCTCCAAGTCGTGGGCACCAAGGCACTTCAGCGAATCACGGGCCCCGCGCTGGCCTGGGAGCTTCTGTTCGTACTGATCTTGTTCTTCGCCGTTACGGTCGTGGTGCGGATGGTATTCCTCCTCTTGGCCCGACGCTCGGCTGGATAGAGGCGACGGGCGGCCCGAACGCACTGATTCTGCGGGATAACTTCCCCGAGTACCGGACCGGGGAAATACTCCTCGACTCGTGCGCGTCTTCGGGGTGACGGCATCGTTTCGGTTCGCGGCATTCTCCTCGGCCGTCCCGCTGGGCCAGGGAGAGTTTACGATTTCGATACGTAATCGAGAATTGACCTAGCGGGTTAAGTAGCCGGGCATCAGTTCTTGCATTCATGGCAGCTCGTTCTCTAAGCCGGACTTCTCCGTGGCAGCGCGGCTTCCTGGGGCAGTACGCGCTGTCGGCCCTTGACCAGGGACCGCTCTACGCTCACCAACTTTCCGCTCAGATTGCCGAGCGCACCCGGGGGGCCTGGACTCCCAGTCCGGGCGCGATCTACCCCGCGTTCCGCTCTCTGGAGGCCCGCGGCCTCACCCGGGCCGAGCGTCGAGAGGGTCGACGACTATACTTCATCACGGCGGCCGGTCGGCGTCGCCTGTCCCAGATCCGGGCGCTTCGGGAGAGGTGGGGAGAGCGGATCGGCGGGTCGTGGCGTCTCCTGCTCGATATGGTCGAGCCGGAACGGCGCGCCGACAGTGGACTCCGTCGCCTCCGGCAGGCGCTGGCGATGAGCGAAGCGATGATCGGAGGAGAGGATGGGCTCTTGACCGCCTCGAGGCGGGCCGCCTTCCAGCGTTCCGTCATCGCCGAACTCGAAGGGTCCCTTGCCCGTCTCAACGGAACCGGCCCGAGGCTCCGATGAGCGCCGACGGCATGGCCATCGTGGCACACGGTCTCACGAAGCGGTACGGGAAGCTCACGGCGGTGGACCATGTGGAGATGGCGGTCCCGCGCGGCTCCGTCTTTGGCCTCTTGGGTCCGAACGGGGCGGGGAAAACAACCATCATCAAGGTGCTCACCGGGCTGAGCCCGATCTCCGACGGGCAGGCCACCGTTGCCGGGTACGACGTCTCCCGCCAGCCGATGGAGGTCAAGCAGCGCGTGGGGTGGGTCGCGGCCGAGGTGATTCTCGACGACGACCTCACCGGATGGGAAAACCTCTGGCTCCAGGCGCAGCTCCAGCGCCTCAGCGAATGGAAGGGCCGGGCCACGCAGCTGCTCGAGTACTTCGAATTGAGCGACCGGCGCAAGGACAAGGTCGGGACCTATTCCACCGGGATGCGGAAGAAGATGGAGATCGCGCTCGCACTGCTCCACCAGCCCGAGGTGATCTTCATGGACGAACCGACGATCGGCCTCGACCCGAACGTGCGCCGCATGCTCTGGACGCTCATCACAGGCGTGAACAAGGAGTTCGGGGTGACGGTCCTGCTCACCTCGCACTACATCGAGGAGGCCGACGCGCTCTGCGACCATGTCGCGATCATCGACCTCGGAAAGTTCGTCGCCGTCGGGACCCCCTCGGAGCTCAAGAGTCGGGTCAAGGAGGATTTCATCGAGTTTGAGACCAGCGAATACCTAACGGAGGCCAAGCTCCGGGCCATTCCTGGCGTGTCGAACGTACGCAGCCAGGGTAACGCGTGGATCCTCCGGGCCTCCTCCGCCGAGGAGGTCTTGCCCCGTCTTTTCCAGGCGCTCAAGACCGACATGATCCACCGCATCAATGTGGAAAAGCCCAGCCTGGAGTCGGTGTTCATCGACATTACCGGCCGGCGGATCGATCAGGGCGGGGCCGACGTGCAGGATTATCGGAAATTCTACATGCAGGTTCGGAGGGCCCGACAATGAGCACCAGCACGAGGACCGTCTCGCTCCCAGTGAACGTCCCGTCGAATGCCGCCGCCCATTCTGGCCAGTTCCAGCAGTTCTACGGGCTCCTCGCCCGCGAGCTCTTGAAGACGTTCCGAAACCCGTTCGTGATCGCCATCACGCTCGTCCAGCCGTTCATGTGGCTCGCCTTGTTCGGCGGGATGATGTCCCAGCTCCCGACATCCGAGCTGGACACATTCCTCTTGAAGGCTCCGCCCGGGACGAGCTACCTCGCGTTCCTCCTGCCGGGCGTCCTCGCGACGGGCATGATGTCGATCGGGATGTTCGGCTCGATGAGCACGATTCAGGACAAGCGCTTCGGTTTCATGAAGCGCATCTTGATCACGCCCACCAGCAAGGCCACCGTCTACCTCTCGAAGGCGCTAGGCTCCGCGGTCCGGGGGCTGGTCCAGATCCCGGTGATGCTCGTCGCCGCCACCGCGTTCGGCGTCCATCTCCATGGCACTCCGTTCGCATGGACCGCTTGGATCCTCGGCCTCACGATGCTCGGGCTGGGCTTCTCCGCCTTCTTCCTCGCGGTCACTTCCTCGAGCACGGACTGGCAAACCCCGGGGGTCATCTCGAACTTCATCACGATGCCGTTGATGTTCGCGAGCGGGGCGATGTTCCCGTCCTCGATCTACCCGACCTGGATGAAGGACATCGCGGACGTGAACCCGGTCGGTTTCTCCGCGTTGCTCTCCCGCGACGTCCTCACCTACGGCCTCTTCACGAGCACGGACCTGACCCGGCTGGGGTACCTCGCTATCTTCGCCGTCGTGATGATCCTCGCCGGCACCGCCCTCGCGTCGAAGTACCTGAAGGTCGAGTGATTCGGGCCCGCGTCTGACCCCTCCCGGCCCGTCCCCGGCTCCCGCTGGCTCGCAGGGGCCGTCCCTAGGGCTTCAAACGTAGGCAAGCGATTAAGTGGCCCATCCGAGAGGGCCGAGCGTGGGACTCGAGCAGCTGTTCGTCGCGGTGCTCATCGCCGGCCTTTCCCTCATCAACGCGGTCGTTGCGAGCACCGCCTGGTTCCGAGCCCGCGACCCCCGCCTATTGTTCGTCGCGGGCGCGAACGGCGGTCTCCTGGTCGTGGGTCTTCTGTGGACGTGGGGGCAGCTTCCGGGAGGCCCCTCGCAGTTCGCCACCCCGTCCTGGCCCGTGCTGATTCTCGTGCTTCTGGTCACTCTGCTGCTGCTTGGCACCGCGCTTGTGCCTCGCCGCTCGTAACCGATGGAGGACGACCTCCTCGCGCTCGAAAGCCGCCGCCGGATCTACCTCATCGTGGCGGGTTCTCCGGGCTTGGGGAGCCGGGAGATCCAGCGGCAGGCCGACATGGCATGGGGAGAGACGACCTATCACCTGAACCGGCTGGTCTCCGCGGGGCTGGTGCACCGCGAATCGGGCGGGCACCAGGACTTTTACTTCGCCGCGACCGTGCCACTCGGGGACCGCACGCTGTTGCGGTTGGCCCGCGCCGAGGCCTGCCGCAGAGTGCTGGGCGCGCTGTTGGCGGAGTCCGACCTCACGGTGCCGGAACTTCAAGACCGGACGAAGCTCAGTGCCGGTCGGCTGTCGGTTCACTTACGGCGGTTTCTGGAGACCAGGTTGGTGGAGTCCGGACGACGCGAACGGTTCCGGACGTTCCGGATTGTCGACCGGGACCGAGTGATCCGGATCCTGGTCGCCTATCGGCGGAGCTACGCCGATGGATGGGTCGACCGTCTGCTTGAGACGTGGTCCGAGGTCTTCCGTCCGTGAAGATTTTGGGATTGGACCACCGGTTTTCGACCTCGCACCAAAAACGAGGTGATGCGTCCTCTCCGTGGAAGCGTCCGATGAGGTGGGGGCCCGGCCCGCGCAGAATCCCTCGCCCCCGCCTCTCCCGGGGGCTCTTGGGGCTGGGCACACTCCTCGTCCTGCTGGTCGGGATCGCTCTCTTGGCCGTCGCTCCCGCTCGCGCTGCGTACGGGGGGGAGGGCATGGAGTCCTACAGCTGGACTAACGGGCCGGTGCTGTGCGTGTTCAATGCTACGCTTCCCTCAGTGATCGTCTCGGCTTCCGCGCTCAGCGACACGGGGATTGGCGCAAAACTCTCCCAGATTAACGAACTGAATGCGACTACGGGGTCGGTCGTCGCGACCGCGACCGTGAGCGCGGCCGCGTGGGAGGGCGCGAACGACAGCACCGCGCGATGGTTCGTAATGAACTACACCGAGTGGGTGAACGTCTCGAGTGTGGGGCAACCCGTTCACGCGGTCGGTTCCGCCTGGGTCAGCATCCAATTCATCCTTTCACGGCCTCCCACGACCGCGCCGGAAGCGGATGAGGTGGCCTTCCAGCTCACCGTCCAGAACTGGCCCTGGCAGGCCGCTGGCGATCGGCTCGCGCTGGAGATCCAGACCTGGTCGGCCTATCCGACGATCGAGCACATGACCGTCTCCTCTCCCACGAGCCAGCAGGTGGAAAGCGTACGGACGTCCACCGGGGAACCGCTCGAGTATTTCCTGGCCAACTCCTCCGCGATAACGGAGACCGGTTTGTCCATTCCGGTCACCCCCCGGACGACCATCGCGGACGGAATCGCGACCACGACGTTGACGCTCGGGCCCGGTGCGGCGG
>JASHQC010000084.1 GCA_030037735.1 Thermoplasmata archaeon
ATTGAAGACATGCGATTTTCCGTGCGGCACCTCGTCCAACACCCTGCGGGCCTCCCGTAGCATGGCCTCTCGGGTACCCAACAGGGCACCCGGATCGAGGTTGCCCTGCAGCGCCATTCGCTCGCCGATGCGGCGACGGACCTGCCCTAACGGCTCGCGCCAATCCACTCCCAGCGCGTCCGAACCGACCTTCGCCAGCAGTTCATCGAGATGGGAGGAGCCGGTGGAGAAGTAGATCGTCGGCCGTCGAAGGTCTCGAAGCTCCTCGAAGATACGCTGGATGGGCCGGAGGAGGTGCCGCTCGAAAACGGCGGGGGTCACCGCTCCCACCCAGGTGTCGAAGATCTGGAGGGCCCCCGCGCCACTGTCAGCCTGGAAACGCAAGTAGTCCACCGCCACCTCGGCGAGGCGGTCGACGAGCCGGTCGAACGTGTCGGGGTCGCCGTAGATGAGTCGCTTCGTCTCGATGTACTCGCGGGTGGGCCCGCCGTCCACCAGATAGGCGGCCAGAGTGAATGGGCCCCCGGCAAACCCGATGATGGGCCGCTCCGTCTCGAGTTCGAGGAACCGCTGGATCGCCCGGCCCACGAACGGCACGGAGGTGCGGGCATCGAAGGCGGTCAGGGCGTCCACGTCAGCTCGTGACCGAATCGGATGCGCCACCACCGGGCCGACTGCCGGCTCGATGGAGAAGTCGACGCCCAATCCGAGGAACGGTAGAGAGATATCGGCAAAGACCACTCCGGCATCGACGTCGTACCGACGCAGGGGCTCGAGCGTCACCTCCGCAGCTAAATCAGGGGTTTGCGCCAGCTCGAGAATCGGATGCATCTCCCGGAGCTTCCGGTACCCCGGGAGATGGCGTCCGGCCTGGCGCATCAACCAGATGGGGGTGGTGTCGGTCTCCTCGCCCCGAAGGGCCCGGATCAATCGGTCCCGTCTCATCCATTTCTCCCGAGGGCCGCGAGGAATGCCGCTCGAAGAGCTCCGTCGGCACGGGCCAGGTCGGTCGGTCGGATCGCGGCGGAGACGAAGGTGGTCTCGAGGGGGGAGGGGGGAAGGTAGACGCCGCGGTCCAGGGCGGCGTGGAAGAACCTGGCGTATCGACCCCGGTCGGATCGCGCCGTGCCCCGGTCATCCACGATGGGTCCGCGGGCAAAGAAGAGCCCCAACATCGACCCGGCTCGCTGCACGGTGAAGGGGTGGACCCGCTCCTGCTCCGCGCACGCCCGGAGTCGCTCTTCCAACGTGGCGCCAGTTCGTTCAAGTGTCCGGTAAATGTCGGGGGTCAACTGGTCCAGCATCGCGGCCCCGGCCGCCATGGCCACTGGATTTCCCGACAGGGTTCCGGCCTGGTAGACGGGGCCGACCGGGGCCACAGTCTCCATCACATCCCGGGGGCCTCCGTACACGCCCACGGGCATCCCCCCACCGACGATCTTGCCGAGGGTCACCAAGTCGGCCTCTAGCCCGAGCGTTTCATGGATGGTCCCCCGGCGAAGCCGGAAGCCCGTGATTACTTCGTCCGCGATGACCAGAGCTCCCTCTCGGTGGGCCAGTCTCGAAATGGTCTCCAGAAAGGAGGGACGGGGAACTACGACGCCCATGTTACCTGCTATGGGCTCCACGAGGACGGCGGCGATCGATTGTCCGAACCGCTCGAACAGTTCGGAAAGTCCGTCCGGGTCATTGTAGCGACTGACGAACGTCTCCCCCACCACAGCGGGAGGTACTCCGGCCGAGTCGGGGAGCGCCGGGTTCGCGACGCCGGAACCGGCGCGCGCGAGCAGCCCGTCGGAGTGTCCGTGGTAACCTCCGGCGAACTTTACGATCTTATTCCGTCGTGTGAAGCCTCGGGCGACGCGGACGGCGCTCATCACCGCCTCGGTGCCCGAGCTGACGAACCGCAACCGCTGGAGCCGAGGGACGGCGCGGCGAATCCGCTCCCCGAGTTCGTGCTCGAGCGGCGACGGGGCGCCGAAGGTCAATCCCTGCTCGGCGGCTTTCTGAACCGCCCTCACGATGACCGGCGGCGCGTTCCCGAGGATGTTGGCTCCCCACGATCCCACGAGGTCCAGGTACTTCCGGCCGTCAACGTCCACCAGGTAAGCGCCCCGGCCACGGGCGAAGAACACGGGCGTTCCGCCGACGGCCTGGAACGAACGGACCGGGCTGTCAACTCCCCCGACGAGAACTCCTGAGGCCCGACGCCAGAGGGCGCGCGAACGGCGTCCCGGGGAGGACGAGCTCACGGCGCGCCGTCCGCCAGGTCCAGCATGCGACGGGCGGGGGTCAGCACGCAGGTGAAGATCGGGGTCTCGAGCGCGGTGTACCGGCTCGCTTCGGTGGACCGGAGGTCGCTCACCAGATCGAGGAATTCGGAAGGCGACTCGGCCTCAAAACTGAGGATGAACTCCATGTCGTCCAGCCCGAAGGAGTACCCCGTGTGGATGCGGACCTTCGGGTACTTGTGCCCGATCCGGAAGTGTTCCCCCATGATCCGCCGGCGTTCCTCAAAGGACAAGCCGTACCACTCCCGCTTCTTGACGAACGGGTACACGAACAGATACGGAAGGTCGAACGGCCGACGCTGGGCATCGGACCCCTCGCCCCCGTGGGCGTGCGCACCGAGGTATTCCGAACGACGTCCCATGCCCAAGTAGGAGTAGGGGGTATCGAGGTATCCTCCGAGCGGGGTCCCGAGGAGTCGGGAGTGCAGCTCCTGGATCGCCGCGAGCTCGGACCCAATCGACCAGACCATCATTTCCGTATCGGCTTTGAGGCCCACGAGCGAGTACGTCCGCAGGAGCACACCGTCCGGTGGATGCTCTAGGGCGCGGACAAAGTCGGCCCTTCCCTCCTCTCGCTCGTCGCCAGGAAGCCGCCGCCACTCCGGTCGGAGGTGAAAGAAGGTGTACTTCACGAAGTCCCGAGGCTCGTTGGTCTCCTCCTCGGTGCCCGAGGCCGGCGCCGACCGTTCCTCCGTCATCGCCCCTCTCGGGACCAACGCGCGATCTCACGCGCGAAGTACGTGACAATGAGGTCCGCACCGGCGCGCCGAATCGCCTCAAGGGTCTCCTTCACGGCGGCGTGTTCGTCCACGATTCCCTGCGCCGCCGCCAGCTTCAGCATCGAGTACTCCCCGCTCACGTGGTAAGCAGCGAGAGGAAGGGAGAAGCGTTGGCGAGCCCGGGCCAAGAGGTCGAGGCTGGTCAGGGCCGGCTTCACCATCAGTATGTCGGCCCCCTCGGCGGCGTCCTGCTCCATCTCCCGGAGCGCCTCGCGTCCGTTCCGCGGGTCCATCTGATAGCTTCGTCGGTCACCGAAGGAGGGGGTCGACTCCTCGGCCTCGCGGAATGGCCCATAGAATGCGGAGGCGTGCTTCGCGGAATAGGCCATAATCGCAGTGTCCTCAAACCCGGCCGCATCGAGCGCTTCGCCGATCCAGCCCACCTGGCCATCCATCATGGCACTTGGCGCCACCACATCCGCTCCCGCACGTGCATGGGTTACCGCGACTCTGGCCAGCCGCTCGCAGGTGAGGTCGTTCGCGACCGACCTTTTCCGGACCACCCCGCAGTGGCCATGGGATGTGTAGGCGCAGAGGCAGACGTCGGTCGCGACCACGAGGTCCGGTGAAGCTCGCTTCATCGCCCGGATCGCCGAGGGAACGATGCCGTCGGGTGCCCACGCATCGCTCCCTTCGGGGTCCTTCTTCCGGCCCACCCCGAACAGAAGCACGCTCCGGACCCCCTCCCCGTTTAGCTCGCGGGCCAGCGCCTCCATGTGGGCCGTGGGGTACCGGTTCACTCCCGGCATCGATTCGATCGGTTCAGGCCTTCCCCGACCGGGGCGCACAAAAACGGGTAAGATCAATCGGCGGAGCTCCGTCTCGTTCTCGGCGACCCACTCTCGGAGCGGGGCCGTTCGACGGAACCGTCGCAGGCGGGTGGGCCGGACCCTCGTCGGGGGTGGCCGCGAGGAAGGGTCCCTACGTGGGGACATTTCGGAGCTCCCGGAGCAGGGCCCGAGTAAAGCCTTGCGCGTTCGTCGGTGGCGCAACTGAGACGTGGCGAAAACCATGACCCTGGGCGGCCCGTCGCGACCGCTCTCCGAGAACCACCAATCGGGCATTGTGTCGAAGCTGGAGGAATGCCGGGCGATCGAGGCTCCGCCGGAGTCCAGAGAGTGCGGAGGGGCTGGTCGCCAGCAGAACCTTCGCTGTACGAAGCTCGCGTCGCGCCCGGGTCCCGAGCTTCGGCGCCTCTCCAATTCGATAGACAATGAGGTCCGTCACTCGATGCCCCTGTTGCCTCAGCTGGCGGGCGAGCCCGGGGCCGGCCCGGTCGGAGCGAAAGTAGAGAATGTTCTGGGGAGCCCGTTGACGAAGGGCTCGGAAGATCCCTCGGGCCCCCACGGTCCCTGGTTGTCGGACTTGATGCGCTCCTGCGGCGCGAAGCGACCGAGCGGTCTGGGGACCGGCGGCCCAGAATTCGATGGCCGCGCTCCGTTTGCTCAACGTCTTTCGCCATGGTGCGAACCCCGAGGAGACCGCGGCGCGGCTGGTGAGGATCACCGCGTCTGGTGGGGATGAGCCATCGATGCGCGGCAGCCAGACCTGCGGGTCGACAGGACGGTACGTCAAGGTGGTGATCCGGACCAGCCGGATTCCCGCCCGCTTCAGTCCCAGTTCGATTCCCCTCAGCGTCTCCAGGGCGGAGAGCAGAACCACCGTCGGGGGAGGGCGAGAGGTCATGTGCAACCTACCTGCGCGTCGAAGCCCAGAGGTCCTGAGCTCCTCGTTCCAGCAATCGATTTCCCAGAGTTAACCCGAGACGTTCGGCTTCTTCCGGAGACCCGGTCCGGCGGGAACGGACGCCGGTCCGACCGTCCGGCGACAGGACCTCCCCGATCACGGAAAGCGACCGATCTCGGATGGTCGCCAACGCGCCGAGCGGAACGCGGCAATCGCCACCGAGCGCCGCGGCGAATGCTCGCTCGGCCGTGACACAGGCGCGAGTACCCTTTTGGTCGATCGGACGAACAAGCCCCGAGAGCGCCGTGTCCCCGGCGCAGGCCACGACGGCAAGTGCGCCCTGGGCCGGTGCAGGCACGAACCGCACGGAGGGGAGCACGCGGCCAATCTCGTCAGCCCGCCCGAGACGAGAGAGACCCGCCACCGCGAGGATGACCGCATCGATCGCACCGGATCGGACACGGCCTATCCGCGTGTCGACGTTCCCCCGTATTTCCACCACGGAGAGGTCCGGGCGCCAACGAAGCAACTGCGCGCGGCGCCGCAGACTGCTCGAGCCGACGCGGGCACCACGGGGAAGACGGGCGGGTTCCAGATGGCGGGCAACGACGAGGCAGTCCCGTGGGTCGGCGCGCCGAGGATAGGCCAGCACGTCGAACCGAGGGTCCAGTTCGACTGGGAGGTCCTTGGCGCTGTGCACCGCGAGGTCGATCTCCCCTCGAAGCAGGGACCGATCGATCGCGTCGGTGAAATCCGGAGAGCTACCGGGGGAAACGTCCTGGTCCCCGGACGTGTCGATCGGTACGGTATCGAAACGCACGTCCGGCGCCGCCCGACGCAGCTGGCCCAGCACCCAGTCGGTCTGTGTACGGGCTAACAGGCTTCGCCGGGTACCGACCCGGATTCGTTCGGTCACGGCCCGCGAGGCAGAGGACGAAGCAGCTCCAGGGCCCACCGACGCAGAAGGTCCCCTTCAGGTCCCGGCGGTGCCGCGCGAAGGCGTTCCGTCGGGGTGAGCAATAGTTGGGCGACGAGGTGCTGAGTGAGCCGCTCGACCGCCAGTTCCTGGTTGCGGTCGAGTGTGCCTAGGAACGGTCGGGCCCGGGTCAGTTCGGAGCGGCGCAATTCCTCCGCCGCGCGACGAAGTTCGCCGATCCAAGGCTCAAGCAGCAGCCGCTCCAGCCGCTCCGAGCAGTCCTCCGCCAACCGCTCCAACCGAGGATCGGTGCCGTCCCTGGCTTCCGGCGGAGGCTCGTGCCGGTGAAGGGCTTCGAGGTCCACGAGGCGGACGTTCGGGAGTTCCCGGACGTCTGGGTCGATGTTGCGGGGCATCCCCAAGTCGATCAGAAGCAGCGGATGACCCCGGGGAAGATCCGCAGCGCGTAACCCACGGTCACCGAATTTAGCGGCCGTGACCGCCGCGTCGGCATGGGCCAGCTCCTCGGAGAGCCGTTCGAGTCGCTCGGCGCGCGCCCCAGTGGTTCGGAGGAAGCCGTCATCTGGAGGGTTCCGGTGGAACAGCACGGTAACTCGGGCTCTCGAAGCGAGGCTCTCCGTGACTTGGCGGCCCACCGTTCCGGACCCGATCACGAGGACGCGGGGGGAGGGGCAGCCCACCCGGCGGAGAAGTTGCTCGGAGGCGACGGCCGCGATTGATCGCGATGTCGGAACGGAGGGGGAGAGCTCGTCCGCGGCGTTCGAAGCCCGAGCGAAGAGTTCCCGGAGGACACGTCGCGGATGGCGGCTCTCGACCCGGCGCGCCGCGGCCCGGACCTGACGGCGGACCTCTCCCTCGCCCCGGGCGAGCGACTCACGACCCGCGGCCACTCGGAACAGGTGGTGGACCAGCGCCCGACCGACCCTCGGCCGCCAGGAATCCGCCGGGCCGGGAAGGACCTCTCGCCACCGTTGAAACTCCTCAGCGGAGCGGAGGAGCAGCACGAGCTCGACCCGATGGCAGGTGGTCAGCAGCGCGACCTCTTCGGTCCCCCGGAGCAGGTCGAACCACCCACGGAGCCGTTGACGAGTGACGGACCGGGCCACGCGCTCCAGCGCATCGAGGGAGGAGGTGTCGAGGCTGAACTCCAATCCGAATAATTGAAACGCCGTCGCTCCCGGCGGGGAGGAGGGGGCGGAAGCCCCCTCCGCCGACGGCTCTTCCACGGGTCCTATGCGGGGGAGAGAGGTCGCCGACACGGAAGCTTCGACCGACTAAGGCGGGAACCGCGGAGGGGCTTTATCTGACGATGTACGAACTCGCGAAACGCCCCCCCGGTCGAGGGAAGAGACTTCACGGATACGCGCCCCCATCGGGGGGCCGAGCCTCTCCAGTTGCTGGGAGAAATCCCTTCCCGGCGCCGAGAGGTCCTTAGTTCGGACTCAGGACTCCAACATTGGCCACGGGTCTACCGCGAGCCCTGACCAGCGCTCTCTGCAGGAACTACCACGGCCTCCGGCGGAGCGACCGGGGTCGGTGAAGGGGCCGTGCGGATCGTCGCCGCGGCTCCCTCGCCATAGATGTACTTCGCCCCCCGCTGGGACGAGACGATGGCGCCGAGGGCCGTCACGCATCCGGCAAACAGGAAAGCCTCACCGAGGGCGTGCGAGAAGGCCGGTGCAATCGCCGACGCGAAGAAGTGAGGCGCCAGCAGCGTCTGGGGCACGCTGCTCGAGAGCGGCGTCCAGCCGGGGACTTGGGCCGCTGCGGCGAGCAGCACTCTCATCGGGTTCTCGCCTAGGAAGGCCCCAAAGAGTGCACCGGTGGGGTTCCCCGCGACGATGCGGCCGAGGATTTGGTTGTCGGGGGAGCCCACCTGCGCGGCACTGAGCGCCTGATGGACCGAGTTGCCAAGCCCCGAGGCCAGGCCGATGATGACGATCGTGAAGAAGATCGCGAGCGAGACCTGCTGGCCCGAGTTCTGCAACGTGGCTAGCATGCCCGATGCCACGCCGCGGTTCTCCGGAGGAACCGAGTTCATCACCGCAGCCGCGTTCGGCGCGGCGAACATGCCCATGCCGCACCCCTGGACGAACAGGAGCAGTCCCATCTGCCAGTACGCGAAGTTCGTGGGCAGCAAGGCGAGGCCGAAGAAGGTCACCGACGCAATGGCCATGCCCGTCGTGGCGAGAAGCTTCGGGCCCCGCGTGTCGGAGAGGTATCCGCTCAGCGGACCCGCGACCAGGAAGCCGGCGATCATCGGCATCATCAGGACACCCGCCCAGAACGGGGTCTCCGAGAAGGAGTACCCGTGCAGGGGAAGCCAGATCCCTTGGAACCAGAGGACTAGGAGCAGCATCATGCCCCCCCGGGC
>JASHQC010000085.1 GCA_030037735.1 Thermoplasmata archaeon
TCCCTAGTCGCACGTATTTACCCGTCTTCTCCGGAGGCTATCGGGCGGACTCCGAGGGACAACTGGAGGCGGCCACGAGGGGAGGCAAGCCTTCCCGGTAGGTGGGAAACTGCAGTTTCACTTCGAGTTCGCGTTTCATCCGTTCATTGCTCCCTCGGACATTGGCGGCGGCGGTTTCCGCCGCGGCGCGTCCTACGACCAATCCCGCTAGCCAGGGGGGCACTTTTCGATGGGGCACGGGAACGCTGAGCCCCTCCGCCAAGAACCGGACCAGGTCCGCCTGGCGAACCGGCTCGTCGTCCACCACGACAAACCGGTGCCCAGCCATCCGGTGCTCGATGGCCGCGACGATCGCCTGGGCGACGTCCTGCGCGGAGACCAGGGAAATGAAGTTCTGCCCGTTTCCCACGAGCGCGAACCTTCCCCGTTGGATCCTCCGAACGTAGTCGGGGAACCAGCCCTCGCTACCGTAGATGAGCCCCATGTGGAGGCTGACCAAGGGAAGTCCCCAGCTGTGATGCGCCGCTTCGACGGCCGGGCGGATCTGGGAACCGATTCGGCCGAACCCGCGCGGCCGAATCGTCAGAGGGCTTGTTTCATCCACAATCCCTTCGGCCGACGGGACTAGCTCGTCGAGTCCCGTCAGCCAAACGTACGTGCCGAGGGGCGAGTGCCCGTTCTGGATAGCCGTGAACATGTTTTGGGTAAACCGGACCCGCTCACGTCCGGCCGCAGCCGCCCTACGAGCGGTGATTCGGCCGCGGGGACGAGACTGGGACGCGTCGACGACGCTGGTGCAGTCACCGAAGTGGTCCTGCCAAGGACCCGGGATGCCCAAATCGCCCAAAATCGGCTCAGCGCCCATGGCGAGAACCGTCGCGGCGCTGGAATCGTTTCGGACTAGGGCCCGTACATGGTGGCCCCGGTCGACTAGCCGGTGAACCAGCGGCTTTCCTACGAGACCGGTGGCGCCCGCGACAAAGACCGTCTCGGGGCTCACTAGCGTTCCCCGGTCTCCCGGTCCAACCCGGGCCCCAGTTCAAGAGCTGTGTCACCGCTGAAGCACGTCATTTTACTCGACCGTGCTGCCATAGACAGCAGAACGGGGGTTCGGGCTTACATTTTGCCGTTTGTCCAAGGTGCCGGTGGAATTTGGACCGGCAAAATCGCCTCACGGGGGTTCGAGTGGCCGTATACGTTCATCTACCCTCGCTCGAATGAATTGGATAATGGCCGCCGCCGACCGTGCGAGCCCCCTCTTACGGCGGGTGCTCATGGCCGCCGGATATCACCTGGAGGACCGCCCACTCGGTCTTCGGGCCATCCGGAGGGCCGATCGCCGGGGTGTCTACGTGGTCGCTTCGGCCAGCTCGATCGAGGAGATTGCCAACGAATTTCCGGACGAATGCGTTCGCCGCACGATTGTCTGTGCGGAGGAGCCGGGGGAACCCGCTCGCGCGTTCGCGGCGGAGCATGGCCTGGAGGTACTCGTGCCTGAGACCCTCGGTTCCGCGCTGGGAGAGATGCTGCTGCTCGGCCCTCCGGTGGAATCAGCGGAAACCCCCCCGCCCGGTCCCGTGACCACGCCTCCGCTCGCATTTCCCAACCGAGAACGGACCATCCGCCCGCGACTTAGCCGAGAGGACGCCGAGCGGGTCGCCGGGGTGGACGGGTTCCGGTACACACTCCGGTTGATTCCGTACTATGTGTTCGCGTACAGAGTTCGCACCGCCGCTCCACACGGAGGCACGGGGCCGGTGACCGATCACTTGGCCGCGGTCAGTGCCATTTCGGGCAAGGTCGAGTATTGGGAGAACCGCGAACCCGACTTCGTCCCCGAGATCGAGGAGCCGCATCAACGGCTGGAGCCTTCCATCTCGGAGGAGGCAGCGGCGCGAACGGCCGAAGAATCCACGCGACGTCGGCATACGGTGAGCGTCGATCACAGCGAGCAGCACGGGGGGGCGCTCATCATCGAACGGCGTCGGGTCCCGCCCGGGCCGGAGGACCTCCACTTCAGTGCTCCGGTAATGATCCACTGCCCGTACTGGTATGTCGAGAGTGCCGACGGGCGTGTCGTCCTGGACGCGGTTACGGGCACTAAAACCCCCGAAAGCGAGGCCGATTCCTCGAGCTAGCCTCGACGGGTAAGCTTGGACGAATCGGAGCAGTCCATCGTAAAATAATCGGCCCTCTTCCAAAGGCCGTGCACGTTAGCCAATTCGAGGTCGGTCCGTTCCAGAATTTCACGTACGTGGTGGACGACGGAGAAGGAGGTCCCGCCGCCGTCGTGGACCCCTCGTACGGAATCGATCCGGTCCTGGAGGCGATCGACGAGCGACGGCTCAAAGTGGCGTACATTCTCAACACGCACAGTCACCAGGATCACTGGGCCGGCAACCTCGATGTAAAGGAGAGAACCGGGGCGAAGGTGGTCGCCCATCGGCTGGCGCCCCTGGGGCAGGACATCTCCGTCGACGAGGGGGACACCTTCGACGCCGGTCATCTCCGGTTCGAGGTCATGCATACTCCCGGGCACACTCCCGACAGCGTGCTCTACATCTTCGACGGCCACGCGGCGACCGGCGACACCCTTTTTGTCGGCGAATGCGGTCGGACGGACCTGCCCGGAGGGGATCCGGGGGCGCTCTATGACAGCCTTTTCTCGAAGGTGATCAAGCTCGATGATGCCACGGTCATACTCCCAGGCCATGATTATGGGATGACACCCACTTCGACGATTGGTCGGGAGAAGGCGGAGAGCTACATCCTCAAGCCGCGTACTAAGGCGGAGTTCATCCGCTTCCTGAAGGAGTAGGCCCCGGGGTTTCCCTTGACGCCGATTCCTCGGACCGAAACACGTACGTTGCAGGCCGTCGGTGCCCGCCGAGGCGGAGAGTCTAAGCCCACGCGCACGGACATTGTACAGACGCTTCGCCGATTCGCCTCCGAAGGCGATGGCATCGTGGCGCTGTTTGACGCCCGAGCAATCGCAGGCGAGCGACACGTGCTATCGGCGTGGGCGCATATGGGACGGATGCGAGCCAGGGGAGAATCCCGTTTGAGGGATCGGGCCGCCGAACTCGCGCTCTACGTCGCCGGGGACGATCAGCTCCCCCGTGCGCTCTCCAAGGTCGGAGTCGTGGAGGATTCCGGCGAGTTCGTACTCTTGGTCGAGCGTCCGCGAGAGCTCGAAGCGGTACTCACCTCCATCGGATTGATCCGCGACGACGCCATTTACCCAAGACCTCCCACGGAGGAGACGCTCGAGCGCCTGGGCGTGTCGCGACCGGAGCGCCACGCGGTGCCGCCTTCCGCGTGGGAAGGTCTGGTGCTCGAGCGGGTGGCGTTGCTCGAGCTCTCGTCGGCCCATGCCACCGCCGACAGCAAGCAAAAGACTTAGGCTCGGGACCCGCTGGCCTGCGCCGGTCCGGCGGCCCGCGTGCAGGTGTAATCTAATGGTAGGATTTCAGCCTTCCAAGCTGAAGACCCGGGTTCGATTCGACCGGGCGTCCGGCCCGTCGCGAGACTCCCGGCACCTGCATGCTTCTGGGTGCCTCCCCCCGGACCCTGCCCGACCTCGCGACGAACCGGGGGGCACTCCTCGTTGACTCCCGAGCCGTGGCGGGTCATCACGCCCCTATTTTCCCCGGACGGCGCGCGTCCGGCCAACGATAGTAGTAGACGTCGGCGTCCGGGTCATGGACCGCCGGAGTCCACCCGATGATCGGGTGGCATCGGCTCAGCACACGGGTTCCCGGTTGCAGTTCCGCCTCAAACTTGGGTTTAAGACGGGCCATAGCCCCCGGCCACAGGAAGGCCGTCACCACGGTGGCTGGCCGAAAGTCCAGAGCGTACATGTTCCCGCGACGGACATCAAGTCGGCCCGCGTCCGAGCCCATCGCCCGGCGGAAACGCATGATCAGGACCCGAAGCGGCTCGATCTCGACGGCGACCACGTGCGCGTGATACTTTCGGGCGGCCGGAAAGGCGATCGCCCCTACCCCCGCGCCCAGTTCATAGAGAATGTCGTGTGGGCCCACTTGGGCGAATCGAAACATCACCTCGATCGACTTTCGTGGCGCTCCCTGGTAACCGGCTCCAAAAAGGAAGGAGACCAGCCAAAAGTACGCCACCACGCCGGCGAAGACCCACAGAATCGCCCCGGCGATGAAATAAGGACTGAAGAGGAGGCTCGCCACAGGCTCCAATCTCGGGAGACTCGCTTGAACCTTGGCTACGATCTTTCCGTAATCTCGATAGGTCCTTTCATCCCCGGTGGCCGGTGCGCCGGTCGATCAGCAGCCCCGAACCGGCCGAAAGGCAACATTATCCCACACGGCCCGACTATCCGGCGTGGCGAAGGTGCTGAGGTAGCCTAGTCCGGCAAGGCGCCAGTCTTGAAAACTGGTGGCGGTTCCGCCTCGGGAGTTCAAATCTCCCCCTCAGCGTCCCCCCCTCTTTCTAAGGGGACGCTCGCACGAGTTGTAGCACAGGGCGCGGCGTAACGTATTTACCTTAGAATTTAGAAAAACTCTGGCGGATGGCTGCGCCGACCGTTCTCGCCGAGCTGCGGGATCTTCCGCTGGGGTCGCATTGCGCAAGCTTCCACGTATCCCGCCAAGAGGCAGCCCGGAATGCAGTTTCCTTCATCGCGGGCGCGCCCGAGGGACAGGCCACGGCCTACTGGGTCCCGGATTCGGAGACCGCAGCGTACTACGATCTCTGGTTGGCGCGCGAGGTACCGGACGCCGTCGGGTGCGTAGCGATCCTGCCGCACGAGCAGGTGGAATCCGTCGGTGGCAAGCTTCGCCCAGCCCAAGAGATTCGCCGTTTCATCGGTCGCCACCCCGAAGGCGTGACCGCCGCCGGCGAGACGATCACTCGGTACTGGAAGCCTCAGAACGTGCCGGATCACATGGAATACGAGGCGTGGTTCCAGAGCCAACCGATGGAGAAATCCCGGTTCCTATGCCCCTACGACCTGCGGGCCGTTCCGCCGGACATGGCTCCGATGGTGTTGCGTGAGCTCGGGTCCCATCACTCCCACGTCGTTCTTTCGACCTCGCTCGAACCGGGAGCTCGGTTGCTGCAGCTGTTCATCTTCCCGACGGTCGAGGAGATTCCCGAACCCATCGAGGGAACCCTGGGCTGGGCGCTCAAGAAGGATTTCGCAGAGATTCAACGCCCCGTCCGGGAGCTGACTCTTACCCCCTCGGGCGAACGAGTGGTTAACGACTGGGGCGAGCGCACGACGGTCGATTGGTGAGCCGGGCTGCCCGGCGCCATCGTCTGGTAACGGGTCGACCGGCGCAGTGAATCCCCGCAAGCTACCGAACGAAGGGCCGACCGGTCTTGAGGCCGAAGTTCGGTTCCCGCAAACGGTAATGAGCCTCCAGTCAGCTCGGCTGGTTCCTCATGGTCGAGAGCTCGGCGTCGACGCCGATGATGGAACAGTACGAAGCCGTCCGGGCGCGATACCCCGGTCATCTGGTCTTGTTCCGCGTCGGCGATTTCTTCGAGACGTACGGCGAGGATGCCAAGCTCCTATCGCGGGAGCTCGAGCTCGTGCTGACAGCCCGAGGGCCGGACAGCAAGGGAGAACGGATCCCGATGGCGGGTGTGCCGCATCACGCCATCGAGACCTATCTCGGTCGACTGATCCGGCGTGGGTACAAAGTCGCGCTGTGCGACCAGGTCGAGGACGCCAAGCTCGCGAAGGGGCTCGTCCGTCGGGAAGTCACTCGCGTCGTCACCCCCGGGACCGTCCTCGATGACCGAATTCTTCCGGGCCCCGACCACAACTTCCTGGCCGCGGTCTTTCGGCCCAAGCACGGTCCGGGCGGGTTTGCGGCGGTCGACATCACCACGGGGGAGTTGTTCAGCGGCCCGACTCCGGTAGCCGGCCTGGAGGGGTTCGCCGAAGCGCTCGCCGCGTTCGAACCTCGCGAGATTCTTGTCGGCGCGGAGGAGGAGCCGGAGGAACTCGAGCGGTGGCTGCACCGCGAGTATCCTCGCGCACGCATCGAGTTGCCTCGGCCGGTCACGCCGCCCGAGGGGTTGCCGGAGGCGTTCCTGGGAGAAGCGACCTCGACGGCGGAAGGAGCGGCCCGGCTGGCTGTAGCAACGTACCTCCATGTCACGCAGCCCAAGGTGCTCCGGTTCGTCGAGCGGGTGAGCTTCGGCGGGCCAGCAGCCCGGCTTCGCCTCGACTCGAAAAGTCTCCGGCACCTCGAAATCTCTCAATCGATGGACCTCGACTCTCCGGGAACTCCCACCTTGCTGGAGGTCCTCGACGAAACGGTCACCTCGTCGGGTCGGAGAACTCTCGCCTTCTGGCTTCGCAACCCCCTGGCGGACGTCGACGCGATTCACCGCCGGCAGGACGTCGTGGAGGGCCTCCGGGCCCGCGGTGCATGGTTGTCGGTCCTTCGGGAGGAGCTCCGCCGGGTACCCGACCTGGCTCGCATTGGAGCCCGTATCGCGGGTCGTCGCGTCCGCCCCTCCGACCTGCTCGGCCTTGCCCAGGGACTTCGCGCGGCGGTCCGAGTGCGGGATGCGCTCAAGCAGGGAAGCCCGACGGCGTGGATCGACGCGGGCGACGAGGAGCTTCACGTGCTCGAACCGGTCGCCGACCGCCTCGAGCGTCTGCTCCGGGACCCCTCTCCAGGAACCGTAGAGGCCGGGGGCGTGTTCCGGCCCGGAGGAGATGCCGAGATCGATCGGCTTGCCGAAGCGGAGGCGAGCGGCCTGGCAGACCTCGAATCGCTCGAGCGGCGGGAACGGGAAACGTCCGGTCTCCGCTCCGTCAAGGTCGGCTACAACCAGGTCTTCGGCTACTACTTCGAGGTTCCCCGGAGCCAGAGCGCTCTCGTTCCCCCGCATTTCGAGCGTCGTCAAACCCTCGCCTCTTCCGAGCGCTACACCACCCCGGACCTTCGGGCCGCGGAGGAGCGGATCCTGACGGCGCGGGAGGCCCTTCGGGTCCGTGAGCTCGAGGTCTGGGAACAGTTGCTGAAGGACCTCGAGGCGGTTGTTCCCCATCTCTATCGGCTCGGTCGACGATTCGGGGAGGTCGATGTCCTGGCCACGTTCGCGGCGCAGGCGCAAGAACGCGGCTATGCCCGTCCCGTCGTGGACGATAGCCGGGTGCTCCAGATACGGGAAGGTCGGCATCCTATCCTCGACCGGCAACTTCGGATGGAGTTCGTACCCAATGACACGGAACTGGATTCCGAGTCGTCGCGGCTGTTGCTACTGACCGGACCGAACATGTCGGGAAAATCGACGTACATGCGGCAGGTCGGTCTGCTGGTCGTGATGGCCCAGGTCGGATCGTTCGTCCCCGCGCGCTTTGCCCGCATCGGTCGCGTGACGGCACTTTTCACCCGGATGGGGTTCACGGACGCGATCGGCCGGGGCAAGTCCAGCTTCCTCGTCGAGATGACCGAGGTCGCCGAGATTCTCCGCGAGGCCGATGACCGCAGTCTGGTCCTCCTCGACGAGGTGGGACGCGGAACCAGCACCTTCGACGGACTCGCCTTGGCCTGGGCCACACTGCAGTACCTCCACGACCGGATCCGCTGCCGCACGGTTGTTGCGACCCATTACCACCAGCTGACGGGCCTCGTAGAGGGCCTCTCCGCCGCCCGCAACGCGCACCTCGCGGTCGTCGAGAAGGAACACGAGATCGTGTTCCTGCGGACGCTCGTTCCGGGGAGCACCGACCGGAGTCTCGGCCTCCACGTGGCCCGGATGGCCCGGGTGCCGCCCGAGGTCCTCGCCGAATCGGAGCGCCTGCTTCGGCACCTCGAGTCGGAGGGGGTTGCTCTCCCCGGACGCACCCCCAAGGCGAAGGCACGACCGTCCCGGTACACGCAAGCCATTCTCCTCCCCTCCCCGACGATGGTCGATTCCGAGTTCGAGCGCGCCCTGCGGGCCTTGGACCTGAACGCGATCTCTCCGCTGGAGGCTCATCGCTGGCTCGTGGAGTGGCGCCGCCGTCTGGAGACCCGGTCGGGCCCCGAGGCCCGACCGTGAAATCTCCCGCACCAGAACGGCGACCGATTCGGCGACTGCCCCCGGAAACGGTCGAGAGGATAGCGGCCGGCGAGGTCGTCGAAGGTCCGGCGTCGGTGGTGAAGGAGCTCGTCGAGAACGCGATGGATGCCGGCGCCACCGAGGTGGAAGTCCGGCTCGAGGGCGGTGGGCTGGAGCGGATCGTCGTGGCGGACGACGGGTGGGGGATCCCGGGGGACGAGCTCTCGCTCGCCGTCGAGCGTCACGCCACCAGCAAGCTCTCCGGAAGCCGTGACCTCGGGCAGATCACCAGCCTCGGCTTCCGTGGCGAAGCGCTGGCGTCAATTGCCAAAGTGTCGCATCTCCGGCTGTTCTCTCGGACGCCCGATACTGCCAGCGCGCGAGGACTCAACGTAGAAGGGGGTCGAATCGAGTCGACCTTCGAGGTGGGGCGCTCCGTGGGGACCACCGTGGATGTCCGGGACCTGTTCTTCAACACCCCTGCCCGGCGCAAGTTTCTCCGCAGCCCGGCGGCGGAGCAGGTCGAAGCCCTCGCCACGATCGAGCGGCTTTACCTCGCCCATCCATCGGTCGCGATCACAGTAATCGGCGGCGAGGAGGAAATCGCGCAATATCCTCGGGCTTTGAACCTCGAGGAAGCCGCGAGCTGGGTGTTCGGCTCGGAGTTCGTTTCGTCGCACTTCACCGTCCAGTCGGCGCGGGAGAGTCCGGTCCAGTTCCAAGGCGCCCTCGGTCGACCGACCGTGACACGGGGGACCTCGGTGGCCGTCCAGGTTTCGGTGAATGGACGCGCGGTTTCCTCCCGTCCGCTTGCTCAAGCGGTGCGGGCGGCGTATCAGGACTACCTGCCCCGGGCTCGCTTCCCGGTCGGAGCGGTCCAGCTCACGATCGACCCCACCCGCATCGACGTGAACGTTCACCCCACGAAGCGAGAAGTCCGAATCCAAGGTGAGCGCGAAATCGCCGACGTCTTACGGAGGGCAATCCGTGCCGCCCTCGTCGGCGGCCCGCAGGTTGCCGACATAGAGGGTCCGGTCGGTAGGCTTCGAGGCAAGGGGGGGAGTGCGAGGCCCGGGCCCTCTCCGAAAATCCGTCCACCGGCGTCCGCCCCCGCGGCAGTACCGTCCCTGCAGACCCTGCTTGATCAACCGGTGATCGGTCATCGGGTCTCCGGCACTCTGCGTCACCCGGCGCTCGCTCTTCTCGGGTCGCTGTTCCAGCTCTATTGGGTTGCCGAATCCGAAGGGGATCTGGTCTTAATCGACCAGCATGCCGCGAGCGAGCGGGTCCTCTACGACGAGCTCCGAGCCGCGGGTCGCTTGGGCCGGCAGGAGCTCATGGAGCCCGTGCGGGTGACCCTGACGGCCCGGCAACGATCCGCGTTGCGGGCCCACGAGGAAACGCTCCGGGCCTCCGGATTCATCGTGGAAGAGTTCGGGGGAGACCAGTTCCGCGTTCGAAGCGTCCCTTCGTACCGCGGTCACCGAGCCGAAGCCACCTCCCTTCCCTCCTTGCTCGACGAGCTCGCCAGCGGGGGTCGCCCCACGGTTCCGGAGGGCTTGCAGGAGCGCGTCGCCGCCTCCGTGGCTTGTCACGCCGCCGTCCGAGCCGGGGACGAGGTCAGCGCCGAAGAGATCGGCCGCATCCTCGAGGCGCTCTATCGCACCGACTCGCCGGCGTACGCCTGTCCGCATGGACGGCCCGTGCTGGTCCGTCTATCTAGGAGCCGGCTAGACAGCTGGTTCCTGCGACGCGCCGCCTAGGTCGGCACGTGCCCGGTCATCGCGAGTTCGAACGCCTCGGCGTTTCTCGCGGCACCGAATTGGTCGGCGAAAGCCTTACCGGCCTCGCCGAGGTTCCGTCGCAGGGCGGGGTCGGCGAACAGCTCCGCGAATTCGGCGGCGTAGTCGCCGGGATCGTCGGAGGTGACCATCCGGAGCTGTTTCTTCGGTTCGACCCCTTCGAGCGCGACCCGCGATGAGACCACGACCGGCAAACCGTACCGCATCGCCTCGGTCACCGGAGTCGCCGGTCCGTCCTCAAGGGTCGGAAAGAGAAAGAGGTCGGCGGCCCGCAACGCGCGCGCCTTGGTAGCTTCATCGCTGACTCCGAGGGAGAGTACGCCGGGGTCCTGCTTGGGAGAACTTCCCACCACGAGGAAGCGGGCACCGGGGAAGAATACTCTGGAGCGACGGAACGCCTCGAGTGCGATGGGAAGCCCTTGAGATTCCGGCCGATGGCCGACGAACGCGGCCACCGGAACGTCGGGAGGGATTCGGAGGGCCAGGCGGGCCTTCTCCCGTGACTCCGAGAGGTCGGGGTCGGGTATCGTCGGGCGAAGCACGCTCACCTTTCCAAGGGGCAGCTTGTGCAACCGAGTCAGACGGTCCCGTGTCGTGGCGGATCCCGCGAAGACGACCGTCGCCCGGCCAAGTGACTCGGACTCGAGCCGGCGGAGGGTGCGTTGGTCCATCCAGCCCCCGAGACGCTCCATCAGGCCGCGACCCTGACTCGCCCCGTTCGAGCTGCTCTTCGTCGTACGGTCCGTCGGCAGGGCATTCAGATACAGGGCGAGGGAGGGTCCCCTTCCGCGACTGGGGAGCTTGATTGCCCCCGCCCGTTCGTCGATGCCCAGCAAAACCTGCGCGTCCGGTGCCACGCACTCCCCCGCTGCCTTGCCGACCTCAACAGCCTGGGGAATGGGACGGCGTTGGGACGGAACCACCGGAACGGGAACCCCTTCGACACCCCGGTACGGTGGAGGCACCGCCGGCGTAGGCGTCGCGAAAAGCATCCGGACTCGGTGTCCTCGTTCGACCAGGCCGGCCCCAAGCTCCCAGAGCGACCGGTCAAGTCCTGAGGTCGTCGGGTCGGGAGGAGGGTTCCCAAGGATGTCGATCCTCCACGGGTCCGCCCGTTCCATCGGAGCCGCCGTCATCGCCCGGAGGACCTGCCGTGGCACGCCACGGGGTCGGACAGGGTTGGGTGGGTAGAAGAACCCAACCAAACAGGGGAAAACAGCCCCGGAAGCGGGCGCGCTATGCCGGCGAGGTGCCGAGCCAGGAGCCGAACGACCGGCCCGCCATCGCCGGCGGCGGCGTCAGGCCCATCCCCTCGAGTACGGTGGGGGCCACGTCGAGGAGGGAGAGCGGCCCGACTTGGGCTCCGTGGGCTGAGCCGTTGCCGGCGGCGATGAGGATTCCGTCCGCCCGGTGAACGCCCGACCCGTAGAAGAAGCCCGGCCGGCGGGCGAGGAGCGTATCGGGGTAGCTGAAGTCCATTCGGAGGTCCGTTTCCATCCCGTTCACGCGGAGCAGAAGACCGGGCGCAGCCACGGAGCGTACCTCTCGGTAAATCTCGCGGGGGTCGAACACCTCGATGTGGGCCCGCGGGTAGGCCTCGAGACGCCGGCGGATCTGGTCCAGCGTGTCCCGATCCTTCTTCGCAGTTCGGTCCCTCCGGTAGGGGTTCAGATAGATCCCCTCGGGCACGGGGTACGAGATCGCCTCGGTCTGGTCCCAGTCGATCTTAGCCGCCATCGCCTCGAAGCTGGCATCCCCGCCCAGCCATCGGTCCATGTGCCGCTCACTCCCGTCCGAGCGGAGTCGGTCCGCGACGGCTCGGACCATCCTCCGCGTCGACGCGTACTTCTCCGATGCCAGCAGGAACCGGGAGAGCAGCTTGCGGCGCCTCGGCTCAGCGCCCGGCTTCAGCTTCAGAAAACCTTCCTCGAGAAGCCATCGATTCGTGAAGAACTCCGCCCCGGCGGGTCCGTGGCCGTGGTCGGAGATCACCAGGGTCACCGCCGGTTCTCCCTGGGCGCGGAACACGCGGTCGATCCGGGCGCAGGCGGTATCGACGGCGCGCCAGAACTCGAGCAGGTCGGCGGGCATCCGAGCAGGGTCCCGGGCGCACTCCACCCAGTGCTGGTGCTCGACGCGGTCCGTCTCGCGAAGGAGGACGAACAAGAAGTCGGGATGGAATGCGTCCTGGAGGAACTCCGCCGACGCTGCCCTCTGGAGGACGCCTCGGGTGGCGAGCGACAGCCACTCGCGCCGCTCGGACTCGCGGTACAGGGGAAGCTCCGCCACGAGGGGCTCGCCCAGGCCCTCCTTAAGCCGGGCGCGGACATCGGTCGGATAGGTCGCTGGGTTTTCTCCGAACATCCCCGGGATCAGGTACCCGTTGATCGGGTACCCGGCCCGGAGCGGAAAGTTGAGGACCCCGACCCGGTGACCCTGTCGGGAGAGCTGGTCCCAAACCGCTTCGGCGGGGCGGTACCCCTGAACCAGCCGACTTTTACCCGGCCCGCCATTCGGTTCGGTGAAGCCAAAGATCCCCAGGGCTCCCGGGTCCAGCCCGGTGGCGAAGCTGTACCAGGCCGGGATCGTTTTGGACGGATAGACCGACATCAACGGGGCAGAGACCCCGCGGTTCACGAGGGAGCGAAGGAACGGGAGCTCCCCCGCTGCCATGAGCGGGTTGAGGAGCTGGAAGGTTCCCCCGTCGAGCCCCAGCACGACGAAGCGGTGGCTAGCGGCCGTTCTATCCTCTCCTTGAACCAACCGTACAGTCGAACATTACAGAGTTGGGACCCCTTCTTAAAGGCGTGTACAGAGGAGGGCCCGCCAACTTGGACTCCCGGGGGTGAGCCTAGATGAGTCGGATGGCATCGAGGTTGAACGGGACCCGACTTTCGAGGTTGAATCGCTTGTGGAGGCTGGAGGCGAGGTCGAGCGTCTTCGACTCCTCCCCGTGGTTCACGATGATCCTCTGTGGTCTCGGGTCCAGGCTGGCAACGTAGTTCATCAGCTGGACCCGGTCCGAGTGCCCGGAGAACCCCTCGATGGTGGCGACCTCGAGGCGGACCGGCGTGCTGTACTGGCGCCCGTTGTCGAACAGCTGCGCCTCGTTCATCCCGCGCTGGAGCCGGCGACCGAACGTGCCTTCCGCCTGGTACCCCACGAACACGATGCCGTGCTTCTCCTCGGCGGCCCAGGCCCGGAAGTATTCCATGACCGGCCCACCGCTCATCATGCCCGACGTGGCGAGCACGATGCACGGGTCCTTTTCGTCGAGGATGCCCATCCGCATCTGCGACGAGTCGACGCGGTGGAAGATGTCCGAGAGGAACGGGTTGTCCCCCTGCTGGAAGATCTGTGTCCTCAGCTGACTGTTCAGGAACTCGGGGTAGGCGGTGTGGATCGCCGTCGCCTCGAAGATCATCCCGTCCAAGTAGACCGGTACGCGGGGGATCTTCCCCTCCCGCATCCGCTCCTCCAACACGAGCATGACCTCCTGGGATCGGCCCACGGCGAAGACCGGGACGATCACCTTCCCCTTCCGGTCCAGGACCTTGCTCACGAAGCCCGCGAACTCGTCCGAGGCTTGGAGCCGGTTCGGCTGCAGGTCCCGGTACCCGCCGTACGTTGACTCGAGCACGAGGGTCTCGAGCCGCGGGAACCGGTTCACCGCTGGATTGAAGAGCCAGCTGCGCTCGAATTTGATGTCCCCGCTGTAGGCGAGGTTGTGGTCGCCATCCCCGATGTGGAAGTGGCAGATGGAGGAGCCCAAAATGTGCCCCGCGTTGTGGAGCGTGAGCCGGAGATCCGGTGTGATGTCGGTGGTCTCCCCCCACCGCAGGGGGATCGTGCGCGTGACCATGTCCCGAACGTGGGAGGAGTCGTAGATCTTCTGCCGGGCCTCCTGGCTCGAGACCTTGATCGCGTCGAGCAGCATCAGGGTCATCATGTCGCGCGATGGCGCGGTGGTGTAGATTGGTCCCTGGTACCCGTACTTGAGCAAGACCGGAACCAGTCCGCAGTGATCGAGATGGGAGTGGGTGATGACCACGGCGTCGAGCGAGTCGAGCGGCAGGAGTTCCGGCGCGCTGAGGAAGGGCGCCCGGTCGGAGCCGGGGTCGAGGCCGCAATCGATCAGCACCTTCGAGTTCTGCGTCGAGAGGAGGGAGGCGCTGCGGCCTACCTCCCGGTAGCCCCCGAGAGAGCTATTCCGGGCCCAGATCTTCTCGTCGAGCCGGTCACGGGCGATCCGGGTACCGACCTTCTTGAGGAAGGTGCGCCGCTGATCGAAATGGTTGCGCAGGTGCACCCGCACCTCCTCCACGGTCTTCGAGGGGATCGGCGGGGTGCGCACGACGGTAGGGACCCACCCGATCTTACGCTTGAGCTCGGTGAGGACGGAGCCCTGCCGACCGATGGCGGCACCGGGGTTCGCGGCTTCGATCGTGACCTCTCCGGTCTCCGGCTCGAAGTAGAGCGCCGTGATCTCGGCTTCCGGCGGGATCAGCTCGCGGATCGCGGCCTCGGCCTCTTTGGGATCCACGAGCGACGCGGGATCGGAGCGAACGAGCACCCGGCGGCGCAGCCGCTGGGCGACCTGCCGGAGCAGTTCGCCGCCCGAGAGGAACGCATCGAGCTGCTTCGTGTAGAGCACGATGTGTGGTCCCTCGAGCTCGATGTCAGTGACCTCGATGGTTTCGGGGAGCACTTCGTGTAGCACTTCTTTGGTTTGCTCTAGTAGACCATCGATACTCATACGGTGACTGAAACGGTTGGCCGAAAGGGGTTCGCCGGCCCCCGGAATCCCCGGAGGATCCCGTAGTCGCTAGGGAAGGACCGGTGGGAGTGGAATCTTGAGCGCCTTGAGGCGTTTATTGATTTCGTCCTCGGAAAACTCGTGGTACTCCTTGGACGTGATCGTGTGGATCAGGTATCCGTCGCCGGATGCGGAGTCGCGCTTCATGGCCACCGTGAGCCCCCGGAGCGTGAGGTCGACGCCATCGGAGACAG